>CAZVQL010000053.1:0-14031 GCA_964629305.1 uncultured Roseicyclus sp.
TCTACCGCGAGGTCTGGGGCTGCGACGTGATCGGCATGACCAACATGCCCGAGGCGAAACTCGCCCGCGAGGCCGAGCTTTGCTACGCGAGCGTGGCCATGATCACCGATTATGACAGCTGGCACCCCGAACATGGCAGCGTCGACATCTCCGAGATCATCGCAACGCTGACCGGCAACGCCGACAAGGCGCGGGCATTGGTGGCCCGCCTGCCTGAGCTGCTGGGCCCCGACCGCGCGCCCTGTCCGAACGGCTGCGACCGCGCACTCGACTACGCGATCCTGACCGCGCCCGAGGCGCGCGATGCCGCGATGGTGGAGAAGCTGGGCGCGGTCGCGGGCCGAGTGTTGTGACGCTGGGCGGGCGCGGAGCATCCCGTAGGGTGGGTGCAACCCACCATATGGTCGGGAAGATGGTGGGTTGCACCCACCCTACGCGATGTGACTGAACCGCGCCTTACCCCCACGCGGCTCTGGCACTTGCTTGGCTGGCCCGATGGGCCACCGCTGGCCGCCGAAGCCGCGCGTATCGGATCGCACCCCCTCACCCGGCTGACCCTGCGCATCGGCGAGGCCGAGGTGCCGGCCCTTTCCCCCCGCCCCGAAGGGCCCGGCCCCTTCCCCGCCGTTCTCTACTGTCACGCCCACGGCAACCGCTATGACACCGGCGCCGATGAACTGATCATCGGGCGCCCTGCCCTGATCTCCCCCTACGGCCCCGCGCTGGCCGAGCGAAGCATCGCAAGCCTTGCCATCGACCTCGTCCCCTTCGGCGCGCGACAGGCCGAGGGGCCGGAGGCAGCGCTGGCCAAGGCCGCCCTCTGGCAGGGTCGACCCCTGATGGGCCAGATGCTGGCCGAGCTTTCGGCGGCCTTTGGCTGGCTCGCCACGCAAACCGAGATCGACGCCACGCGCATCGCGACGCTGGGCCTGTCGATGGGCGGTACCCACGCCTACTGGCTCGCCGCGCTGGACCCGCGTATCGCCGCCGCAGCCCATCTCTGCGTCTTCGCCGACATCGCACCGCTGATTGCCACGGGCGCGCATGACCTGCACGGGCCCTACATGACCGTGCCCGGCCTGCTGTCCGAGGGCGACATGGGCGACGTCGCGGCCCTGGTCGCGCCGCGCCCACAGCTCGTCTGCCTCGGCGCCGACGACCCCCTGACCGCAGAGGCGGCACGCAGCCCCGCGCTGGCACGGCTCAAGGCCGCCTACGCGCACCACGCCGACCGTCTCGAGGTACTTGTGGAACCCGACAGCGGCCATCGGGAGACGCCTGCCATGCGCGCGGCAGTCCTGGCCTTCCTGTCACGCCACCTCGCCCCCTGACGCGGTCTTCGCGCAACAGCCCCCGCCGCTCGACGCAGCGACCGCTTGCGCCCCGGCGGCGCTTGGCTTCACCTGTCGTCATGCGGCTTCTGACGTTACTCTGCCTCTGCCTTCTCCTCCTCGCGCCACGGCTCGACGCGCAGGAATTCGTCGAGGTGCCCGACCTCGTCTCGGACGAGGATTTCTACCGGCTCGTCGCCTGCGCCGCCCCGCCCGGCGGGGAGTGCGCCAAGCCGGTGATCCGCTGGCCCGAGGAGCGGCGCCTGCGCCTGCGCGTCGGCATCGCCGACATCGCAGCCAGTTTCCCGTCCTACAAGCTCGACCTGATCGACCGGGCCATCGACGACGCCATCGCCGAGATCAACGCCAGCGGCGCCGCCCTCTTCCTCAGCCGCGCCTACGAGGGCGCGCTCGACATTCCCGTCTACCTTGTCGACACGCCGCAGGGCGGCAGGATCGACGGCACTTCCGTGGCCGAGCTGGACGGCGCCGAGATCGCCATCGCCCGCGTGGCCCTGCGCTCGCGCGGGGGCGATATCGTGGCCGCCGCCGTCGCCATCAGCCAGGACATCCGCCGCCGCGAGATCGCCTCGGTCGTGCTCGAGGAACTTGTGCAGGCCATGGGTCTGCCGACCGATGTTGCCTCGCCAGCCTACGAGCGCTCGATCTTTTCCGAGACGGGCAATTCTACCGTCTGGCTGCGCGGGCAGGATTCCGCAGCCCTCCGCCGCCACTACCCCCGCAGCTGACCCTTCAGCCCCCGAAAGGACCGCGAACGCCATGCCGACCCACAAGACCGTCCGGGACTACATCCGCACCATCCCCGACTTCCCGCACGAGGGGATCCTGTTCCGCGACGTGACGACGCTCTTCCAGGACGCGCGCGGCTTCCGTCTGGCCGTGGACCAGCTGCTCTCCCCCTTCGTGGGCGAACAGATCGACATGGTGGCAGGCCTCGAGGCGCGGGGTTTCATCCTTGGGGGCGCGGTGGCGCACCAGCTGTCGAAGGGCTTCGTGCCGGTCCGCAAGAAGGGCAAGCTGCCCGCCAAGACCATCGAACAGGACTACCAGCTGGAATACGGGCAGGCGACGGTCGAGATCCACGACGACGCGGTCGAGGCCGGGCAAAAGGTGCTGATCGTCGATGACCTGCTGGCCACCGGCGGCACGGCCGAGGCCGGCATCAAGCTGATCGAACGGCTGGGGGGCGAGGTCGTGGGTTGCGCCTTTGTCGTGGACCTGCCCGACCTCGGGGGGCGCGCCAAGCTGGAAGCGATGGGCGTGCCCGTACACGCGATCTGCAGCTACGAGGGGCTTTGACCCGCATTCGCGCCACATCGAACCGCACGCAGCAATTCACCCGGCCCAAGCTCTGCCCCTCCGAGAACGCGACCGCCGCAGGCAACCGTGTAAGCCGCCCCCGGACATAGCGCACGCGACCGCACATCCTCGGCATCCACCAACCTGTCCACGCGGACAGCTATGCCCCTGGCGGCGAGGGCATCGACCGTGCTTCGGGCGGCCGCCTCGAGACGAAGGCTCTCTCCGGTGGTCTGGATGACCAGCCCGGCACCGATAGCGGCGGCTCTCAGCTCCCAGTTCGCGGGAAGGGATGGCAAGGCAAGCGGCCCGTGCAACACCTGTGCCACAAGGCGTTCGTCACAAGGCCCCTTGTCCAGCGTCAGCCAGCCACGCCCCGGCGCCAACTCGGGTGAGACCAGCCCGGCACTTTTTCCCAAAAGGGCAAGGACCGCGCTGTAACCGTAGTATTGCGCGAAATTGCTGGTCACGGACCAGAGCCGCTTTGCGCTGTCACGAGCAAGCCGTCCGGGCGCAACGCGCAGATCATGGATAACGATTGCGCGCTCCGCTCCCACGATCGGGCGCCACGCCAGCCGACCGGGTTGGAACATCACGAAGCCTTCGTAGGGCGGCTTCAGCATCCGGATCTGAAGCCCCTCGGCAAAGCGCGCCATAAGCCAGTCCCGGTCAAACGGGGCATGGGCCGCCGGCAAGGCAGCATCCGTGCGTGCAAAGGCAGTTCGATCAAAGGTCGGCGGCGACACGGTGACCGTATCGCGATTTCGCATGGACATGACCCTCTCCTCGCCATCGTGCGGGTCCGCGCGTTTGGTCCATGATGAACGCGTACAGGCTGCTGCGCCTTGATCTGACGCAATACACCGCAGGTCAGGATCGGCGACGCCCACCCGCGTTTACGACTGATTAACGAATTTCGGCCAGGGTCGAGGTATCCGGCGCCCAGGTTTGCCGGAGTGTTTGCCGGTCATTCGACCGGACGGGCCGCACGCCCGGCACCCCAGCGCCGAGCGTGCGGTCGAACCCCTTCCGCCGTGCCCTTCGATTGCCAATTCGCCTACAACCGGCTAGCCATGACGCGCGATGCGGGCGTGATGGAACTGGTAGACATATCGGACTTAAAATCCGTGGGCCTTCGTGCCGTGTGGGTTCGAGTCCCACCGCCCGCACCAAGTTTTCGAGTAGCAGATCGCCATGCAGCCTGTTCGGGGCCCGGTTGGCCGGCGTCATCTGTATGCGCGCAAGGTGCCTCGCCACCTGAGCACCCGCTACACTTCCTGCTCATTGCACGCAGATACGCGGAATCAAAAGAAAAACGCGCCCTGCAGAGCGGGCGCGTTTCTCATGATAGGCAGCGGTACTCGGAAACGGTCAGGCCGCTTCGGCCTCGGCTTCCGCCTGATGGCGACGCTCACTCTCTTCACGGCTGAGCGCGACCGAGGTCCGCACACCCTGCGCGACGAAAGCCATCAGGCCTTGCACGACACGCTCGTTGGGGTCGATTCCGGCACAGGACAGCACCTCGCGCCCGTCGCGCGAACGCGCCCAGCGTGCGATCTGTTCCGGCCCGTTACCGTATTTCTTGTCGTCGGCAATGGCATCATCAAGCGCGGCGAGGACCACGGCGGCAAACAACTTGCGCGCCCGCTGACCCTGTTCGAAGTTGAAGGCCGTGCCATCAACGAAATCTCGCATTTCGTCGTCCTTTGTTTTTGCTCTTGCATGTCCGGCGTGACGCCTCTTGTGCCTGAATTCGAGGCGATTCTGTGATGCGAATTCCGCATATGTGGTATTCGCCCACCGCATAACTCACGATGGAAACGCACAGTTTCCAGTAGGCCAACCGCAACGCCAGCACGATATATAGGAACGCTTAAGCGTTCATCAAGTTTTCGCCACGAGAATGCCACAATTCAACCGGTTGCGAAGGCGCAACGCACTCAGCCCCGCCGACCGCGCCATGGCGATCCGCTGCCCCGGCGGCTGGTCCCGCTCCGCGGAACGCGAGTCAGGTCGCCACGCGCCATATGGCCACCCGTCTCGCTGGTCGTCACCCTGTGTACCCGTGGGATCGGGCTCGAACGACGGCGCTCTACGATATAGGACACCTCGTCATGCGGCGGTCGGCCGTGCCACTCGACCCAGTAGGCCACACCACCCCGGCGCAACCAGACCGGCAGCACCAACAGCGCCCCGGCCACGAAGCCACCCGCATGCGCCCAATAGGCGACGCCGCCCCCCGCCACGTCCATCGACAGGCCGTTGACCAGTTGCAGCCCGAACCAAAGGCCGAGCATCAGCCAGGCCGGAATGGTGAATATCTTGATGAGGAAGAAGATGATCACCAACACGTCGATCCGCGCCCTCGGAAAGAACAGGAGATACCCGCCCATCACGCCCGCAATTGCGCCCGACGCGCCAACCATCGGCACGGCCGAGGCGGGATCTGCCAGAATCTGCCCCGCCGCCGCGCCAAGACCGGATACGATATAGAACGCCAGAAACCCGAAATGCCCCAGTAGATCCTCCATGTTGTCGCCGAAGATCCACAGGAAAAGCATGTTGCCGATCAGGTGCATCCACCCGCCATGCAGGAACATCGAGGTCAGTACGGTGTGGGTGTCGAGCCCCGAAAGAACCTCGGCCGGTACCAGCGCCCAGTCGGCGTAGAACGCAAGCAGCAACGCATCCGACGCTGCGCGTGACGGGTAATAGGAAAGAAAGATCACCACGTTGAGCGCGATCAGCGCCCAGGTGACAAAAGGGGTCCGGTTCGAAGGGTTGTGGTCGCGGATCGGGAACATGACTTCAACATCGGTCGCCCGCCGCGGCGGTCAAGGGAAAGAGGCGGGACGCCGCGGACCGCTTACTCGAGGTCTTCGGCGGCCAAGGCGATGCGGATCTCGCGGCGGACCATCTTGCGTACATTGCGCGTAATGCGCTGCCCAAGCGCGCCCTGAAGTTCCTCGCGCACGACGTCGGCCACGATTTCGCGAAGGGTCTCTTCGTCAAGGATCCCTTCATCCGCGTCAGGAAAGGTAAACGGCGACGGGTCTTCACCCAAATCCTCGACACCGTCGTCCAGGTCGGACCCGACGGGCTCCACGGGCGACCTCGTGCCCATTCGGCGGGAAAAGACACGTGTCACGCTTTCATCGGAGGCGGTGTCTTCCTCGACGGCATCCGTGGCGTCGGTCTCGATCATCTGGGACTCCGCTTCAGGTTCGAGGCTGTCGCCGGATTGCACGGCGGCCAAGGCTTCGTCGCGTGAAGGCTCGGATCCCGTCAGGGCCTCCGGCGCAGCGTCCGCGGTCACGGTGTCTGCGGCCACGCTGTCCGCCTCAAGCGGGTCACTCTCAGCTGGCATGAGATCTGCTGCCGTATCCTCGGATACAGTCGACGGCTCGGCATGCGTCGATTGGCCAGAGCGCGCTGCCGCAAGGTCGCGCAGGGCGGCATCCGCCCCGCGATCAGGCCAGTCAACGTCACCCGTTTCAGCCTCGAAAACAGCGACCTCTCCGGCATCCTCGTCCAACCCGTCCAACCGCGCGATCCCGGACAGGTCAAAGGCATCCTCTGCCTCCTTGACGTCATCGAAGATGGATCTGGCGTCATGGGGGGCGTCGTCATTGGCACCGCTTTCGGCAATGGCATCGGCGACCGCCTCGTCGGCGCTTTCCTCGATCTCGCCCCAGTCCGAGAGGCGATCCTCAAGGCCCCAGGCCGGATCATCATCGTCTGCGCTATCCCGCGTTGCGGACTGCGCTTCGGCGGTTTGCGCGTCCGCCGTCTCGGATGCCGACGGAACGGGTGCCCATGGATCATCGGGCTCCGTGACCCGGAGTGAAGGTGTCAGGACAAGTTTGTCCTTCCCCGCCGACGAAGGCTTGGCAGACCCGCCAGGCGCCCCGGATTCCGACACCAATCGCCGAATCGAGGCAAGCACATCCTCGATCTCGTCCGCCGACTTTGCAGGGTCCGACATGACCGCTCTCTCCTCGTCACGCTGCATGAACCACAGCGAAAGGCACCGATTCCACCGGGCCGACAGACCTCTCGCATGGAGATCTTTGGACAGAAGATAGCCGCAAGCGTTGCGCGAAACAACGCATAGCTAAAATTGGATCAAAGTTCCGGGCCCTTGCGGCGCGCCGATCACTCGCGCCCGATGGCGCGCAAGAGCCCGTCAAGCCGCTCACCCTGAGGCGAGGCCACGCGCGGCACGCCCGGCTGGAACGCAGCGCCGTAGGCTTCGACATCGTAGCGCGGCACCGGCAGGTCGAGATGCGACACCGTCAGGAGGCCACTGGCCGACAGCACGGCATAGGACGCGAGGTAGAGATCGGCCGAGGCTTCGATCCGGCTGATCCGTGCCTCGAGCAGATCCTGCTCGGCATCCAGAACATCGAGCGTGGTTCGCGCACCCAGTGCAGCTTCTTCACGCACCCCGTCCAGCGCCAGCTGAGCCGCGCGGATACGCTGATCCGACGCCTGGATCTGCGCACTCGCGATCCTGAGCCTGGCATAGGCGTTGCCTACGGCTTGAAGGTTCACCTGCACCTGCCTGTTGAGGCTGGCCCGCGTCGCCTCGGCCTGCGCAAGCGCCTGCCGTTCCAGCGATCCGATCTGCCCGCCGCGATAGATGGGCTGGTTCAGGGTGAGGGCGACACTCCCCACGCCACCTTCGGCTGCGGGGTTCGGTGCATTGAACGTCTCGCCGGCCGACAGCTCGAGCGACAGCGTTGGGCGTGCACCCCCACGCGCCTCCTCGACGGCGAACTCGGCCGCCTGCACCTCGAACTGCAAGGCACGGATCGCCGGATGCTCCTGCCGCGCAAGGCGACCCGCCTCATCCTCGTTTCGCGGCAGATGCGGCAGCCCTCCCGGCCCGGACAGACCGTTCGGATACCGACCGACCGCGAGGTTGAACAGCTCGCGCGCGATCATGAGCGTGCCTTCGGCGGCCGCCAGGGCGGACCGCGCCTCGGCCAATTGCGCCTCCGCCTGCGCGACGTCGGTGCGGGTATCCTCGCCGACCTCGAACCGGTCGCGCGCCGCACGCAACTGCTGCATGAGCACACGCACGTTGGATTGCCGCACCGCAACGACCTGTTGCGCCTCCCAAACCTCAAGGTAGGCGGACACTGCATCGAAAAGGACCTGGCCCTCCAGCGACACGAGCTGTTGGCGCGTCGCCTCGACCGTGGCCTCGGCGGCACGCGTTGCAGCGATCCTGCGTCCGCCCTGGTAGATCGTCAGCTCTCCGACGAGCCGCGCCGTGGAGGTGGTGGTCCCTCCGACGAAATCTCGGCTCGTGTTGGCAATGAAATTCAGCGTGGGAAGCAGCTGCGCGACCGCCTGGTTGACGCCCTCGTCGCTGACCCTCAAGAGGAACCGGTTCTGTTCCAGAAGCTGCGAATTGCGGTATGCGTCAGCCATCGCCGTGCGCAGGGTATCAGCGCTTGCGGCCTGTATCCCCACGACGGCAAGCACAATGCCTGCAAGGGCTGCGCGCCCCGTGTGAATGATCCTGCTCTTCATTCTCTCACCCCGTGTGTAGACCCGGCGGGTCCGCCGGGGCCGGTCGCCCTGCCCCTCAAGGCTACCCGGCACTAGAATTCAAAGACCTGTTCACGATTAAAACCCGGAAGCACCGGCGCCGTGGCATTGAACTCCATCCGCCACGACACCTCACCTTTTACCTTCAAACCCAAGCGGACCTCGCCCAGCTGACCGGACATGAAGACCGCCATGATGCGCCCGCCGTCCTTCAGCTGATCGATCAGCGCCTTGGGCATCTCTTCAACACCGGCAAAGGCGACGATGACGTCATAAGGCCCGTTCTTCGCACTCCCCTCCGCCAGCGCCCCTGTCAGCACGGCAGCATTATCGACCGCCTGCGCCGAGAGGTTCGCTTCGGCCTCATGGGCAAGGGTCTCGTCCTCTTCGACCGCGACAACGGCCTCGGCCATCCGCGCAAGAAGTGCGGTGGTGTAACCCAGGCCAGGAGCAATCTCCAGCACCATCTCCTGCGGTGTCACGTCGAGCGCCTCGAGCATCTTGGCGATGCTGCGCGGCTCCATCAACTGGCGGCCGCCCCCAAGCGGGATCGGCCCACCGAGATATGCGAGGTCGCGTGACGCATCGGGCACGAAGATCTCGCGCGGCACGTTGAGCATCGCATCGATGATGGGAAAACTGGTCACGTCCGACGGACGGATCTGTGTATCGACCATGATGCGGCGGCGCGAAGCGAAATCAGCCATGGGACCTGAACCAACCCGTCTTTATGTCCTCGTGGCCTCTTCGCATACCGGGCGGCCTTGCGCAACGCTCTGCTGCCCGGATGCGACCTTTGCCATCATCTCGCCTTGCACGGGCAGCGCGCTTGGGGTACCTCGCTGGGCACACCCCGGCGGCGAGTTGGCGGAGTGGTTACGCAGCGGATTGCAAATCCGTGTACACCGGTTCGATTCCGGTACTCGCCTCCAAGTTTTCTCAGCAAAATCATGCGTTGATGTCGCTACCTGCTTGGGCGCCCTGACCAAGAGCAGGATAGACCGAACGCTCGAGCGCGAAAACACTCCCATCGGCCCACTGCCCGGCCAACGCGACGAACAGAGTGTATTGCTATTCGGTCACACTCCAACACGGGGTCGGTCCGCCTCACCCCCGCAGAAAAGGGCAGGCGTCCCGCGCGCGCGGCGGCGCCCCACCCCTGACCGGCTCAGGCGTTCGCGCCGCGCACCGCTTCGACCACGGCGTCCGTCACCTCCTGCGTGGTGGCCGAACCACCCACATCAGGCGTCAGGATCCCCGCCGCGCAGACCTGCTCGACCGCCGCCATCAGCCGTGTGGCCGCGGCAGGCTGACCGAGATGCTCCAGCATCTGCGCCGCGGTCCAGAAACTCGCCACCGGGTTGGCGATGCCCTTGCCCATGATGTCGAAGGCCGAGCCGTGGATCGGCTCGAACATCGAGGGGAACCGCCGCTCGGGGTCGATGTTCGCCGTCGGCGCCACACCCAGTGAACCCGCCAGCGCGCCCGCCAGGTCCGACAGGATGTCGGCATGCAGGTTCGTCGCCACGATCGTGTCGAGCGACTGGGGGTTCTTCACCATCCGCACCGTCATCGCGTCGACCAGCATCTTGTCCCATGTCACGTCCGGAAACTCGGCCGCGACCTCGGCCGCGATCTCGTCCCACATCACCATCCCGAAGCGCTGTGCGTTCGACTTCGTCACCACGGTCAGCAGCTTGCGCGGCCGCGACTGCGCCAATGCAAAGGCATAGCGCATGATGCGCGTGACACCCACGCGGGTGAAGATCGAGACCTCGGTCGCCACCTCCTCGGGCAACCCGCGATGCGCGCGCCCGCCGTGGCCGGAGTATTCGCCTTCCGAATTCTCGCGCACGATCACCCAGTCCAGATCGCCCGGCCCCACACCGGCCAAGGGCGCCTTGATCCCCGGCAGGATGCGGGTCGGCCGCACGTTGGCATACTGGTCGAACCCCTGGCAGATCGGCAGCCGCAGACCCCAGAGCGTGATGTGATCGGGCACATCCGGCGCACCCACCGCGCCGAAAAAGATCGCGTCATGCGGCTTCAGCTGCTCCGGCCCGTCGGCCGGCATCATCTCGCCATAACGCTTGTAGTAGTCCGACCCCCAATCGAACTGCGTCACATCCAATGCGAAGCCCTCGCGCGCGGCCACCGCATCAAGCACGGCAAGCCCTGCCTCGATCACCTCGGGGCCGATGCCGTCGGCGGGAATGGCGGCGATCTTGTAGGTCTGCATGGCGGATACCTCCGGCTCGCGTTGCGTTTACGGCGGACTAAGGTGTCACGACCCCTCGCCACAAGTGTCACAATATTATATGCGTTATCGCTATAATCTCAGGATCATCCGTGAACCTTGCCGATCTCACCTGCTTTCTCGCCGTCGCGGACGAGCTGCATTTCGGCCGCGCCGCGCGGCGGCTCGACATGCTTCCGGCCACGCTCGGCCGTCGCCTGCGCGCGCTCGAGGATCACCTGGGTGCCACTCTCGTGCAACGCACGACGCGGCAGGTCAGCCTGACCGCCGCCGGGCAAGAGCTTCTGCCCGAGGCGCGCCGCCTTCTGGCCGACGCCCACGCCTTCGAGACGCGCGCCCGCGGCCTTGGCCGCACGGGCGCCCGCCGCCTCGGGATCGGTGCCATCGACAGTGCCGCGGCGGGGCTGCTGCCGCAGATCCTTCCGCTCTTCCAAGCTGCCGCCCCCGGGGTCGCCGTCCATATCGAGGAGCGCAAGACGATCCAGCTGATCCCGCGGCTGCTCTCCGGTCGCCTCGACCTTGCCATCCTGCGCCCACCCGACCGGCGTGACCCGCGCCTCGTGACACGAGCCCTTCTCTCCGAAAGCACCGTCGTCGCCCTGCCCGAGGGGCACCCGCTGGCGACCCGCGACAGCCTAACGGTCGACGACCTGTCAGAGGCGCCGCTCATCGTGCCCGACCGCCAGTCGCGCCCACACAGCCACGACCTGACCATCAAGCTTCTGCTGGAACACGGCCACAGCGCGCGCATTGCCCAGATCGCCGAGGAAAAGCACACCATCGTCGGGCTGGTCGCCGCCGGCCTGGGTCTCGCCGTGGTACCCCGCTGGTCGGCGCAGGCGCACGTCGCGGGCGTGGCCTTCCGCCCGCTCCTGACGCCTTCCGGCCAGCCGATCCGCCGCCTGCACCTTGCCGCCGCATGGGCCGCCGACGTGCGCGACCCGCTGCGCGACCGCTTCCTCGACTGCCTCGAGCAAAACCTCGACCGCCTCGCCGCGCTGGCCTGACCCTCAGCCCTTGCGATCTGCGCCCAGCGCCGCCGACAATTCGTCTGCTGCCGCCGTCACCGCATCGGCAAGCCGCGGCGTCTCGGCCTCCGACACGCGGCTGACGGGACCCGAGACCGACAGCCCCGCCACCGCCTCGCCCGTCCAGTCGAAGACCGGGGCCGCGATGCAGCGCATCCCCTCGGTCTTCTCCTCGTCGTCGATGGCAAAGCCGCGCGCCCGCGTCTCCTGCAGATCGGCGCGCAGATCGACCGGATCGGTCAACGTGCGTACCGTGAACCGATCCAGCGGCGCCGTCGCGATGTAGCGCGACAGCCGATCATCGGTCATCTGCGCCAGAAGCGCCTTGCCAATCCCAGAGGCGTGCATCGGCGAGAGCGAGCCCGGCGGAAAGAACGCCCGGATCGAGGCATGGCTTTCCACCTGGCTCACGAACAGCACATGGCTTTCCCGCGCAATCCCCAAGTTCGCGGTCTCGCCCGTTGCCTCCATCAGCCGCCGAAGGATCGGCCGCGCCCGGTCCACCACGGACGTGCGGCGCAGGTACCGCGCCCCGATCAGGAAGGCACGTGGCCCGATGTGCCAAAGCTGGGCCGCGCCGTCGAACTCCACCAACCCGCGGGCCTCGAGCGTCGTCAGGATGCGATAGGTCGTGGCCGGCGACTGCTCGGTATCGGCGGCCAGCTCCGACAGGGTCGCGCCCTGCATCGTGGACAGGTGTTCGAAAACAGCCATCGCCCGGTCCAGCGACTTGATCGTGTTCTGCTCGGTCTTGTCGTCCCAAGCCTTGGGCCGGCCCCGCGCCCGGCGGGGGGATTCGGCTGCCTGATCGTCCTGCATTCCGGCCTCGCTGCAGTGCAGTGAAAAACGCTTTCACGATGCGAAAAATACCAAGTCATTGATATTAAACAACCTCGCCGCACACTACCATTTCTGAAAAACCTTTTCAAAAAAATTGTGCGCAGGCACGCCAACACGTAGTTTGCTCCCAGAGATGAGGAGACGGCACCCCATGAGCTTTCAGAACCCGGTTTTCATTCCAGGCCCCACGAACATGCCCGAGAGCCTTCGGCGCGCCTGTGACATGCCCACGCTCGACCACCGTTCGAGCCTGTTCAAGGACATCCTGCACCCCGCCCTCGACGGCGTGCGCCGGGTGGTGAAATCCGCCGATGGCGCGGTCTTCGTGTTCCCCTCCACCGGCACCGGCGGCTGGGAAACGGCGATCACCAACACGCTGAACCCCGGCGACACCGTGCTGGCCGCGCGCAACGGCATGTTCTCCCACAAGTGGATCGACATGTGCCAGCGCCACGGCCTGACCGTCGAGATCGTGGAAACCCCCTGGGGCGAAGGCATCCCCGCCGATCGGTTCGAGGAAATCCTGACCGCCGACACCGGCCACAAGATCAAGGCGGTCCTCGCCACCCATAACGAGACCGCCACCGGCGTGAAATCCGACATCGCCGCCGTGCGCCGCGCGATGGACGCCGCCAAGCACCCCGCGATGCTCTTTGTCGATGGCGTCAGCTCGATCGGCTCCATGCCCTTCGAATTCGACGGCTGGAAGGTCGACGTCGCCGTCACGGGCTCGCAAAAGGGCTTCATGCTGCCCGCGGGCCTCGGCATCGCGGTCTTCTCGAAGAAAGCCATGAGCGCTGCCGAAACCGCGGGCCTGCCCCGCACCTATTTCGACATCCGCGACATGGCCAAGGGATATGCTGCCAACGCCTACCCCTACACGCCGGCCGTCGGCCTGCTGAATGGGCTCAAGGAAGGCTCGGCCATGCTGCTGAACGAAGGCTTGGATAACGTCTTCGCCCGCCACACCCGCATCGCCAAGGGCGTGCGCGCCGCCGTCGACGCCTGGGGCCTGAGCCTCTGCGCCGTCCGCCCCGAGCTTTACTCGGACACCGTCAGCGCGATCCGCACGCCCGAGGGCTTCGACGCCTCCAAGATCGTCAGCCTCGCCAGCACCCGCTACGGCGTCGCCTTCGGCGCGGGCCTGGGTGAAGTGGCCGGCAAGGTCTTCCGCATCGGCCATTTGGGGATGCTGACCGACGTTCTCGCGCTATCTGGCATTGCGACCGCCGAAATGGTGATGGCCGACCTCGGCCTCGACATTCGCCTCGGCTCCGGCGTCGCCGCCGCGCAAGAGGTTTACCGCAGCACCGCGACCCCCGTCGCGCTCGCCGCCGAATAAGGGAGAGACAGAATGAAAGACTCCGTCACCACGCAGATCCCCGATTTCGACGACGTGATCGCCGCGCATGAGCGGATCAAACCCTACATCCACCGCACGCCGGTCCTGACCTCTCAGTTCATGAACGAGCTGACCGGCGCCGAGCTTTTCTTCAAGTGCGAGAACTTCCAGAAAGCCGGCGCGTTCAAGGTCCGCGGCGCGTCGAACGCGGTCTTCGGCCTGACCGAGGAGCAGGCTGCCAAGGGCGTGGCCACCCACTCCTCCGGCAACCATGCGCTGTCGCTCAGCTACGCGGCGGGCCGGCGCGGCATTCCCTGCCACGTCGTGATGCCCCGCACCGCCCCGCAGGCCAAG
>CAZVQL010000054.1:0-13822 GCA_964629305.1 uncultured Roseicyclus sp.
TGCGGCTGACCTACGACAAGGCGGCGCTGGCGGCCTCGGTCCGGCGGATGATCGGGTGGAAGCCCGAGCGCATCCTGATTGCGCATGGTCGCTGGTACCGCGGCCGCGCGGTCGAGGAGTTGCGCCGCGCCTTTCGGTTTCTCGATCTCGACGGGGCGTGAAACCCCGCGGCCCCGCGCTACGTGTTTGTCTGACAGGACCGACAGACAGGGAGACCGGACCGATGCTGCGCAGCCTGATTGCCGCCTTCTTTCTCGCCCTCGCCGCGCCCCTTGCAGCGCAGGAGGTGGTGGCCCCCAACCCCGATATCGAGGCCACGATCCAGGGCCAGTTCGACGCCTTCCGCGCCGGTGACGTGTCCGAGGCCTGGACCTTTGCCAGCCCCAACATCCAGGGCCTCTTCCGCACCGAGGAGAATTTCGCCCGCATGGTCGAGCAGGGCTACCCGATGGTCTGGAACCCCGGCGAGGTCGACTTCATCGACCTGCAAAGCCTGGGCGGATTGCTGGTGCAGCGGGTGCAGGTGATCGACGCGCAGGGCAATGCCCATTACCTCGGCTATGCCATGGTCGAGACCGAGAGCGGTTGGCGGATCAACGGGGTGCAGGTGCTGCGCGCCCCGGACCTCGGCGTTTGAGGCCGCGCGCGTTAACCCGGTGTTAACGCCCGTGGCGTAGAACACTGTCCGACCTTCGGCTGCTCTGCGGCCGGGGTGTTTCTTCAGATATCGCTTCAACAACCGAGGTGGCCGTGACAGGGCACCTCGGTTGCCCTTTTCCGGCCCGAGGACAAGAGCGCGCCGGGGCATTCCCCGCGCGGAAAGGGGTAAGACATGAACCAGGTGATCACCGACGGTCTGGTGCTGATGCCGCCGCCGTTCACGGACGGTCTGGGCGTCTGGTCGCGGCAGGACGGCACGCCGGGCAGCGACACATGGGCGACGGCGGCGAATGCCGCGCTGGTTGCGGCGGATGCGGATTTCGGCGGTTGCCTCGAGATCGTGAAGACAGAAGGCACGACGCGCCTGCGCTTCATGGGGCAGACGCCGATCGTTCCGGGCCTCTATCTGCGGGTTTCGGCGCGGGTGAAGGTGCTGTCGGGGAACCTGCCCACGGTGCGCATCGCGGCGTTTGCCGCCAATGGCGCGGGGCAGAACATCGGCGGTGTTGTCCAGACGGGCCCCCAGACTGCGCTGACCGCCTATGGCGAGGTTGTCACCGTCTCGGCCATCATCGGAACGGGCACGCGCGGCGGCGTCGACATGCCTTGGGGCCCTGAGGCGGCCTATGGGCACATGGGTCTGGACATCACTGGCCCCAATGGCGGGCAGGTCCGCATCGAGAGCATCGCGGTCGAGGATGTGACCAGCGCCTTCCTGCGCAAGATCATGGACTGGGTCGACGTGAAGGATTTCGGCGCGGTGGGCGACGGTGTCACCGACGACCGCGCGGCCTTTGTCGCCGCCGATGCCGCTGCCGCGGGGCGCGAGGTGCTGGTGCCGGCGGGCGACTATTTCATCGCCTCCAGCCTGACGATGGAGAACCCCGTCCGCTTCGAGGGGCGGTTGGTGATGCCCGATGAAGCGCGGCTCTCGCTCAACGAGAACTTCGATCTGAAAGGGTATTCCGAGGCCTTCGGAGACGATGTGATCGGGTTGAAAAAGGGCATCCAGCAGCTGTTCAACCAGTCCGATCACGAGGGGTTCGACCTGTGCGGGCGGCGGGTGATCCTCGAGGCGCCGATCGACGTGCAGGCGGTGGTGGGCAACCGCAACACCTATGCCAACCGCCGTGTCCTGCGGAACGGGCAGCTGACCGCGGCAGCCTCTGCCGCCTGGAACGACGAGGTGCACACCCGCACCGGAACATGGTCCGCGTCCGACCCGCGGCGGATTACCGGGCTGTCCAACGTGGCGAGCATCCCGCTTGGCGCGCTGGTCACGGCACCGCAGGGCGTGGGCCGCGAGATCTATGTCACCGCCAAGGATGTCGCGGGCGGGCGTGTGACCCTGTCGGGGGCTCTCTACGGGGCGCCGGTGACGCAGGGCTACACCTTCACCCGGTTCCAGTACCTGCTCGATTTCATCGGCTGGCAGAACCTGCAGCGCTTCATCATCTCGGATATCGAGTTTCTCTGCGCGGGCGAATGTTCGGGCCTGAACCTGCCGCTCGACGGGCTGGTGTTCCAGATCCAGGACTGCTTCTTCACCGGGCCCAAGGACCGCGGCATCACCTCGGCCGGCGAGGGGTGCCAGGGGATGCAGATCGACCGGTGTCAGTTCCTGTCCAACGAACAGGCGGCAGATGCGCCGCTGCGCACTTCGATCGCGTTCAACTCCAACTGTTCCGACATCAAGGTGCGCGACAACCGCGCGGTGAAGTTCCGCCATTTCGGCGTGATCGCGGGGACCGGCAACATCCTGTCGGGCAACCACTTCTTCCAGGGCGACGGGGTGACGGACGGGCCGCGGACGGCGGGGCTCGTGCTGTGCGACAACAACGCGAAGACGACCTTCGAAGGCAACTACGTCGACAATTGCTACATCGAGTGGGGCAATGAACGTGACCCCGCACCCGATTTCACCGGTGGGCTGTCGTTCCACGGCCTCAGCCTGGATGGAAACATCTTCTTTGCCACGGGCAGCGCGCCCTGGATGAACTTCATCCTGATCAAGCCCTATGGCTCGGGGCATTTCATCAACGGGCTGACGGTGACCGACAACCTGTTCAAGAAGACCGGTGGCCAGCAACTCGACGCGGTCGAGGGGGTGGATACCACCTTCGCCACGCTGGATCTTGGCCGGACGGCAGACCTGCTCTTTACCGGGAACACCTATCACGGCATCGTCAAGCGGACCGAGAACCCGGTGACGGTGCGCCATGTCGAAGGGACGGCCAGCAGCACGTGGAACGTGGACCTGACCGATGTCGCGCCCTTCGGATCGCAGGTGCGGGCGGGGGTGTCGTTCCTGTCGGAGGGGCCACTGAAGAGTGCGTCCAACGTGACCGTTTACCTTACGCCTTATGCCGAGCCGGGGCAGGGTGCTGGCGGCCGCACGCTGCAGATGAAGTGGCAGCAGCCGGTGCGCGGGACGGCGCAGATCACGGCGCGCTTCGACATCTGAGCGCAAGGCTTGATGCAACGGCCCGCTCCCGGTGACGGGGGCGGGCTTTCCCTTGCGCGGCGGGCGCGCTACCTGCGGGCCGCAAGGAGGTGCCCGAGATGACCGTACTGCCCGTCGAAAACGTTCAGGACTACCCCCGCCCGCCCCGGCTGGAGCGGGTGGATGCCGTTCTGAAGGTCATCTTCGCGGGCGTGCCCATCGCCGAGACCGAGCCGGGTGCCGCCTGGCGCGTGCTCGAGACGCACCACGCGCCCACCTACTACCTGCCGCCCGAGGCGGTTTTGTCGGCGGCCTTGGTCCCGTCCCCGCGCGAGACCTTTTGCGAGTGGAAGGGGCGGGCGGCCTATTTCGACCTGGTCCTGAACGGGCGGCGGTCGCGCAACGCGGCCTGGGCCTATCCGGCCCCCACCACGCGGTTCGAGGCGATCAAGGATCATCTCGCCTTCTACGCGACCTCGGTGGATGCGGCTTGGGTGGGCGACATCAAGGTTGTCCCGCAGCCGGGCGATTTCTACGGCGGTTGGGTGACGCCGAACCTGACCGGGCGGATCAAGGGCGCGGCGGGCACGCTGCACTGGTAGCGGTCAGGGCGCGGCGGGCAGGGTCGCGGGGTCGACGAAGCGGGCAAGCTCCGCCCAGGTCGAGGGGTCATGCAACGTCCAGACGCCGCCGCCAACGGTATAGCCGTAGGTGACGGTCCCGCCCTCGCGCAGGGCATAGATCACCTCGGCGCCGGTGGTGGTCAGCGTCGCCACCTCCTCCCGTGTCCAGAGGGCCGTGCCGCCCTGCCTGAGCGCCCAGATCCCCCGGTCGGTCGCGCCGTCCAGCGTGACGGTGTAGCCGCCATCGGCGGCAAAGTCCCATTCCGCCCCGGTGTCGCGCCCCTGCCAGCGGCCGACGGGCGTCGCGCCGCTGCCCGACAGGCGGTCATGGGCCTCGCCCTCCCATTGCATGACGGTGTTGCCGTCCTCGAAGGTGACAGGGCTTTCGGGGTCGGCGACGTGGTAGACACCACCCGCGTCCACCTCGTAGGTGCGTGGGTCGCCCAGGACGACCCAGATGCCGACGAGGCCGTGGTCGATGCTGCCATTCATGGCAAGAGGTCCGCAGGCGACAGGCGGTAGGCCTTGCCGAAGCCGCCATTCAGCAGGCCGGCCGCAGGTGCGAAACGGGTCAGGCCGAAATCGCCGAAATCGTAGTAGAGCGTCGCCTTGGGGTAGAGCGACAGGTAGTGGTCGCGCCAAGCCGCCTTGTCGGCGGGTTCGGCCCGCGCCTGCAGGGTAAGGCGCGGATGGGTGAGCGGATCGCCCTTCGCGCCCGGCTCACCGATCAGGAGGGAACAGACGGGATGCGCGGCCAGCGCCGCGGTATGGCTGGAAAGCGTCGAGATCAGCGTCAGCGGCGCGCCGTCCGGGCCGGGCACCAACGCGATACGCGTGACCATGGGGGCGCCCGTCTCGGGGTCGATGACGGCCAGCGCGGCGAAGCGCGCCTCGGCGATCAGGGCCCGGGCAAGCGCGCGGGCCTCGTCATCCGTGGGGCGGATCGGGTCGGTCTTCTGCTCGGTCATGCACCCGAGCCTAGCGGCGCTTCAGAAGCTGTGCCAGAGGGACAGTGACAGACCGACGCGGTAGTGGTCGTACCCGCCGAGTTGCGCACCGAGGTGCAGCGTGGAGCGATCCGTGAGCGCCCAGGTGGCGCCCGGCATCAGGGTGAGGAATGCCTCGCCTTCGACCGGATCCTCGGCCTTGAGTTGGAACAGGACGTTCAACCGGTCCGACAGGGACAGGCCCAGCGTCACCTCGGCCTCCCACG
The DNA here is from genome assembly GCA_964629305.1 of uncultured Roseicyclus sp. GTDB lineage: Bacteria > Pseudomonadota > Alphaproteobacteria > Rhodobacterales > Rhodobacteraceae > Roseicyclus. The sequence goes on from CAZVQL010000054.1 coordinate 4,940, forward strand.
CCGTGCGGGCGTCCTCGAGGTCGTGGTAGGCGGCAAGGTCGAGGGTGGCCCAGCCCCCCTGATGCGCCACGGGCCAGTACCAGTGCTGCCCCTCTGCCGCGCCGAAGCCACGCCCGACCGACGCGCCCAGTCGGAGCTCTCTCCGGTCGTCGGCCCCGCGCAGCGCGGCGCCACCGTCGAGTGAGAACTGCCATGTCGTGCCCGGATCGGTGAGGGTGTAGCGCAGGATCAGCTCGGCGTCCTCTGCCGTATCGGAACGGCCGATCCGTGCGGCCAGGGTCAGGCCATGGCCAAGCCCGTATTCGGCATAGACACCCGTCCGCCGGACGATCGGGGCGGGTAGCCCGTAGACAACGGCACGAGAGTCGGTCTCGCCACCGACCGTGAAGGACAAGAACCCCTCACCCTCGGCGCGCGCCCAGGGGCCGGCCGAGGCAGGACCGGCCCAGAGGGAGAGGAGAACGAGGATCGTGGCGAGCCGGCAACGCATCTTCGCATTCTGCAAGTGACGTGGTTAACAATGGACTAACCGCGCTTGCACCCCGGCGGGGAGCGGGGCAGCTTGCCTACTCGCCACGACCACGGGGGGATCGTCATGGCCTTGGTACCGCCGCTCGACGAGGCCGGGATGGAACCGGACCTGCGCGAGCATGTTCAGTTTTTCAAAGGCCCATTGGGGGTGATCCCCAACTCGGTTCGCACGATGGCGCACCGGCCCCAGATCGCGCGCGCCTTCACCGATCTGAACGTCGCGGTGATGACCGACTACGGCGCAGGCGTGACGCCGGAATTCAAGCGGCTGATCGGCTATGTCTCGAGCTTCGCCTCGGGGTGTCTCTATTGCCAGGCGCACATGATCCTTGCCTCGGAACGGTTCAACGCGAGCGAGGAGCGGCTGAACGATGTCTTCGATTTCGAGACGAGCGCGCATTTCAGCGAGGCCGAAAAGGCCGCGCTGGCCTTCGCCCATGCCGCGACGCAAGTGCCCAACGCGGTAACGCCCGAGGTGGGCGAGCGTTTGCGCGCCCATTGGGACGAGGGGCAGATCGTCGAGATCATGGGGGTCGTCGCGCTCTTCGGTTATCTCAACCGGTGGAATGATTCGATGGGCTCCGCGCTGGAGGATCTGCCGATTTCCAAGGGCGAGGAACGGCTGGCAGAAGCCACCGGCTGGAGCGTGGGCAAGCACAGATGAGCGAACTGGCCGGACAGGTGCGTGAGGCGCTGAAGGCGCGCGGCGAGCCGGTGAGCCGGCTGGGCTACTTCTGCGCGCCGTTCCGGCCTGCATCCGGGCCGCTTTCTGACCGTGTCATCAAGACATACCGCGGCGGGCGCGACCCGGAGTTGCTGGAGCAACTGGCGCGCCGTCACGATGCCTATGCGGATGTGCTGCGCTGGGCCGGCGTGCGCCTGCCCGAGACGCGGTTCCTGCTCTTGAACGAGGCGGGCTATATCCAGCCCGTCATCGTGCAGGAGGCGCTGGACGAAAGCCTGCTGATGCGCCCGCAGATCGAGGCCGCGGCCCTGCCCGACGCGCTGACGATCCTCGAGGCGGCGGCGGCCAGCATCGCCGATTTCTGGGGCCGCGTCGCGCAGCGGCCCGAGCGCATCGGCTATCACCCCTCGATCCGCAATTTCGCCTTCGACGAGGACGGGCCGATCTTCTTCGACACCTTCCCGCCGCTGATCGGGTATTCGCGCGAAGAGATGGGCCGCCTTTTGCTGCGCTTCTCGGAAAGTGGACTGGTGCGGGGCGTGGGCACCGTGATGCCCGAGCGCATCCGCGGCATCCAGGACGAGTGGTATTCGCCCGCGGGCACGATCGTCGGCCTGATCGGCAGCGCGGTCAGGCTGCGGCCCGCGGATGGGCCCGCGATCCTCGACTGGGCGCGCGGCTTCGCGGCCGCCGAGCTGAAGCCCGGCCTGCGCGACGAGGTGCTGGCCGAGCTGGACCGCCCGCCGCGGCTGCCGGCGTTCTGGACTGGGATGCGGCGGGTTCTGGGCCTTGAGGGCAAGCCGAATGTCTGAGCCGCCGCGGGCGGAGATGAAGGTCGTCCTCGTCACCCCCGAGATCCCCGGCAACACCGGCACGATCGGGCGGACCTGCGTCGCGCTCGATCTCGAGCTGATCCTGATCCGGCCCTACGGGTTCGACCTGTCCGAGAAATCGGTGCGCCGGGCCGGGCTCGACTACTGGAAGCACGTCCGACTGACCGAGTACGACGACTGGGCGGCGTTCCTTGCCGACCGTGCGCCGCGGCGCGACCAGCTGTTCTTCTTCGAAGATGACGGGGCAGGCGGCACGGTCTACGACCCCGATTATCCGCCCGATGCCTACCTTGTCTTCGGGCGCGAGACCAAGGGGCTCCAGCCCGAGATCCTGGCCGGTCACGAGGACCGCACCTTTCGCCTTCCGATGCGCAGCCCGCATATCCGCTCGCTGAACCTGGCCAATGCTGCGACGGCGGTGATCTACCAGGCGATGCGCAGTTACCTTTCCTGAATTATTCGAAAAGATTCCTTGGCTTGGGCTGAAGCCTGCCCCGTTTCCGTCACAAGGCTGGGGTGTTCTCGATCCGTCAACAAACTCGTAAGAGTAACAGGAGCAGTGCCATGTTTGTTCAACGGTTCATCAAAGACGAGTCCGGGGCCTTCACACTGGATTGGATGGTTCTTGCCGGTGGTCTGATCGCGATCGCCCTGACGCTCACGATCTGGATCAGCAGTGGCTTGGAGAACCAGTCGACCGATATCAGTTACACGATGGCCGAAATGGAACCCGCGACCCATCACGCCGGTTTCGGTCAGGACTGAGAACCCCGATTCACAGGGCGGCACCGCGCATGGGCGCTGCCCGTCGGGTCACCGGTTGCCGATACAACCTGCCCCGCCCGCCCCCGCGCCATTGGCAGACCGGGGGAGGTCTTGCTAGGCTATTCTTGCAGGAGGAGAGCCAGCATGCCAGCCATCACCGCCGACAGCACCGCCCAGACCGTCATCACCACCTTCGAGACCACGCCCGGCCAATGCGCCGACCTGCTGGACGAGTTGCAGGAGGCTTATGCCGAATTCATCTCGAAACAGCCGGGCTTCATGGGCGCGGGCCTGCATGTGAACGACGCGCAGACGCGGATCGCCAACTACTCGCAATGGCGCAAGCGCGAGGATTTCCAGGCGATGCTGCGCTCGGACGAGATGCGCACGCGCAACCGCAGGATCTCGGCACTTTGCCGGTCCTTCGAGCCGGTGCTCTACGACGTCGTCGCGCATTATGGCGCGTGAGCCGAAGAAAACCGTGGAGGACCCGCCCGGCACGCTGGAGGAGGAGGTGCGCGCGCTCAGGCAGGAGATGACGTTCCTGCGGGAACACAGGATGTTCCTGCTCTACCAATCGGTTCCGCGGGTGCTGCTGTTCCGATTCGCCAGCGGCATGGCGGTGGGTCTGGGCACGGTGATCGGGGCGACGGTGCTGTTGTCGCTGATCATCTGGACGCTCAGCCAGATCGAGTTCATCCCGATCATCGGCGAATGGTCGGTGCGCATCGCCGACGAGATCGAGGCGCTGACCCAGACCGACGAATAGGTGTTTCCTATCGCGGCTTGCGCGACGGGGCGGCGCACCTAGGTGTTGGGGTGAGAGAGAAAAGGAGTCTCACCCATGCAATGCCCGATCGACGGAACCACCCTTGTCATGGCCGACCGGCAGGGAGTCGAGATCGACTATTGCCCGCAGTGCCGGGGCGTCTGGCTGGACCGGGGGGAGCTGGACAAGATCATCGAACGCTCGGCCCCGCCGAGCCGCGCGAGTGCCGCCGATGCAAGCCCGCGGCCCGAGACGCATCACGTCAAACCGCAAAAGCGGCGCGGGTCGTTCCTCGATGATATCTTCGACTTCTGAAGCGGTCGCTTCACATCAGGCGTTCAGCGCGTCCCAGATGCGGGACGGGCTGAACGGCATCTGCGGCGGGGCCTTGCCGGTGGGCCGGAACGCATCGGTGATCGCGTTGATCAGCGCCGCGGGCGCGCCCGTGGTCGAGGCCTCGCCGACACCGCGCACACCAAGCGGGTTGGCCGGGCTGGGCGTTTCGGAATGCGACAGCGCCAGCGGCGGCAGGTCGTCGGCGCGCGGCATGGCGTAATCCATGAAGCTGCCGGTCAGAAGCTGCCCGTCCTCGTCCAGCGCGATGGCCTCGAGCATCGTCTCGCCAAGGGCTTGCGCGAAGCCGCCCCTGATCTGCCCCTCGACCTGAACGGGGTTCACCATGACGCCGGTGTCGTCATGGGCGTGCGCCTTCAGCAGGCGGGGGGTGCCCGTCTCGGCGTCGATCTCGACCAGCGCGGCATACGCGCCGAAGGCCCAGGCTTGGCCCGCGACCTCGTACTTGCTGTCGGCGGTGACGGGCAGGGCGGCGCCCTCAGCCACCATCGCCTTGACCTTGGCGCAGGCCTCCATCAGGGCGCTGCCGCCGATGGCGGTCGCCCGGCTGCCCACGGCGCCCACGCCCTCGGCCACGGTGCCGGTGTCGCCGGCATCGAGCGTGATCGCCTCCATCGGCAGGTCAAGGGCATCGGCCGCGATCTGGGAAAAGGCCGTCAGCCGGCCATGGCCCTGCTGCGTGGCGCCCGTGGCGATATGGGCGGTGCCGTCCGCGTTCAGCGTGACGCGCGCGTATTCCCAACCCGCCGCCGAAGGGTCGAGGTAGAAGGCGACACCGAGGCCCGCGAGGCCGCCCGCATCCCGGATCGCATCGCGCCGGGCGCGCAGCCCGTCGAGGTCGGCGGCGGCGGCAAAGGCGTCGAGCGCGGCGGCGTAGTCACCGGAATCGAGGTGGTTGCCGGTCGCCGTGTCATGCGGCATCGCCGAGGCCGGGATCATGTTCGCCTTGCGCAGCGCGATGGGGTCCTGGCCCGTTACCGCGGCGGCCTCGTCGATGAGGCGCTCGAGGATCACGTTCGCCTCGGGCCGGCCGGCGCCGCGGTAGATGGCGACGGGCGGGGTGGGGTGGCTGTGGACCTCGGTCTCGATGTCGAGCGCGGGGATGGCGTAGCCCGAGGGCAGGATGCGCGCGGCGTTGAAGGCGGGCATCAGGCCGGTGCCCGCGATCCAGCCACCAACGGGCGCGTCGATCCGTGCCTCCAGCGCAAGGAACTTGCCGTCGGCGTTCAGCGCAAGCCGCCCGCGCGAGGTCAGGCCGCGGCCGTGGGCGGCTGACAGGAACTCTTCCGAGCGGGTGGCGATCCAGCGCACGTCGCGCTTCAGGTGCAGCGCGGCCCAGGTCGCGAAGAGCTCTTCGGGATAGGCGAAGCCCTTCATCCCGAAACCGCCGCCGACATCGGGGGCGATGATGCGGATGCGGTCGGGGTCCAGCTGCAGCACGCGCATCAGGTCGGTCTTGGTGCGGTGGGGCGTCTGGGTCGACTGGAAGATGGTCACGCCGTCGGTCTCGGCGTCGTAACGGATCGCGACGCCCCGCGGTTCCATCGGCGAGGGGGCGACGCGGGGGTGAACCGTCTCGACCTCGACGACATGGGCGGCTTGTTTGAACGCGCCCCTCGTGTCGCCCGTCTGCCAGCGACGATGGGCGATGCGGCGCGGCTCTGGCAGCTCTTCATCCTCGATATCGAGGATGATCAGGTCCACGGCGTCGGCGGCGCGTGCCGGGCTGTCGGCCAGGACCGCCGCGACAGGTTCGCCGACGCAGGTGACGCGCTCGCGCGCGAGCAGCGGGTAGGGCAGGGTGCCCTCGATCTCGAGCACGGGCAGGACGTCGGGCGAGGTGGTCGGTGGCAGGTCGGCGCCGGTGATGACGGCGTGGACGCCAGGGGCGGAGAGCGCCTCGGATACGTCGATGTCGGTGATGCGGCCCGCGGCGACCGGGCTGCGCAGGAAGGCGATGTGCAGCGGCTCGGTCAGCGCGATGTCGGCGGTGTAGCGCCCCTGCCCCTTCAGAAGGGCCGGGTCCTCGCGCCGGGGAATGGCGGCGCCGATCATCTGGCTGGCTGGCTTGTTCATGTCGCGCACCCTGTCGTCTTTTCACCCGTGGCTGATAGTGTGGCCCGGATCGGAAATGGCAAGACCGGAAGGGGCAGACGATGCAGGTGGCGGTGATCGGGGCGGGCGCGATCGGGCGCTGGGTGATCGAAGGGCTGCGGCGCGACGGGCTGGGGCCCGCGGCGGTGATCGTGCGACGCAACCCGCCCGAAGACGTGCTGGTGGCCGGGTCGGTCGCGAGCTTGCCCGCGGGCGTCACGCACCTGGTGGATTGCGCGGGGCATTCCGGCTTGGCGGCCCATGGGCCCGATGCGTTGGCGGCGGGGATCGACGTGGTGACGCTATCGCTGGGGGCGTTGGCCGATGCTGGTCTTGCCGCGGATCTGGCCACAGCGGCCGAGGCGGGCGGGTCGCGGTTGCACCTCGCCAGCGGGGCGATCGGGGCGCTGGATGCGTTGCGTGCGGGGGCCGCAGGTGGCCTGACATCCGTGCGCTACACCGGGACGAAGCCGCCGATGGGTTGGGCGGGCTCACCGGCGGAGGAGGTGCTGGACCTGTCCGGCTTGACCGCGCCCGCGGTACATTTCGAGGGAACGGCGCGCGAGGCGGCGCTGCGCTATCCGAAGAACGCCAACGTGGCCGCCGCGGTGGCGCTGGCCGGGCTGGGGTTCGAGGAGACGCGGGCGCGCCTGGTGGCCGATCCGGGGGCTGTGGGCAACATGCACGAGATCGAGGCCGAAGGGGCCTTTGGCCGCTTTCGGTTCGAGATCACGGGCGCGTCGTTGCCCGACAACCCGCGCAGTTCTGCGCTGGCCGCGATGAGTGCGCTGGCCGAGATCCGGCGGCTGGGTGCGCGGGTGACGACCTGAGCGGGGAAGCCCGTTCGAACGGGCTTTTTCACGCGATTTCGAAATCGCGTTTGCAAGGCGCGTCGACGCGCCTTGGGTCCCGCGGGGTGTCAGCGTTTCGCCGCCTCCAGCGCCTCGCGGATCACTTGCAGATCGCCCACGTGGTTCATCAGGATCAGGATGAGCCGCGCGTTCAGCGCCTCGCTTTCCTCCTTCGTCAGCCCATCATGGGCGGCGATCAACGCCTCGTAGGCGTCGTCGGGGGCGGGCAGGTTCGCATCGAGCGTCAGATGGGCCATCAAGCCTCACTCCCTTCGGCGCGGGCGAGTGCGCGGGCCAGTTTCTCGGCGTCGCAGGCAGCCCAGCGGGCGGCGACATGGCTGTCGGGCCGAATGAGGTAGAGCGCGCGTTCGGCCTGGCCCAGGTAGCGCTCCGCGAGGAGCGGTTCGTCCTTTGGGTCGAAGCTGAGCACCGGCATCTCGCGCGGCAAACGCGGCAGGGCGGCACCGAGGTTCAGCACCGCGAACCCCTGCCCCAGGTGGTCCAGCAGGTAGCTGCCGTCCGACAACTGCGCGTCTGGGCAGGAGGCGCCCGGGCGGCTGCGCGCGGGTCCGCCCTTGAGCGCGTCGGCGGTGTTCAGGGGCGAGCCGTCATAGACGGCCGGAACCGACAAGCGGCCCGAGTTCACCATTGGCCGCGCAAAGGGCGCGTGTGCCGCGAGGTGCAGCACCGCGTCGCGGAAGACGCGCGATTGCGGTGTCTTGGGCGTGATGAAATCGGTCGAGCGGGTGGAGTTGCGGATGTTCTCATCCGCCGCGTGGATGCGCTCGGCGTCGTAGCTGTCGAGCAGGCTTTCGGGATAGTCGCCCCGGATCACGCCCGCCAGTTTCCAGCCGAGGTTGTCGGCATCCTGTATCCCGGAATTCGCCCCCCGCGCGCCGAAGGGGCTGACCTGATGCGCGGCGTCGCCGGCAAAGATCACGCGGCCATGGCGGAACTTTTCCATCCGGCGGCACTGGAAGGTGTAGATCGACGTCCAGTCGAGTTCGTACTCCACATCCGGGCCCAGCATCTGGTCGACGCGCTTGCGCACGCGGCCCGGTTCCAGCTCGGCCTTGCGGTCGATGTCCCAGCCCAGCTGGAAATCGATGCGCCAGATGTCGTCGGGCTGCTTGTGCAAAAGCGCCGAGGCGCCGGATTTGAACCACGGCTCGAACCAGAACCAGCGCTCGGTCGGGAAATCGGCGGTCATCTTCACGTCGGCGATGAGGAAATTATCCTCGAAGACGCGACCCTCGAAGCCGAGGCCCATCATGTCGCGGATCGGCGACTTCGCGCCGTCGCAGGCGATCAGCCAGTCGGTGGTGATGGTGTAGGCCCCGTCCGGCGTGTCGAGGTGAAGGGTGACGGCATTCTCGCCCGCCTCCATCGACGTCAGGCGGTTGCGGCCCCGGATCTCGATCGGTGCACCCTGTGCCTTCGCACGGTCGACGGCTTCCACCAGGAACCGCTCGAACCACGGTTGTTGCAAGTTGATGAAGGCGGGGTAGCGGTGGCCGTCTTCTGGTAGAAGATCGAAGCTGAACACCTCGTCTCGGTCATGGAAGACGCGGCCGCGGTTCCAGATCACGCCCTTCTCGACCATCTGAGGCCCACAGCCGAGGCGATGCGCGATCTCGAGCGTGCGCTTGGCGAAACAGATCGCGCGGGAGCCCTGCCCGACGCCTTCGTGATCGTCCAGCACAAGCGCGGGGACGCCGCGCAGCGCGAGGTCGAGCGCGGTCGCCACCCCGATCGGCCCGCCGCCGACGATGGTGACGGGGTGATGGGCGGGCACGGCCGCGCCCTGATCGGTGGAGCGTGCGTAGGGGTAAAGGCGGAAGGCCAGTGGGTAGCGGTCCTGGTAGGTCATCGCCGTCACTCCTGCAGGGCGGCCCACATCTCGGCGTCGCGTTCGGCTGTCCAGATACGCGGGTGGTCAAGGCCGCGCGCCTCGTCATAGGCGCGGGCGACGTTGAAGGGCAGGCAATGCTCGTAGATCGC
>CAZVQL010000055.1:0-13547 GCA_964629305.1 uncultured Roseicyclus sp.
CTGCCTTGCATCGTTTCGACCAATACCTCTGACCTTCCGAGGGGGGTTCACCCGTGCTGACCTTCACCTGCCCCTACTGCGGCGTCCAAGCCTGCGAGACCGAGCTGTACCCCGGCGGCGAGGCGCATCTGAAGCGTTTCGGCCCCGGCTCGACCGATGAGCAGTTCGAGGAATACCTGTTCCTCCGCCCCAACGTGAAGGGCGTGCATTTCGAGCGCTGGCGCCACGCGATGGGCTGCGGCAAGTGGTTCCTCGCCGCCCGCGACACCGCCACGCTGGAGGTCTTCGGCACCTACAAGGCCCAGACCACCGAGCCGCCCGCCGACATCGTCGCCGCCATCAAGGCGAAACGCCCCGACTGGAGCCTGACATGAGCACGCGCCTGTCCACTGGCGGCCGGTTGATCGACCGCAGCCGCAAGATCGAGTTCCGCTTCAACGGCAAGCGGTTGCAGGGGCACCCGGGCGATACGCTTGCCTCGGCGCTCATGGCCAGCGGTCAGAAGATCATGGGCCGGTCCTTCAAGTATCATCGCCCGCGCGGCGTGGTCGCCTCGGGCGCGGAGGAACCCAATGCGCTGGTGAACCTCGGCCACGGCAAGACCCATGAGCCGAACCAGCGCGCCACGACGACCGAACTGTTTGATGGGCTGACCGCGACCTCCCAGAACCACTGGCCGAGCCTCGAGTGGGACATCGGCGAGGTGAACGCGCTGCTCCCGCGCTTCCTGCCTGCGGGGTTCTATTACAAGACGTTCATCCACCCGCGCGCTTTCTGGAAGCATGTGTTCGAGCCCTTCATCCGCCAATCCGCGGGCCTGGGCAAAGCGCCTGACCCGAAGCTGACCGACCCCGACCGGTATGAGCATTTCTATGCCCATACCGATGTCGTGATCGCGGGCGGCGGCATCGCCGGGCTTCAGGCCGCTTTGGAGGCGGGCCGCGCGGGGGCCAAGGTGATCTTGTGCGAACAAACCGCCCATTGGGGCGGCCGCGCGCCGGTGGACGGGGTCGAGATCGACGGGAAACCGGCGGAAGACTGGATCAACGACACCGTGCAAACCCTTGAAGGGATGGAGAATGTCCATCTCCGCCTGCGCACGATGGTGGCTGGCGTCTATGACCACGGCTACATCCTCGCCTATGAGCGCGTCGCCGATCACGCGCCCGGTGACGACACCCCGCGCCACCGTCTCTGGCGCATCCGCACGGGGCAAGTTATCGCCGCGACCGGCGCGCTGGAGCGCCCCCTCAGCTTTCCCGGTAACGACAAGCCGGGTGTGATGCTTGCCTCGGCCATGCGCGACTACCTTGTGAACTGGGGCGTCAGCCCTGGCGACCGCACGGTCGTGGTCACGAACAACGACGACGCCTATCGCACGGCGCTTGCGATCAAATCCGCGGGGCTCGACGTGCCCTGCATCGTCGATGCGCGGCCCGAGGCCAACGGCCCGCTAGTGCAGGAGGCCCGCGCTCGTGGCATCCGCGTGGAAACCGGCATGGCCATTGCGAACGTCAAGGGCTTGCGCGGCGTCGTGGCCGTCCAGCTTTGCCGCCAGGAAGGCGAGGGCGCGGTCATCGAGGATATCGTCTGCGACGCCGTCGCCATGTCGGGCGGCTGGTCGCCGGTCGTCCACCTTTGGTCCCATTGCGGGGGTAAGCTGACCTGGGACAGCGCGGGTGCCTTCTTCCGCCCCGATCACGCCCGCCCACCGACCGATCAGCACGGGCAGGGTTTCGTCGTCTGCGCGGGGTCTGCGGACGGTGCGCTGCATGCCTCCGAGACTCTGGGAAACGCTTCAACGATGGCGCGCAAGGCGCTTGAAACGCTTGGAAAACCTGCGCCGGAGGCTGGGGTTTCGACGTCCAGTGCCGCGCCGGAAGCGCCGCTTGCGCCGATCTGGGTCATGCCGCAGGGCGCGGGCCCCAAGAAGCGGTCGAAGATGTGGCTCGACTTCCAGAACGACGTGAAGGTCTCGGACGTGCAACTCGCCGCGCGTGAGGGTTACGAGAGCGTCGAGCACACAAAGCGCTATACCACGCTCGGCATGGCGACGGATCAGGGGAAACTGAGCAACATCAATGGCCTCGCGATCCTTGCTGATGCATTGGGTGAAGATATCCCGCGTGTCGGCACCACCACCTTCCGCCCGCCCTACACCCCCATCTCGATGGGCGCCATCGCGGGCGAGGCGCGGGGCGAGATCTTCCAGCCGCTCCGCCGTACACCGCTGCATGACTGGCACGTTGAACACGGCGCCTACATGGAGCCGGTCGGCCATTGGCGGCGCGCCTATTGCTACCCGCGACAGGGCGAAAGCCACCGCGACGCGGTCAACCGCGAGATCAACGCGACCCGTGGCGGCCTCGGCCTTCTCGACGCCTCGACGCTCGGCAAGATCATCGTGAAGGGGCCCGACGCGGGCCGCTTCATGGACATGCTCTACACCAACATGATGAGCAGCCTGAAACCCGGCAAATGCCGCTACGGGCTGATGTGCAGCGAAAACGGCTTCCTCATGGATGATGGCGTCGTCGCGCGGCTCGATGAGGACACGTTCCTGTGCCACACCACCACCGGCGGGGCGGATCGCATCCATGCCCATATGGAGGATTGGCTGCAGTGCGAGTGGTGGGACTGGCAGGTCTACACCGCCAACGTGACCGAGCAATGGGCGCAGATCGGGGTGGTTGGCCCCAAATCCCGGGCGGTTCTGGAAAAACTGGGCGCGGATTTCGACCTCTCGAACGCGGCGCTGCCCTTCATGGGCTGGACGACCGGAAAGATCGGCGGCTTCGACGTGCGTATCTTCCGCATCGCCTTTGCAGGTGAGCTGTCCTTCGAGGTCTCCGTCCCCGCAAGCCAGGGCCGCGCGCTTTGGGATGCGCTGCACGAGGCAGGCCAGGAGTTCGGCGTGACCGCCTACGGGACCGAGGCGATGCACGTGATGCGCGCCGAGAAGGGCTTCATCATGATCGGCGACGAGACGGACGGCACGGTCATCCCGCAGGATCTTGGCCTCGACTGGGCAATTTCGAAAAAGAAAGAGGATTTCCTGGGCAAACGTGCGCAGGAACGGAGCCACATGACCGACCCGACCCGTTGGAAACTCGTCGGGCTCGAGACGCTTGATGGTTCGGTCATCCCCGACGGCTCCTACGCCATCGCGGACGGTGTGAACGCGAACGGGCAGGGCATGACGCAAGGGCGCGTCACCTCGACCTACTTCTCGCCCACGCTTGGGCGCGGCATCGCGATGGGCCTTGTCCTGAACGGCCCCGACCGCATGGGCGAGGTGATCGAGTTCAACACCACGAAGAAACCCGTGAAGGGCGAGGCACCGAAGACCGTGAAGGCGAAGATCGTCAGCCCCGTCTTCTACGACCCCGAGGGGGAGAAGCAGAATGTCTGATCTCGTGAAAAGCGCATTGCCCGGCGCACGGGCCGACGGCTTGGTGACGGTCGAGGAGATGGGGCTGCAGGGCATGGTCACGCTGCGCGCGGACCTGTCGGCGGCCGGACCGGCCATCGCCAAGGTGACAGGGGCCGAGATGCCCGGCCCGCGCGCCATCGGCGCGGGGCAGGGGTGCCACGTCGCCTGGATGTCGCCGGACGAGCTTCTGATCCTCTGCGATCACGCCCGCGCCGATGCGATGGTCACGGACCTGACCGAAGCGCTCGCGGGCCAGCATCACCTGGCCGTCAACGTCTCGGACGCGCGCGCGCTTTTCCGCGTGACGGGCGAGGCCGGTGCGCTCCGCGACACGCTGGCCAAGATCACGCCCTCCGACATGACCGCCGACGTGCTGGCGCCCGGCGAGATGCGCCGCACCCGTTTGCAGCAGGTCGCGGGTGCCATCTGGTTCGAGACCGAGACCGAGGCGCGGGTGATCTGCTTCCGCTCGGTCGCGCAATACACCTTCGACCTTCTGGCGATGTCGGCGAAGGACGGTGGGGCGGTCGGCTACCACTGATCGCCCTCTGCGGCCTGAAACCTGCGGTTGAACGCGCGCTGTCGGCGCAGCCTGACCCTGTATTTCCGCCCGAATCCGGGCCACTTGCCGCGTGGCGGGGTTGACCTTACCCCGTGCCGCGCCCCATCTGTGACCCAACCGCAAACCACGAACAGGGGGGCCCAGACATGGCTTTCGAACTTCCCGATCTTCCCTATGCCCACGACGCGCTCGAAGGGCTCGGCATGAGCCGCGAGACGCTCGAGTATCACCACGACCTGCACCACAAGGCCTATGTCGACAACGGCAACAAGCTGATCGCCGGCACCGAGTGGGAGGGCAAGTCCCTCGAAGACATCATCACCGGCACCTACCAGCCCGGCGCGGTCGCGCAGAACGGCATCTTCAACAACGCGTCCCAGCATTGGAACCACAACCAGTTCTGGGAAATGATGGGCCCCGGCGAGGGCGGCATGCCCGGTGAGCTGGAAGCGGCGATCACCGAGAGCTTCGGCTCGGTCGACGAGTTCAAGTCGCAGTTCGCCGCCGCAGGCGCGGGCCAGTTCGGCTCGGGCTGGTGCTGGCTGGTCAAGGACAAGGACGGCTCGCTCAAGGTCACCAAGACCGAGAACGGCGTGAACCCGCTCTGCTTCGGGCAGACCGCGCTTCTGGGCTGCGACGTGTGGGAGCATTCCTACTACATCGACTTCCGCAACAAGCGTCCCGCTTACCTCGACAACTTCCTGTCGAAGCTGGTGAACTGGGAAAACGTCGCGGCTCGTCTCGCCGCGGCCTGATCCGGCCCACACGCATAAGAACGGCCCGCTACGGCGGGCCGTTTCCATTTCAGGCAAGACGGTTGACACAGGTCAACGTCATCTGTGCCCCGATCCGTCACCCTGATCCCGATCCGTAAGGAGGAGGACACAATGACCGATCCATCCATGACCCCGACCGATGTGAAACAGACGCGCCACACCCACACCGCATTGACACGCGGCACTTGGGTGCTGGTCGCCGATGGCGAGAAAGCGCTGCTGATGGAGAACGTGGGCGACGCCGATATCCCGCTTCTCGAGGTGCGGCGCGAGCGCCACGGTGAGAACCCGCCGACCCATGAGCAGGGCACCGACCGTCCCGGTCGCCGCAGCGACGGGCCCGGCGCGCAGCGCTCGGCGATGGAGGAGACCGACTGGCACCGGCTGGAAAAGGAACGCTTCGCCGCCGGGCTGGCCGACATGCTTTACCGCCGTGCCCATGCCGACCGGTTCGACCGGCTGATCGTGGTGGCCCCGCCGCGTGTCCTCGGTGCGCTTCGCAAGGAGCTCCACAAGGAGGTCACGGCGCGCATCGTGGGCGAGGTTGCGCTCGATCTGACGAACCATCCGGTCGATGAAATCGCCGCCCGCGTGGCCGAGGCCACCCGGCCCGAGGGGCTGCCCGACTAGGCCGCCATGGCGGAAAATCCCCATTGACGGGCAAGGCGTTACACCTCCTGATAGCTCAGGAGGTTTCCCATGGAACTCACGCTTGCCTCGGCCTTCTCGCAAGAGGGCCTTCTCGGCCATGCAGCCTATGTGTTGCTCGTTCTGTCGATGCTCATGCGCACGCTCCTGTGGCTGCGCCTTTTCGTCATCGCCTCGGCGATCCTGGGGATTTCCTACTCGGCCTTCATCCTTGGCGATCCGGTGTCGACCTTCTGGGAAACCTGCCTTGTCGTTGTGAACATCGCGCAGCTTCTGACGACCCATTGGCGCAGCTTGCGCGCGCGTTTCACCGAGGTGGAGACGCATTTCATCGCGCGCCACCTGCCGGGTCTCGGGCGCGGCGATGCGCGCGCGCTGATCGACCGCGGCCGTTGGGTCGTGCTCGAGGCCGGTGCCTGCCTCGCCGTGCAGAACGAGCCCGTCGAGCAGTTGAGCTACATCGCCAATGGCGAGGCCGAGGTGCGCGTCGACGGGGTGCGGGTCTCGGCCTGCGGGACGGGCGATTTCGTGGGCGAGATGACGGTGCTCACGGGGTTGCCGGCCACGGCAACGGTCATCGCCCTCGGCCCCTTGACCGTCTGGCAGATCGACGCGCCGCGCCTGCGTGAGGTCACGCGGCGCCGCGACGATCTTTCGCGTGAGCTCGAGGCCGCGTTCGCCCGCAACTACCGTGACAAGATCGTCGCGATGAACCAGCTCGTCTCCGCCGGGACCGTCCCCGCCTAGGCGCCCAGGCGCGCCATGAGCGTGGCGTGATCCGGAACGGTCTCGATGTAGGACTTGAGGCTCGGCTCGGCGAAGCCCTGTGCGATCACGTGGTCGATCAGCGCGATAAGTGGCTGCCAGTAGCCGTTGATGTCGAGCAGGTAGATCGGCTTGTCGTGCAAGCCCAGCTGCCGCCAAGTCACCACCTCGAAGAACTCGTCAAGGCTGCCCGCGCCGCCCGGCAGCACGACGACCGCGTCGGCATTCATGAACATGACCTTCTTGCGCTCGTGCATCGTCTCGGTCACGACGAAGGTGGTCAGGTCGCGCTTGCCGACCTCCCATGCCACGAGATGGGCGGGGATCACGCCGAAGGTCTCGCCCCCCGCGGCCTGTGCCGCGCGGGCGACAGCCCCCATCAGCCCGACATCGCCCGCCCCGTAGACCAGCCGCATGCCAGCCTCGGCCAAGGCCGTCCCGAGGGCCGTGGCGCTTGCCATGTAGGCCGGGTCGGCCCCGGGGCGCGCGCCACAATAGACACAGACGGAAAGGCTTTGCATCGCAGTCCCTTGCACTTGGCTTGGATTCGCCTCCTGATAGGCCCATAGGACACGGCGCTCAAGCGACTGGACCCAGCGCCGGCGCGGTGGATGCAACAGGCCCGGGCCTTCGGGGGTGGGAAACGGGAAAGCCATGGCGAAGGAAACCACAGGCGCAGGCGCGGCAAGCGTCTCACCGATCGTAGGCGTGGCCGTGGCGGGCGGTCTGCTCGTTGCAGCGGCCGTGGCTTTCGTCGCCTTTCGCGACCCCGCTCAGCCCCCGGCGCAGGACGAGCGCGCGACCGAAACCGCAGCCGCCGATACAGCCGGGGCTCCCTCCGCGCCGGATGCGGCCGCCACGCAAACGGTGGACACTGACGCCGATGGAGGGGCCAGCTCCGTCACGCCGCCCGCGGCCGCAACGGTCGTGCCGCGCTTCGATGTCGTCCGGGTGGACGGTACAGGCAGCGCGGTGGTCGCCGGGCAGGCCGTGGCAGGCGCCAGCGTGACCCTGCGGCTCGACGGCGAGCCGATCGAGCTTGTCGAAGCCGACCAGAACGGCAACTTCGTTGCGATGCTGGCGCTTTCCCCCTCCGACGCCCCGCGTATCCTCAGCCTGGAAGCGGCAGCGCCGGGTGGCGAGGCCACGCGCGGAGAGGGGACGGTTCTCATCGCGCCGTTCGATGGCACCGCGGTCGCTGATGCGACGGACACAGGCACCCCGCCTGCGTCGCCGCCTGCACAATCGGCCGACCGTCCAGGCGTGGGGGCGCTCACCGGCACTGCACCCGCATCGCCACTTGAGGGTGACGGGACCACGGCGGTCGCCGACGCGCCGCCACTGGTCCCCTCCGTACCGGGCAGCGAGCCCGAGGCTGATACCGCCAGCGCAGCGCGGCCCCAGGCCCCTGCGGTTCTGATGGCGGATGGTGATGGCGTGCGCGTGTTGCAAAGCCCGGGTGCAGCGCCCACCGCACAGACCGAGATCCAGCTCGACGCGATCACCTACGACCTTGAGGGCGACGTCACGCTTGCGGGCCGTGGTCCGGCCGAGGGATCGGTGCGCGTCACGTTGAACAATCAGCCCATCAGCATGGGCGAGATCGGCCCCGGCGGACAGTGGAGCCTTGGCCTGCCGGACGTGGACCCCGGCACCTACACGCTGCGGCTGGAGCAGCTGGGCGCCGACGGCACCGTCATCCGCACCGTGACCACGCCCTTCCTGCGCGAAGACCCCGCGCGCATCCGCGACAACCCGATGCTGGTGGAACCGGGGTCCTCGGTCATCACGGTGCAAAGCGGCTTCACGCTCTGGGGCATCGCCGAGGCCAATTTCGGCGACGGCATCCTCTACGTGCAGATCTTCGAGGAGAACCGGGGCGAGATCCGCGACCCCGACCTGATCTTCCCCGGGCAGATCTTCGCGCTGCCCGACCTGCCGCGGGCCGGCGCGGACCAGTGAGTGGTCTGGCCATTCGCGCCACGCGCGCTTAGGTAGAGGGCCAGACGCCCGCAAGGATCACCCGATGCCAGCCGACACGCAGGCCGCCGGCACCCACGCCGCGGCCCAGACCGACCCTGACGCCACCACCGCAGAGCCCACGCTAGAAGAGCGCGAGCGCCGCTCTGCGCTGCGCACCATCCGCAAGGTCGCACCTTATCTCTGGCCAGATGACAAGCCCTGGGTGAAGCGCCGCGTGGTGATCGCGCTGGTCATGCTCGTCATCGCCAAGCTGGTCACGCTCGGCACGCCTTTTCTCTACAAGGCCGCGGTCGATGCGCTGACGGGCGAGGGGTCGGACCCCGCGATCCTGCTGGGCCTTGGTGCGGTGGGCCTGACCGTGGCCTATGGCGTGGCGCGGGCGGCGAATGTCGGCTTCCAGCAGCTGCGCGATGCGGTCTTCGCCCGCGTGGCGCAGCGCGCCCTCAGGCAGCTGGCGCTCGAGACGTTCCAGCACATCCACGCGCTCAGCCTGCGCTACCACATCACCCGCAAGACCGGTGGCCTGTCGCGCATCATCGAGCGCGGCGTGAAGGGGGTGGAGTTCCTTCTGCGCTTCCTGCTCTTCTCGGTCGGCCCGCTGATCCTGGAACTGCTGCTGACCGCGATCGTGCTGGGGGCCTATTTCGACATCTCCTATCTCGTGGTCCTCGTCGTCACCATCGGCCTCTACATCTGGTTCACCTTCAAGGTGACCGAATGGCGGGTGAAGATCCGCAAGGAGATGAACGACCAGGACACCGACGCCAACCAGAAGGCGGTCGACAGTCTGCTGAACTTCGAGACGGTGAAGTATTTCGGCGCCGAACGCCGCGAGGCCGAGCGCTATGACGGCGCGATGCGGCAATACGAGACGGCGGCGATCAAGACCTCGCTTTCGCTGGCATTTCTGAACTTCGGCCAGTCACTCATCATCACAACGGGCCTGGTGCTGGTCATGGTCATGGCCGCCCTCGGCGTGCAGTCGGGCGAGCTGACCGTGGGCGATTTCGTGATGGTCAACGCCTTCATGATCCAGATCACCATGCCCCTCAACTTCCTCGGCACTGTCTATCGCGAGATCCGGCAGAGCCTTGTCGATATGGGCGAGATGTTCGACCTTCTGGAACAACCGCAGGAGGTTGCGGACAAACCCGGCGCGCCCGCGCTGAAGGTCGGCGGGGCCGAGGTGGCGTTTGATGCCGTGCGCTTCGCCTATGACCCGGCGCGGCCGATCCTGAAGGGGATATCCTTCCGCGTGGCCCCCGGCGAGACGGTGGCGCTGGTCGGTCCCTCGGGTTCGGGCAAGTCCACGATCGGGCGGCTTCTTTTCCGGTTCTACGACGTGACGGGCGGTGCGATCCGCATCGACGGGCAGGACCTGCGCGAGGTCTCGCAGGAAAGCCTGCATGACGCGATCGGGGTGGTGCCGCAGGACACCGTGCTCTTCAACGACACGATCCGCTACAACATCGCCTATGGCCGGGCAGGTGCGACCGAGGAGGAGATCGTGGCGGCCGCGAAGGCCGCGCGTATCCATGATTTCATCCTGGCGCTGCCCGAGGGGTATGACACCGCGGTGGGCGAGCGGGGGCTGAAGCTGTCGGGCGGCGAGAAGCAGCGCGTGGGCATCGCGCGGACGCTTCTGAAGGACCCGCCCATCCTTCTGCTCGACGAGGCCACATCGGCGCTCGACACCGAGACCGAGCGCGATATCCAGTCGGAGCTGAAGATGATGGGGCAGGGGCGGTCCGTGATCACCATCGCGCACCGCCTCTCGACGGTGGTCGAGGCAAACCAGATCCTGGTGCTTCAGGCCGGCGAGATCGTCGAGCAGGGCACCCATGACGCGCTGCTGGCCAGGGGCGGGCGCTATGCCTCGATGTGGGCGCGCCAGATGGCGGGCGAGGACGAGAGCTGAGGGCGCGCGCCGCTCGCGCGGCGCGGGCACGGATTTTGGAAAATCCGTGGGTGCCCGGTGGCGGATCGTTGCCCATTCCTGCGTCGGTCACGCCCGTGGCTGGCCGGTCGCCCTTGCGTATTTGGGGAAAGATGAAGGGCAGGGGCTGCATCCGGCGGTGTCCCATGATGGATTGACGCCTGCGCGCCCCCGTGCCAGTCAGAAGGCCTTGGGCCTGCAGGGACAAAAGGGTCATGAAGGTCATCATCTGCGGCGCGGGCCAGGTCGGCTGGCAAATCGCGCGCCATCTTTCCGGCGAAAACAACGACGTGACGGTGGTCGACAACAACCCCGACCTCGTCCGGCGGGCGACCGACACGCTGGACGTGCAGGGGCTGACGGGGTTCGCCTCCTACCCCGATGTGCTCGACCGCGCCGGCGCGCGGGACGCCGACATGATCATTGCCGCGACCTTCTCGGACGAGGTCAACATGGTGACCTGCCAGGTCGCCCATTCCGTCTTTGCCGTGCCGCGCAAGATCGCGCGGTTGCGCGCGCAAAGCTACCTGAACGCGATCTACTCAGACCTCTACCGCCGCGACCACCTGCCGATCGACGTGGTCATCTCCCCCGAGGAGGAGGTGGCGCAGGCGGCGCTTGCACGCATCCGCTCGCCCGCGACCTTTGACACCGAGAGCTTCCTGTCCGGCGATGCGAAGCTCTTGGGCATCCAGCTCGACGCGGAGTGCCCGGTGCTCGACACGCCGCTGCGCCAGCTCTCCGAGCTGTTCTCGACCTTGCGCGCTCTGGTGGTGGGTGTACGCCGCGAGGGGACGCTCTTTGCGCCCGAACCCGGTGATCAGCTTTTCGCCGGCGACCAGATCTATGTTTTCACCCATACCGAGGACACCGGCCGCACGCTCGAGATCTTCGGCAAGACCGCGCGGCGGCCGGAACGGGTGTTGATCATCGGCGGCGGCAATGTCGGCCTGACGGTCGCGCGGGCGCTGGAAAACGGGCCGGACCGCATCCGGACCCGCGTGATCGAGAAGACGCGCCAGCGGGCCGAGCGGGCCGCGGATGCGCTGGAGCGGACCATCGTGCTGCACGGCGACGGGCTCGACATGGAGATCCTGCGCGAGGCGGGCGTGGACCGGGTCGATGCGGTGCTCTGCGTGACCGATGACGACAAGACCAACCTACTGGCCTCGGTCCGGGCCAAAACGGCGGGTGCGGGCCTGGCGATTGCGCTGGTGAACGATCCCACGATGGTGCCGCTCATGGGGCCCTTGGGGATCGACGCCTATGTCAATCCGCGGGCGACCACGGTCAGCTCGATCCTGCGCCACATCCGGCATGGCCGCGTGCGCGGCGTCTACTCGGTGGGCGATGCCGAGGCCGAGGTGATCGAGGCGCAGGTGTTGTCGACGTCATCCATCGCGGGCAAGCAGATCCGCGAGATCGACTTCCCCGAAGGCGCGCTTGTCGGGGCAGTGCAGAAAGGTGGCAAGGTCGTACGACCCAGCGGATCGACACGGATCGAGGAGGGCGACAGCGTCGTCATCTTCTCGCTTGCTGCGGATGTTCCGGCGATCGAGGCGCTCCTGCAGGTCTCGATCGACTTTTTCTGAGCGCATGGCCCGCCTGCTCAAAAGCCTTCCGTTTTTCGTCGTGCTGCTGATCGTGGCCGCGGCCGCGACGCTTGTGCCCGCGGTCTACGGGACCGTGGTGCGCGATCACGACAGCGCGCGGGTCTTCTTCTACTCGGGCATCCTCATCGCCATTGCGGCCGCGTTGATCGGACTGGCCACGCAATCCTCGACCCGGCCCGAGACCGAGCGGCGATATCTGGTTGCCTTGCTCCTGTCCTATCTCTGGATGCCCGCCGTTCTGACCATTCCCATGATCGAGGCGGTGGGCAACACGCGGTGGATCAATGTCTATTTCGACATGGTCTCGGCGCTCACGACCACTGGCGCCCCTGTCTTCGAGCCCGCGCGCCTGCCCGATACGGTGCATTTATGGCGCGCGACCGTGGCCTGGCTCGGCGGGCTCCTGATCTGGATCACCGCGCTGGCCGTGCTGCAGCCGCTTAACCTCGGCGGGTTCGAGGTCACGTCCGAGGCCAACATGCCGGGGCAGGTCGATGGCCTATCGGGGCAGATGCGCGCGGCAAGCCCGGTCGATCGCCTGGGCAGGCAGGCGGCGGCGCTTGCACCGATCTACGTCACGCTGACGCTTGTCCTTGCCATAGGCCTCGCGTTGGCGGGCGAGCGTCCGCTTCACGCGGTGATCCATGCGATGTCGACGCTCTCCACTTCGGGGATCAGCGCCGTGGGTGGTGTGACGAAAAGTGGTGCCGGGGTCCTCGGCGAGGTGCTCATCCTCGTCTTTTTCGTCTTTGCCCTGACCCGCCGCAGTTTCGCCGACGGGTTCGGCCCCGGGACGGCCGGCCGCGTGATACAGGACCGCGAGGTGCGGATCGCGCTGGCTGCGGTGATCGTGTTGCCGACGCTCCTGTTCATGCGCCACTGGGTCGGCGCCTTCGAGGTCGACGACCTTGCCAACGCGGGGGGTGCGCTGGCCGCTTTGTGGGGCAGCGTCTTCACCGTCCTGTCCTTCATCACCACAACGGGCTTTGTCTCGGAAAGCTGGGCCGAGGCGCGGAGTTGGTCCGGGCTGCAGACGCCGGGGCTGATCCTCGTGGGGCTCGTGATGATGGGTGGCGGCGTGGCCACCACCGCGGGCGGTCTGAAGCTCTTGCGGGTTTACGCGCTCTACAAGCACGGCGCGCGCGAGATCGACCGCCTTATCCACCCCCATTCCGTCGCCGGTGCGGGCCGCCTCGGGCGGCGCATCCGGCGCGAGGGGGCCTATATCGCCTGGGTCTTCTTCATGCTGTTCGTGCTGTCGCTGGCCGCTGTCATGGTGGCGCTGGCCGCAACCGGCCTCGATTTCGAGACCGCGCTCGTTCTGGGTGTGGCGGCCCTGTCGACGACCGGGCCCTTGGCGAGCGTGGCCGCCGAGGCGCCGATCTCCTACATCGGTCTGACAGATGCCGCCAAGCTGATCCTCTCGGCCGCGATGATCCTTGGGCGGATGGAAACGCTCGTTTTCATAGCGGTTTTCAATCCGGCCTTCTGGCGCAGCTAGTGCAAAATGCGCGATCCGAAGGCAAAGGGTTGATCTTTGGCCCGAAATACCTGCACACATAAAGGGCATAAACCCATTTGGACCCAGACAGACTTGCCCCGACCACGGCAGCCCAACGCAAGAAGGCACCAATAACATGGCCGAAAACAGACAGAATCTTCAGGACGCGTTTCTCAACCATGTCCGCAAGACCAAGGTTCCTGTGACGATCTTCCTGATCAACGGGGTCAAGCTTCAGGGTGTGATCACCTGGTTCGACAATTTCTGCGTGCTCCTGCGCCGCGACGGGCAGAGCCAGCTGGTCTACAAGCACGCGATCTCGACCGTGAT
>CAZVQL010000056.1:0-13546 GCA_964629305.1 uncultured Roseicyclus sp.
GGGGGGCCTCTCCCCCCCCGGACCCCCCACCATATTTGAGGAACAGAGATGGAGAAGGTCAGCGCCCGGTCCTGAGCGCGCGGCGCATGATCTTGCCCGTCGCCGTCATCGGCAGGCTTTCGGCCCGGATCACCCGGCGCGGCACGCAATGGGCCGAGACCTTGTCACGGACGAGCGCCTGCAGCGCCTGCTCCATCCCTGACCACTCGGCCCCCTCGCGCAGGACGACATGGGCCACCACGATCTCGGTCCGGACCGGGTCGGGCTCACCGATGACGGCGGCCATGAGGACATCGGGGTGACGCGTCAGCGCCTGTTCGATCTCGACCGGGCCGATGCGGTAGCCCGCCGAGGTGATGACGTCGTCATCGCGCGCGTGAAAGGTGATCTGCCCCGCGGCATCGCGGGTCGCAAGATCGCCGGTGCGAAGCCAGCCGCCCACGATCTTCTTTGCCGTCGCCTCGGGTTTCTTCCAGTATTCCAGGAACATCACAGGGTCAGGCGCGCGAACGCAGACCTCGCCCACCTCGCCGGTGCCGACCTCGCCCGCAGCATCGCGCAACGTGACCTCGTGGCCCGGAACGGGCAGGCCCATGGCACCAGGAACCCGGTCCATCAGCTCGTCGCAGGCGGCGACCACCAGGTTCGCCTCGGTCTGGCCGTAGAACTCGTTGATCGGGCAGCCAAGCGTCTCGCGGCCCCAGTCGAGCAGGTCTGCGCCAAGCGCCTCGCCGCCCGAGCCGATGGCGCGAAGTGACATGCCCGGTGGCGGGGTCGCCTGCCGCATGAGGCGCAGCGCCGTGGGCGGGATGAAGGCGTTCGTCACCCGCTCTTTCACCATGAGGCGCAAGGCGGCGTCGGGGTCGAACTTGGCGAAGCGGTGCGAGACGAGCGGCACGCCGTAGTAGAGGCAGGGGATCGCCATATCCATCAGCCCGCCGATCCAGGCCCAGTCCGCGGGCGTCCATCCCGCGTCGCCGGACTGCGGAAAGAAATCCTGCGACAGCTCCATGCAAGGCAGGTGGCCGAAGAGGAACCGGTGCGCATGCAGCACCCCCTTGGGGTCGCCCGTGGTGCCGGACGTGTAGATCATCACCGCGGGATCCTCGGCAGCGGTGTCGGCGCGCGCCTTGAGCGTCGGGCCGGCGATGAGCTGGTCGAAGCCGAGGACAGGCGCAGAGGCGGGGCCGGTGGTGATGATGGTGGACAGCGCCGGCAGATCGGGGGCCAGCCCCATGACACGATCCAGCGTGGCGGCGTCGGTCACGATGGCGGAGGCCCCGCTGTCGGACAGCCGGTAGCGCAGAGCGTCCTCCCCGAAGAGGGTGAAGAGCGGCAACGAGACCGCGCCGAGCTTCATCGCGGCGAAATGGGTGACGAGAACGGCAGGATGCTGCGGCAACAGGACCGCGACGCGGTCGCCTGGCCCGATACCGCGGGCGTCAAGGGCCGCGGCCAGCGCGTCGGAGGCGCGCTTGAGTTGGCCATAGGTCCACGTCTCGCGGTGCCCATCGCCGTGCCGG
The DNA here is from genome assembly GCA_964629305.1 of uncultured Roseicyclus sp. Classification (GTDB taxonomy): domain Bacteria; phylum Pseudomonadota; class Alphaproteobacteria; order Rhodobacterales; family Rhodobacteraceae; genus Roseicyclus. The sequence continues at coordinate 1,524 of CAZVQL010000056.1, forward strand.
TGAATCACCGCGACCCGGTCGGGCGCAACGGCGGCCCAGTCGTCACAGCAGGCGAGCGCGATGTTGAAGCGCCGCGGAATGCTCCAGCGGAAACCCGCGCGCAAAACCTCCCACCCGGCGCGCTGCGTGAACAGGCGCCGGTCGGGCGTGTCAGGCATCAGAAATGACGGTGAGGGTCGGCAGATCGGTCAGGTCGAGCCCAAGCGCCTGGAACCCCGCAAGCGACAGACGCGAGCCCGAGCCCTGATCGCCGCCTGTCGGGCGTAGCGTGACGACGAGAGTGCGCCCGTTCTCGGCCACAACGCGGCCCGGCCCCTCGGCCGTCACCAGCGGCGTCTCGAGCCACAGGCCCGGCTGAGTCGCGTCGCCCAGGCTGGTCACCGAGAAGCCGAGGAACTGTCCATCCCCGCTGGGCGCTCCAGGCGCGTCCGTCGCGGCGGCCGCGTCGGTCACATCGGTCGGCCCGCCGGCTGGCGGCGTGTCGATCACCGCGGGCTCGGCCCGGTCTCGGCCGCCGAACAGGCCGCCAGAGCCGACGCCGCCGGAACAGGCGGTGAGCGAGAGGATACTGAGAACAAGGATCACGCGTGTCATGGCACGGAACCTAGGGCCATTCGGCGACCGCTTCAACCGGGCGCATGCGCATGCTTGCCGCCGCGCGATGTCGCGCTTACGTTGCACCCCATGGAGACGACAGCCCCCCTTATCGACCCGTTCCAGCGCGCGATCAGCTATCTGCGCGTCTCGGTCACCGACCGCTGCGATTTCCGCTGCGTCTATTGCATGGCCGAGAACATGACCTTCCTGCCGAAGAAGGAGCTTCTGACGCTGGAAGAGCTGGACCGGATGTGCTCGACCTTCGTGCGGATGGGGGTGGAGAAGCTGCGCATCACCGGGGGTGAGCCGCTGGTACGGCGGGACATCATGACCTTCTTCCGCGGCATGACACGTCATCTTGAGGCCGGCACGCTGAAGGAGCTGACGCTGACGACGAATGGCTCGCAGCTGAAGCGCTTCGCGGGCGAGCTTTACGACGCGGGCGTGCGGCGAGTGAACGTGTCGCTCGACACGCTCGACGAAAAGAAATTCGCCGACATCACGCGCTGGGGCCGCTTGCCGCAAGTGCTTGAAGGGATCGACGCCGCGCAAGCCGCAGGGCTGCGCGTCAAGATCAACGCAGTCGCGCTCAAGGGCTTCAACGAGGACGAGTTGTTCGACCTGCAGGAATGGTGCGCGAGCCGCGACATGGACCTGACCTTCATCGAGGTTATGCCGATGGGCGATCTGGGCAACGAGGATCGGCTCGACCAGTATTGGTCGCTGAAGGACCTGCGCGCGCGCCTGGCCGAACGCTTCACGCTGGTGGACCTTGCCGAGCGGTCGGGCGGGCCCGCGCGCTACGTGCGGCTGGAGGAGACGGGGCAGAAGATCGGCTTCATCACGCCGCTGACGCATAACTTCTGCGAGTCTTGCAATCGCGTGCGCCTCACCTGCACGGGCGAGCTTTACATGTGCCTGGGCCAAGAGGATATGGCGGACCTGCGCGCGCCCCTGCGGGCCTCGAAGGACGACGCACTTCTCGAAGAGGCGATCCGCGCCGCGATCGAGCGCAAGCCCAAGGGCCATGATTTCGACTATTCCCGCCAGACCGTCGCGGGCCAGGTCAGCCGCCACATGAGCCATACCGGTGGCTGAGGCGGTGGCAGGACGGCTTCGGCCCGCACTGACGCTGGCGCTGGCCGGGGCGGCAAGCCTCTTCGCGGTGCTCCTGACCCACGAATTCCTCGCCTTCGGCACCCAGCCCAACGACCTGATCGCGCCCGCGGGCGCCCCCTGCCCCGAGCCGCCCTGCCTGACCACCGGCATGGTGGTGACGGGACTTGTGGCCAAGGCCATCGGCGCCGGTTTCGTCTTCGCCCTCATCGGTGCGGTCTGGACGTCGGGCGCCGCCCGCTGGCTGATGGCGGGCGTGTTCTTCGCGCTGCAATATCTCTGGTCCCTCGTCGGCATCGCCTCGGGCTACCGCGGCCATTTCGGCAGCACCTGGGCGTGGTGGGAACCGTTCGCCGAATTGCTGTGGCACCCGGTCACGACGCCGGCGCTGCTCATGGCAGGGCTGGTCGGCTGCCTCGGCCTGGACCGCTTGGTGCGGCCATGGCGGCTGGCCGGGGCCGCCTGATGATCAGGGGTCGCTGCCGTCGGTGGCCGCGCGCGCGGTGATGACCGGGCCGGACGGGCCGATCAGAAGCAGCGCGCCCGTGTCGTCGATGTCAAAGGCGTAGACCTCGGCCAGCGCGTCGAGCATCCGGCGCTCTTGCGCCATGATCGCATCCGGGCAGGCCATCATCGTCGTCGCCATCGGCCCGAAGCGAAGCCCCTCGCCCGTCAGCTCGACCGCCCCGTTGAACCGGTTGCAGGACGCCGACCCGTAAGCCCGGCCCGAAGCGTCGAAGCCGAGTGTCGCGCGCGACGAGTCGATGATGCCGGCACCGCCGATATCCTCGACCACCCATGTGCGGCCCGTCAGCAGGCTCCAGGGGTCGCCGCCACAGCCATGGATCGTGTGATCGCCCATGGACAGCCGCACCGTCTCGGGATGCGGCATGCCGCTCATGGTGTCACGGCACAGCTCAGGCAGGCGCTCGAGCACGGCGCGCAGCCCGCGGTCCGGATCGGCGGCGGTCACGACGATCACGCCCGTGTCCGTCAGCGTGCTCTCCGTCACCGGAAGGGTGAGGTCATCCATATCGAGGCGGACCAGCAGCATCTCGCCCCCGTCCACAGTGATCGACCAGAAGGGTTCGTTGCCGCCAGCGCGGTAGGGGGTGTCGCCCATCGGCAGGCTCATCGTGCATTCGGGAAGCTGCGTTCCGGCAAGGGACACCAGCGCGCTGTCGCCCTGGTTCCAGAACCAGGTGTCGGGGTCGCTCTCGGCCTCGTAGCGGGCGCCCGAGGCGGCGCGGACCGGCTGCAGGACAAGGCGCTCGGTGCCGGTGTCCATCACCGCGGAATCCCCGGCGAAACCAACACGGATGACGTGCTCGCCGCAGCGAAAGGCCGATACGAAGCCCATGGGCTGAAACCGCTGCAACACCAGTTCCCCAAGGTCTTCCGTATCGCCCGCGATGGCGATCGGTGCGCCCAGCCATCCGATCTGCGCGCCCATCGTCAGACCTGCGCGCAGCGTGCCCTCCGTCCCTGCGGGCAGATCCAGCGCAAAGGGGATTGGCACCTGCCGTCCATCGGTCGGAATGCGGGCCTCGGCCAAGATGGCGCCATCAGGCCCGGTCACCTCCAGCATCAGCGTGGCATCGGGCGGCAGGGCCATCCGGTCAAGATAGGTGGCGTTTCCGGTCAGGCTGCGCATGTCCTGCGCAGTGACAACGCTGGCCAGAAAAAGGGCGGCGGCTAAGGCGATGAGGCGGGGCATGGGCAGCTCCTGGGCTCAAAACTGTTGACACAGCATAGCTTTGCCGCGGCCCGATCGGAACTGTGTCCCTGCGTCGCCACACCCGGGCGAGCGGTGGTTCGCCGATGCGGGTCCAGCCAAGGGGGCGGTCCGCATCGGCGCGATGACCCTGTCAGGCGGCAGGCAGGCGGCGCTCCACGATCTCGGCCCACCAGCTACAACCCGCCGGGATCGCCTCGTCGTTGAAGTTGTACTTCGGGTGGTGGACATTCGCCGTGTCGCCGTTGCCCACGAGGATGTAGGCCCCGGGCCTTGCGTTCGACATGAAGGCGAAATCCTCGCCCCCCATGACCAGCGGCGCCTCGGCGCAGTCGCCCGAGACGGCGCGGGCCACCTCGGCGGCGAACTCGGTCTGCTCGTCGGAATTGACCATGACAGGGTAGTTTCGCGTGTAGCTCAGCGTGGCGGTGCCACCGAAGGTGGTGGCCGTCCCCTCGACGATCGCGGTCATGCGGGTCTCGGCCAGGTCGCGGATCTCGGGGTCGAGGGTGCGTACGGTACCCTTGAGCGTCACGGTGTCGGGGATGACGTTGAACGCCTTGGAGGACGTCTCGAAACTGGTCACCGAAACCACGATGGACTTGATCGGGTCGGCGTTGCGGCTGGCGATCGTTTGAAGCGCCAGCACCATGTGGCTGGCCAGCACGGTCGAGTCGACCGTCTCGTGCGGCTTGGCGGCATGGCCGCCGCGTCCGTTGATCTTGATCTCGAAGATATCCGTCGCGGCGAAGAACGGGCCCGAGCGGATTGCGAAGCTGCCGGTGGGCACACCGGGCCAGTTGTGCATCCCGTAGACCTCTTCGATGTTCCACCGCTCCATCATGCCGTCGTCGACCATTTCCTTGCCGCCGCCGCCGCCCTCTTCGGCGGGCTGGAAGATGACCGCGACAGTGCCGTCGAAGTTGCGCGTCTCGGCAAGGTATTTCGCAGCGCCCAGCAGCATGGCCGTATGCCCGTCATGTCCGCAGGCATGCATCGCGCCAGGGGTTTTCGAGGCGTATTCAACGCCTGTCTCCTCGTGGATCGGCAGGGCGTCCATGTCGGCGCGCAGGCCGATGGTACGCCCGGAGGTGTTCGACTTGCCCTTGATGATGCCCACGACGCCGGTGCGCCCGATGCCGGTCACGATCTCGTCGCAGCCGAATTCCTTGAGCTTCTCGGCCACCAGCGCGCTGGTGCGGTGTGTGTCGAACAGGATCTCGGGGTTCTCGTGGATGTCGCGGCGCCACTCGGTGATCTCGGGCAGCAGCTCGGCGAAGCGGTTCTTGACGGGCATGTCGGTCGGTCTCCTGTTGGTCCATCCGCCTTGAGGCGGCGTAGTCTTTGTTTGCTCACTCCGCCTTGAGGCGGCGTTCGACGATCTCGGCGAAGAAGCTCATGCCGTAGGGCATCGCCTCGTCGTCGAAGACGTATTTCGGGTGGTGGCACATCGCGCTGTCCCCGTTGCCGAGGAAGATATAGGCGCCGGGGCGCTGTTCCAGCATGTAGCTGAAATCCTCGGACGGCATGATCGGGTCGACGTCGTCGTCGACCGCGTTGGCGACCGCGCGGGCCGCGTCCACGGCATGGGCCGCGCCCTCGGCATCGTTGACGGTAACCGGGTATCCCGGGTGCCAGATCACCTCAGCCTCGGCGCCGAAGGCGGCGGCGGTGTGGGTGGCGACCTCGCGGATGCGCCCCTCCATGATGGCGCGATACTCGGGATCGAGGGTGCGCACCGTTCCTTCCATCCGCGCGACATCGGGGATGATGTTGGAGGCGTTCGAGTCGGTCTTGAAGGTGCCCACCGTCAGCACGACGCGGCGCAGCGCATCGACGTTGCGCGACACGATGGAATGAAGCGCGATCAGGATGTGGGCGGCAACGAGCGTGGTATCGACCGCCTTGTGCGGCTCGGCGGCATGGCCGCCCTTGCCCTGCACGACGATCTCGAACTCGTCGGAGCTGGCCTGAAGCGGACCGGGCCGCGTCACGATCGTGCCCACAGGCACGCCGGGGGCGTTGTGTATGCCGTAGACCTCGTCGACCTGCCAGCGCGTGAAGAGGCCGTCGTCGATCATCGCCTTGGCGCCTGCCCCGCCTTCCTCGGCGGGTTGGAAGATCAGGACGACCGTGCCGTCGAAGTTCCGCGTCTCGGCCAGGTATTTCGCGGCGCCCAGCAGCATGGAGGTATGCCCGTCATGCCCGCAGGCGTGCATTTTCCCGGGCACCTTCGAGGCATAGTCGAGGCCCGTTTCTTCATGGATCGGCAGCGCGTCCATGTCAGCACGCAGCCCGATGGCGCGGCCCGGCCCGCGGCCCCGGATGATGCCGACGACGCCGGTCTGGCCCACGCCCTCGACCACCTCGTCCACGCCGAAGTCTCGCAGCTTTTCGGCCACGAACCCGGCGGTCTCGTGCACCTCGTAGAGCAGTTCGGGGGTTTCATGCAGGTGGCGGCGCCATGCCGTGACCTCGGGCAACATCTCGGCGAAGCGGTTCCGGATCGGCATGGTCGTCTCCCTTCATGGTCCCCCGCGCCCCTCAGGCAGCGGGCATGCGTCGCTCCACGAGTTCCGCGAAGAAGCTGCAACCGTAGGGGATGGCCTCGTCGTTGAAGTCGTATTCAGGGTGGTGAAGGCCCTGGCTGTCGCCGTTGCCGACATTGATGAAGGCCCCCGGGCGGACTTGCAGCATGTAGGCGAAATCCTCGCCGCCCATCCGGGGCGGGCGGCCCCAGCGGACCTTGTCCTCGCCGGCCACGGCACGGGCGATCTCGGCGGCAATGGCGGCGTTCTCGTCATGGTTCACGACGATGGGATAGCCGCGCTCGTAATCCAGATGCGCCTCGCAGCCATAGGCATCGGCGGTGGAATGAACGAGGGCGCGGATGCGTGTCTCGGCGGTATCGCGCACCTCGGCATCCAGCGTGCGGACGGTGCCCCGGATCAGGACCTCGGACGGGATGATGTTGAACGCCTCGGACGAGCTGCGGATCGTGCAGACCGACACGACGATCTGCTTGATCGGATCGACGTTCCGGCTGGCCACCGTTTGAAGCGCCATGACGATGTTGCAGGCCGCGGGCATCGGGTCGATGCACATGTGCGGCCGCGCAGCATGCCCGCCCTTGCCCGTCACCCGCAGTTCGAACGTGTCGGAGGCCGCCATGATCGGCCCCGGCGACACGCCGAATTCGCCAACGGGCAGGCCCGGCTCGTTGTGCATGCCGTAGACCTCGTCGATGCCGAAGCGCTCCATCATGCCGTCGCGCACCATAAGGTCGCCCCCGCCGCCACCCTCTTCGGCGGGCTGGAAGATCAGCGCCACGGTGCCGTCGAAATTGCGCGTCTCGGCAAGATACCTGGCCGCGCCCAGAAGCATGGCGGTGTGTCCGTCATGGCCGCAGGCGTGCATCTTGGAAGGGGTCTGCGAGGCATAGGGCAGCCCGGTTTGTTCCTGCATCGGCAACGCGTCCATGTCGGCGCGCAGGCCCACGCAATAGCCGCGGCTGTCGGACTTGCCGCGGATCAGCGCGACGATGCCGGACCGCCCGATCCCGGTGTGGATCTCGTCGACGCCGAACTCGCGCAGCTTGGCCTCGACCATCGCGGTGGTCTTGGGCAGGTCGAACAGGATCTCGGGGTTCGCGTGGATCTCGCGCCGCCATTCGGCGATGTCCGGCATGAGTTCCGCAAGACGGTTCTTGATCGGCATGGCTTACGTTTCCTGCAGGTGATCGAGGAGCTTGGACATCATGGCGACGCCTTGCTCGAATTGCGCGACGGTCAGGTATTCGTTGGGCTGATGGGCCTGCGCGATGTTGCCGGGGCCGCAGACCACGGCGGAATAGCCCGCGGCCTGGAACTGCCCGGCCTCGGTGCCGTAGCTGACCACGCTCGAGCCGTTCTCGCCGGTCAGGCGACGCACCAGCGCCTCGGCCGGGCCGTCGTCTTCGGCGCGGAGGCCCGGAACATCCCAGCGCGGCAGCGCGGTGATGCCAGCCTCGGGGCGGACGGCCTTCATGCCGGCCTCGATCCGGTCGATCTCGGCGCGGATGGTCTCGGCCCATTCCGCGTTCGGCTCGGACGGCACGCAGCGGGCGGACAGAACAAAGGTGCAATCCTTGGCCGTGATGTTGTGCGCGGTGCCGCCGTGGATCATGCCGACATGCAGGGTCGTGTAGGGCGGATCGTAGTCGCTGGCCGGGTCGGCGGCGGCGGCGTTGGCCTCGTTCTGGCGGTTGGCCCAGTCGATCAGCTTCGCGCCCTCCATGATGGCGGACACGCCCTTGTAGGCGATGGAAGAATGCACCTCGTAGCCGTGGAAATGGAGATCAAAGCCGACGCCACCCTTGTGGCCGTTCACGATCCCCCACTCGGTTGGCTCGCCGATGATGGCCAGCGCCGCACGCGGCATATGGGCCTGCATCACCTCGATCATGGGTGGCGCGCCGACGCAGCCGATCTCTTCATCGCGGCTGAGGCAGAGTTGCAGCGGGCGCGTCACGCCGCGGCGCTGTGCCTCGACCGTGGCCCAGATCGCCAGCGCATCGAAGCCTTTCATGTCACAGGTGCCGCGCCCGAAAAGCTTGCCGTCCTTCTCGACCACGGTGAACGGGTCGGTGTCCCAGGCCTGGCCGTCGACGGGGACGACATCGGTGTGGCCCGACAGGATCACGCCGCCCTCCACCGCTGGTCCGGCGTGGGTATAGAGCGACGCCTTCTGCCCCGTCTCGTCGTAATCGCGGTGGCAGGTCAGGCCATGGCCGGTGAGGTAGTCTTCGACCCAATCGACCAGCGCGAGATTGCTGTCGCGGCTGACGGTCGGAAAGGACACGAGCTTGTCGAGCAGAGCCCGCGGGCTCAACACGTCTGGCATGGGATACTCCGGGTGGTCACCGCGCGACCCTGTGCCAGCACCGCGGAGCCGTCAAGCCCGACCGCGATAAACATGCCCAACCTCTGTGCAGTTGCTGAAACTGCGCGCAAGGTCAGCCGGATTGACGCTTGTGGCACCGGATTTTCATGATACCGTCACCGCTAACAACAGCCGCCCGTGCATCGACAAGAGGTGGCGTCACAACAGGTTGGGGAGCATCTGCCGATGCCCGACGGGGCCACGCCCTTCGTCCTTGATGTCAAGGACCTGAAGACCGTTTTCCGCACGCGGGGTGGTGAAGTTCACGCCGTAAACGATGTCAGTTTCACGTTGAAACCCGGCGAATTGCTAGGGGTCGTGGGCGAGTCGGGGTCGGGCAAGTCGGTGACGATGATGTCGCTGATCCGCCTGCTGCCGATGCCTCCTGCCGAAATCCGCGGCGGCAGCGTGATGTTCGACGGTCAGGATCTGGCCAAGGTCCCGGAGGATACGATGCGCGCCATTCGCGGAGCGCGGATCGGCATGGTGTTCCAGGACCCGATGACCAGCCTGAACCCGGTGTTCACGGTGGGCTACCAGCTGATGGAGCCGCTGAGGAAACACATGGGCATGGACAAGCGGGCAGCCGCCAATCGCGCGGTCGATCTGCTGGAGCTTGTGGGCATTCCCGATGCCCGGCGGCGGCTGGGCGATTACCCGCACCAGTTCTCGGGCGGGATGCGCCAGCGCGTGATGATCGCCATCGCGCTCGCTTGCGACCCCAAGGTGCTGATCGCCGATGAGCCGACGACCGCGCTCGACGTGACGATCCAGGCGCAGATCCTCGAGCTGATCAAGGACCTGCGCCAGAAGCTCGGCATGGCCATCGTCTGGATCACCCACGACCTGGGCGTGATCGCGGGCATCGCCGACCGTGTGATGGTGATGTACGGCGGCCAGGTGGTGGAACAGGCCCCGGTGCGGGAGTTGTTCGCGAACCCTCAGCATCCTTATACAAGAATGCTTCTCGAGACCGTGCCCCACATCAAGGGTGCGCGTGCCGAGAAGCTGCGCGTGATCCAGGGCCAACCCCCGATCCTTGCCAAGGCGCCAGACAGCTGCCCCTTCATGGCGCGCTGCCCGCAGGCCTTCGAGAGGTGCGCACAGCAAAATCCCGTGCGCTACGACGTCGGCAACGGGCATGACGCGGCCTGCTTCTGGGATTTCAAGACAGGGGCGCCGCGCGATGTTTGACACCAGCAACGCCAAGAAACTGGTCGAGGTCCGCGACCTCAAGATGCACTTTCCGATCCGCTCGGGGCTGCTGCGTCGCGTCACCGGGGCGGTGAAAGCCGTCGATGGTGTCAGCTTCGACATCTACGAGGGTGAGACGCTGGGCCTCGTGGGAGAGTCCGGTTGCGGCAAGTCCACCTGCGGCCGCGCCGTTCTGCGCCTCTATGAGCCGACCGCCGGGTCGATCAAGCTGGACGGCGAAGAGATCGCCCATGCCCCCTTCGACAAGCTGCGCCGCCTGCGCCCCAAGATGCAGATGGTGTTCCAGGATCCGCAGGCCAGCCTGAACCCGCGCATGACGGTGGCGGGCATCATCGGCGAGCCGCTGAGCGAGCATTCCGACATGAACGCCGGGGCACGGCTCGACCGGATCTACGAGCTGATGGATGCCGTGGGCCTGAACCGTGACTTCGCCAACCGCTACCCGCACGAGTTCTCTGGCGGACAGCGGCAGCGCATCGGCATCGCCCGGGCCCTTGCGCTGAACCCCAGGTTCATCGTCTGCGACGAGCCAATCGCGGCGCTCGACGTGTCGATCCAGGCGCAGGTGGTGAACCTGCTGGAAGAGCTGCAGGGCAAGCTTGGGCTGACCTACCTGTTCATCTCGCACGACCTCAGCATGGTCCGCCACATCGCCGACCGCGTGGCGGTGATGTACCTGGGCAAGGTGGCCGAACTGGCCCCGCGCGATGGCCTTTATGACGATCCGCTGCATCCCTACACGCAGGCGCTCCTGTCGGCTGTGCCCGAGCCGGATCCGGTGCTCCACGATGAGGCGAACCGCATCATCCTGCAGGGCGATGTGCCCAGCCCCGCGAACCCTCCCGACGGCTGCAATTTCTGCACGCGCTGTCCCAGGGTGATGGACATCTGCCGCAAGATCGACCCCGAATTCCGCGAGGTGAAGCCGGGCCGCTTCGTCGCTTGCCACCTCTACAACGAAGATACCAACCAGACCGCGGCCAACGCGGCCGAGCCCGTTGAGGCTTGAGCATCCAACAAGGAGAGAGAGACAGAAACATGAAACGGTATTCACTTCTGCTGGGCGCGACCGCGCTGGCGCTTGCGCCCGCCGCGGCGATGGCCGAGCGCGGCTCGTCCGGCCACCTGAACATCATCTACTGGCAGGCACCCTCGACGCTGAACCCGTACCTCTCGGGCGGCACCAAGGAAGTCGAGTCGGCCTCACTGATCCTCGAGTCGCTTGCGCGCTTCGATGACACCGGCACCATGGTGCCTTGGCTCGCCGCAGACATCCCGACGGTCGAGAACGGCGGCGTGTCCGAGGACCTGACCTCGATCACCTGGACCATCGCCGAAGGCGTGACCTGGTCGGACGGCAGCGCGCTGACCCCCGCCGATTTCGTCTTCACCTGGGAATACTGCACCCACCCCGAAGGCGGCTGCGCGCAGGCCAGCTACTTCGACGGCGTGACCTCGGTCGAGGCCGTGGATGACCGCACCGTGCGTGTCAACTTCGCCAACCCGACGCCCTTCCCCTACACCGCCTTCGTCGGCTCGGAGAGCCCGGTCCTGCAGGCCGCGCAGTTCGCGGACTGCCTCGGCGCCCGCGCGCCCGAGTGCACCGACGCGAACTTCGGCCCGATCGGCACCGGCCCCTTCGTGGTGGATGACTTCCGCCCGAACGACGTGATCGAACTGTCGGCGAACGAGAACTTCCGCTTCCCCGACCGTCCCTATTTCGGCACCGTGACCTTCAAGGGCGGCGGTGACGCGACGGCGGCTGCACGCTCGGTCTGCGAAACGAGCGAATTCGATTACGCCTGGAACCTGCAGATCGACCCGACGATCCTGGCCGACATGGAAGCGCAGGGCAACTGCACCGTCGTGACCGCATTCGGCACCTCGGTCGAGCGTCTGCACATGAACCAGTTCAATCCCGATCCGGCCCTGGGCGACATCCGCTCGACCGCCGAAGCAGGTCCGCACCCGTTCCTGACCAACCCGGTGATCGGTCAGGCCATGTCCATGGCCATCGACCGCGCACTCTTGGTCGAGATCGGCTACGGCGCAGGCGGCCAGCCGACCTGTAACGTGCTGCCCGCACCCGAGCTCTATGCCTCGACCGCCAACGACGCCTGCCTGACGCAGGACATCGCGGGCGCGAACGCGCTGCTCGACGAAGCCGGCATCGTCGATACCGACGGCGACGGCATCCGCGAGTACAACGGCACGCCGCTCAGCGTTCTCTACCAGACCTCGACCAACGCCGTCCGCCAGGACACGCAGGCGCTGGTAAAGGAATGGTGGAGCCAGATCGGCATCGACACCGAGCTGCGCAACATCGACGCGTCGGTCTTCTTCGGCGGTGACCCGGCTTCGCCCGACACCTTCCAGAAGTTCTATGCCGACATCGAGATGTACACCAACAACTTCGCCGGTGTGGACCCGCAGGCCTACA
>CAZVQL010000057.1:0-13526 GCA_964629305.1 uncultured Roseicyclus sp.
TGGAATGGGCCGAGATGCCGCGCATGGCGTGCATGGCGACGGGGCGGCCCACCATCGTCTCGTGCCGGTTGCCGCGGAAGTCGGTCCAGGGGTGGGCGATCTCGATCGCCTCGTCGAAGGCCACGCGCGCCAGCTCCGCGGCCAGTGCGCGGATGCGAGCGGCGGGGATGCCGCATCTGGGGGCGACGGTTTCGGGGGCGTAGTCGTCGCCGAGGTAGCGTTCGGCCAGAAGCTGGAAGACCGGGCGATGGGTGATGCCGGCGCGACGGTAGGTGTGGGCGAGGTCCGGCGTGACACCGGGGGCGTCGAAGGCGGTGGGCAGGTGTGTCTTGCGGTCGAGGACGAGGGGTTTGCCCTTGGCATCGCGCAGGAAGAGGCCGTGTTCGGGGCTGTCCTCGTCGCAGTTCACGAGCACGGGCGCGTTGGTGAATTGCGCGAGGTACGACAGGTCGATCCGGCCCGCCTTCAGCAGGCAATGGACGAGGGACAGGATCAGGAGGCCGTCGGTGCCGGGCGTGATGCCGAACCAGTCGTCGGCGACGGCGTTGTAACCCGAGCGGACAGGGTTGATGCCGATGACCTTGGCACCGCGGGCCTTGAGCTTGCCGATGCCCATCTTGATGGGGTTGCTGTCGTGGTCTTCGGCCACGCCGAAAAGGAGGAGCAGTTTCGTCCGCTCCCAATCCGGTTGGCCGAATTCCCAGAAGGCGCCGCCCATGGTTGTGATGCCGGCGACGGCCATGTTGACGGAACAGAACCCGCCGTGGGCCGCGTAGTTCGGGGTGCCGAATTGCTGCGCCCAGTAGCTGGTGAGGGATTGGCTTTGGTCGCGGCCGGTGAAGAAGGCGAGTTTCTCGGGTGCTTTTTGGCGGAGGGGGGCCATCCAGTCCACGGCGGTTTGCAGGGCCTCATCCCAGGTGATTTCCTCGAACTGGCCGGAGCCGCGGGGGCCTGTGCGGCGCAAGGGGGCGCGCAGGCGGGAGGGGGCGTTGACCTGCATGATCCCCGCGCTGCCCTTGGCGCAGAGCACGCCCTTGTTCACCGGGTGGTCGCGGTTGCCCTCGATATAGGCGACGCGGCCCGACTTGAGGTGCACGTCGATCCCGCAGCGGCAGGCGCACATGTAGCAGGTCGTCTTCCGGATCTCGTCGGAGACCCTGGGCGACAGGTCGAGTGTCGGTTGCCGGTGGCCCATCCGCCCTCCCTGCGGGTTGGTTGCAGGGTCAAGGATTGGCCGGGTCAGGGGCCGGATGCAATGGGTGAGCGGGGAATTGCCGGATCTGACGGTGGATGTGTAAACTAAAGTTGACACATTGCGGGTCGGCGCCGATACTGGTGCGACTCTCCCGACCGGACCTGCCCCATGCCAAAAGACCTGACCCAACCCGGCCTTGTCGTGCCGTCCCTTGGCGGGACCGCGCGGCCGGGCCTGTGTACCGATTGCGGGGTCAGCCGGATGGGCGATGGCCGCGCTTGCGGGCGGGCGTGCCAGTTCATCCAACCCGACTACGAGGAGGCCGAACACCGGGTGCATGGCCGCGTGGCCGACCCGGAGCTGGGCGAAGAGGCGTTTTTCGGCGTGACGCAGTCGATGATCCGCGCCCGGCTGACGCCGCCTGCGCAGGGGGCGCAATGGACGGGGATCACCACGGCGCTGGCGGCCTCGCTCCTGGAGCGGGGCAAGGTCGACGCGGTGCTGGCCGTCCGGCCCCACCCCGAAGACCGTTGGCGCCCTGAGCCGGTGATCGTCACCGCCCCGGCGGAATTGGCGCAGTGCCGTGGCATGCGGATGGGCTATGCACCGACACTTGCCGCGCTGGAGCCTGCAGCGGCGGCCGGGCACAAGCGCATCGCGGTCATCGGCATCCCCTGCCAGGTCTACGCGCTGCGCCAGATCGAGGCGGAGCTGGGGTTCAAGCGGATCTACGTGATCGGCACGCCCTGTTCGGACAACACGACGACGGAAAACTTCCACGAGTTCCTCGCGCTGCTCGACGAGAAGCCGGACACGATCTCGTACCTGGAGTTCCGGGCCGACTACCGGGTCGAACTGCGCTTCGACGACGGGCGGCCTATGCGGGTGGTGCCCTTCCTGAAGCTGCCGATCTCGAAACTGCCCGCAGATTTCTTCCCGATGACCTGCAAGACCTGCGTGGATTACACCAACCGGCTGGCCGACATCACGGTCGGCTACATGGGTGGGGACGGCGACCAGTGGGTGATCGCGCGCAACCATCGCGGTGCGGAGATGCTGGAAGGCATCCGGGGGCGGCTGAAGGAGCGGCCACTGACCGACAAGGGGAAACGCGGCGGCGCTGTGAAGGGGTTCCTCGCCAACACCGAGCGCGCGGCGGGGGGGCTGCCGCTTCGGTCAATGCCGGATTGGGCGCGGCCGATCGTGGCCTTCCTGCAGCCCCGGATCGGGCCGCGGGGGCTGGAGTTCGCCCGCGCGCGGGTCGAGATGAAGGCGATCGAGACGGTGCTGCACCTGCGCCGGGCTTACCCTGCGCGGGTGAAGAACATGGTGCCGCCGCATGTCTGGCGCGTTGCAGCGCGTTACGGCCTGGTGCCTGGCTCGGACGAAACGCGGGACGGTTGAGGCTGGACGCCCGAAGGGTTTTCGAGGCCTTCGGCCCCGACCCGGCGGCGCGCGGCGTCGGGCCCCTGCGGGGCCACTCCTTCGCGCGCTGGGTTCGGGGTGGCAGTTGATTTACCTTGATTTCGACCGGAGGCCCTCATGTCGGCTGCGGGAGCCTCCGGCGGGAGTTGTTTTTGCCAAGATGAAGAGCATCCTTGTGTCGTGCGGGCAAACCGGCGGGAGACGGGCAGGTCCTACCGGCCGAGGGGACGCCGATCATCGGCGCAGTATGGCTCCCTGCCCTGGGTGACGTGACTGACATTGCCCTCGACCCGCAGGCTGCGGCGTGCCCCTTCATCTTGGCAGATACAACTCCGGGGGAGTCGCATAGCGACGGGGGCAGAGCCCCCACTTTGGGAGCGCCGTAACCGTCCCGCGCGCCCGCGGATCAAGAGCACCGACCGCACCGCGGGACGCGGTGCCACCGCGGTCGTGGCGCAGACCGGAGGCCGAGCCACGCCGCAAGACACGCGCGGCGTCAGCCGCGCGCCCTGGTCTCAGTGGATCACCATCAGCCCTTCACGTACCAGCCGACGGACGAGGACCAGCTTGCCCGCGTCGTCTAGCTCGCCCGGCAAGTCGCCCACGCGGAAGTCTCGGGCCGTGATCGCGTGTTCCAGCGGTTCGCGGGCGAACTCCGGCAAGTCGATCTCGGCACCATGACAGACGAGGCGCACGATGCCGTCCTCTTCGAAATGGGTGAGGTCGTGGATCAGGTGCGGGCGGGCCCCCACGCGGCTGTCGATGTTGAGCGATCCCAGCCGCGCAAGTTGCGCCATCTGTCCTTCGACGCGCGGCACGCGGCCGGTCAGGAACTCCTGCTTGAAGCTCTCCATCAACTTGCCGAGGGGCGCGTTTGCGGAGATACGGCCCAGCATCTCCTCGAACTCGGCCTGGTGCTGGCTGTAGTCGTATCCGGGATTGGCGTAGCCGGGAGGGAGCGCGCGGCGCAGCATCGGGTCGCGGTGGGCCATGATGTTCACGGCCTCGACCAGCACGTCGGCCCAGCTGCGCGTCATAAGCCCGGTGGTGATGTGCAGCGACGGCTCGCCGGTAGCGACGGCGTCATGGGCCAGGCCGCGCGGGACATAAAGCATGTCGCCCGGCTGCAGCAGGAAGCGCTCGGTTTCTTCGCCGACCTCGACCTGGCCCGGGTCGAAGCCCTGGCTCGCGAGCGGCAGCTCGACCGGTGTGTCGTAGAGGCGCCATTCCTTGGTGCCGGCGATCTGCAGCACGATCACGTCATGGTCGTCATAATGCGCCTTGAAGCCCTGGCTTTCGGCCTGTGTCATGTAGATGTTCGTCTGCACGCGGCTGGAAAAGACCGCCTCGAGCGCACGGCAGAAGCGGGCGAGCTTCGGCAGGCGCTCGTGCAGGCCCGACAGGATCACCGTGGCGCCATCCGCGAACAACTGGTTCACGCGCACCGGGTCGATGAAGCCCGACTCGTAGGCGAAATCGGCGGCCGTGATATTGCCGCCTGCCCGCGTCACCGTGATTTCCGGAACCGACAGGCCCATGCCGGATATCACCCGGTCGATATCCTCGAACGACAACAAATCGGCGTAGTAGTCCGGATCGTTGCGGGCGACGCGCAGTGGCTTTTTTTCAAAATGCTCGGAGAAGAAAGTGTCGGGAGTGGCCGGGGAAATGGTCCAGTCGAAAGTTGGGTCTTGAGAGGTCATCTGCGCTCACGGAAGCTGAGGGTGTCTGTTTCTGTGTGACAGATTGAACACGCCTTCCGACAGGTCACAATCCCGGAAAACGACGGGGGCCGCCGCGCATTGACCGATGGACGCCCCTCTGCAAGGGTGCGCCAGCCTAGCAAGACAGCGACTTTGAGGAGACACGCGCGATGTCCAGCGATGACAAGAACAAGACCCCCAAGACGCTGTCGGACAGCGATATCAAGACCGAGCATGCGGCCGGGCGCCGTGGGTTTCTCGGCCTGGTGGCGCTGGGTGGCGCCGCAGGGGCGGCGACCGCGCTGACCGGTGGCTCGGCCCAGGCCCAGTCGACCGACGTCGACAATGGCAACTGGACCGACCGCGGTGGCTGTGGCCGTGGCGGCGGTGGCCTTTACACGGGCGGCACCGATGCGGACAACGGCAACATCACCGATGCCGCAGGCTATGGCCGCGGGGCGCCTTACTGCTGAGGCGATCCGGTCCGAACGAGTGACAGCGCGCCCCCCGGGGCGCGTTTTCATTTTTGGACTGCAGCGTCAGACCATCCGGATGACATCCTTGTCGATCGCCAGAACATAGCCACGGCGGGCGATGTTCTTGACCAGCAACTCGCTGACGATCTGGTTGCCGAGCGTGTCGCGCAGGCGCTTGATGCGGGTCGCGCCCGCGGCCTCGTCGGCGTCGCTTTCGTGCTTGCCCGAGACCATCGCCTCGATCTGGGCGCCGGTCAGGACCTCGTCGTCGAGCCGCGCCTCGGCCAGAACGGAGAGCGTCTCCATCGCGGCGTCGGTCAGTTTGAATTCGAGGTTGTTGATCAGAACCACCCGTTCCTCGCGGCTGAGGATGAGGGACGAAACCTGGATGCCCTGGCGCTCGATTTCGCCCATGCGGCGGTTGAGCGCGATGATCGTCACGAGAAACACCAGGCAGGCCACCAGAAGCGCGGTGGCGAAGACCATCAGGACGAAGATCACCGCGCGGTAGCTGGCGAGCACCTTTGAGAAGGCGGTGCCGGTCTGGGCCATGATCTCGAGCACGGCGGTGGCGTCGGGGTCGCGCACGTCGTTCAGCACGAACACCTCTTCCACGGCCGCATTGAAGGCGTCGGCATCCGGCAGGTTCAGGAACAAGAGCACCGCCGAGATCACCAACACGCCGACCACGGCGAGGATGCCCAGCGTGACCACGCGGCCGGTCGCCGCGCGTGTTTCAGAAACGGAGGAAATAGGCTCCGGCATCGGCTCTCCTCGCGGCGAGGCCGTCTTCGGTGAAGACGGACACCACCTGCAGCAACTCCCATCCGCCGGCGGCGATGCGCCGGGCGATCACCGGGGTGGCGGCGTCGACCGAGCAGGCATCGTCGGGCAGGTCGATCACACCGTAATGCAGTCTGAGGGGGTTATCCATCTTCGCGCGATAGTCGGCGTAGCAGGCCTGGGCGGGACCTGCGACGACAAGCGCAAGGGCGGCGGCGATGACGAAGCGAAAGGGCATGGGTCCACTCGACAGGGTTGAGGTTGGCCCGGTGTCCGGGTCTTGACGACAGGTGTGCCCGCGCCCGCCGCGTCATGCAATGACATCGCGCGGACGGATGGCCGTTATCCGATAACGGCGCAGCGATATTGAGCGGCAGGCGCATCCGGAGGGACGGTCAAGGCATCACGGCGCGACCATCGCGTCTCTCTTCCCCTCACGTCCCAAGGAGGCCGTCCCATGCTTGTCCATCTTCGTTCCACCCTTCCTGCCCTGTTGCTGTCCGTCGTGGTCGCGTTCGGCGCTGTGGGCGCATCCACGACGCAGGCGCGCGCCGACAGCGGCGATGCCGTGCGGATCATCGGCGGGCTTGTCGCGCTTTATGCCATCGGGCGCGCGATCGAGAACTCCAATCGCGAGCAGCCGACGCGCAACTACCACACGCCCACCCGGCCCCGTCAGCTTGTCGCGCCTGCGCGCTGTTTCATCGAGGGGCAGGACCGCAACGGCTACTACCGCGGCTACGTGCGGCGCTGCATGCAGAACAACGCCCAGCACGCGCAGCTTCTGCCGTCGAATTGCCTGCGCCGCGTGCAGACCCAGCGCGGTGAGCGCATGATCTACGGCGGGCGGTGCCTCGCGCAGAACGGCTGGGTCCGCGAGGCGGGCTTCGGTCACTGATCCCCGGCAGGTTTCGAGCAGTGCCAGCGGGCGGTCCCCCGGCAAGGGGGGCCGCCCGATCTTGTCTTGGCGGGGTCTGCGTGGGATGAGACGGCCCATGCCACCGCGTCGACCGCCCCCCGACCTGAGCCACGAGACCGCGCTGGGCGCGCGCGTGGCGGGCGTGGACGAGGCCGGGCGCGGGCCGCTGGCCGGGCCGGTCTCGGCGGCGGCGGTGGTGCTGAACCCCGGCGACCTGCCGGTGGGGCTGAACGACTCCAAGACACTGACGGCAGCGCGGCGCGAGGCGCTGTTCGATCTGATCCACGCGAAGGCCGAGGTGAGCCTGGCCTGGGCCAGCGTGGAGGAGATCGACAGGCTGAACATCCGCGCGGCCTCGCTTCTGGCGATGCGGCGGGCGGTCGAGGGGCTGAGCGACGTGCCCGAGGCGGCGCTGATCGACGGCAATGCCTGCCCCGATGGCCTGCCCTGCCGGGGGGTCACGCTTGTGAAGGGGGATGCCCTGAGCCTGTCGGTGGCGGCTGCCTCGATCATCGCCAAGGTGGCGCGGGACAGGGTCATGACAGCGCTTGCCGCCGAGTTCCCCGGCTACGGCTGGGAGGTCAACGCAGGCTACCCCACGGCCTCGCACAGGGCGGCGCTACAACATCTGGGGGTTACCCCCCACCATAGACGGTCCTTCCGTCCGGTGCACAACATCTTGCTATCAAGCGCCACACAACACATTGATTCCAATAAATAAATTGACGGCGAATCGGTTTTGAGCGATTCTGCCTGTGACCTGGGAACGCCCGCAAGAGGCGTGGGGCCAGAGGCGAACGAGAGGCAGACGTGACAACCAAGACCAAGGCACAGGCAGCGCCCGCGCTGCCGCTCAATACGATTCTGGCCGGCGATTGCATCGAGGTGATGCGCGGGCTTCCCGAGGCGTCGGTGGACCTGATCTTTGCCGATCCGCCCTACAACCTGCAGCTCAAGGGCACGCTTCATCGGCCGAACAACAGCCGCGTGGATGCCTGCGACGATCATTGGGACCAGTTCGACTCGTTCCGGGCCTATGACACCTTCACCAAGGCTTGGCTCACCGAGGCGCGGCGGCTTCTGAAGCCCGATGGTGCGATCTGGGTGATCGGCAGCTACCACAACATTTTCCGCGTCGGCGCGGAGTTGCAGAACCAGGGCTACTGGATCCTGAACGACGTGATCTGGCGCAAGTCGAACCCGATGCCGAATTTCCGCGGCAAGCGGCTGACCAATGCCCATGAGACGATGATCTGGGCCTCGAAGGCCGAGGGCGCGCGCTACACCTTCAACTACGAGGCGCTGAAGGCGCTGAACGAGGGTGTGCAGATGCGGTCCGACTGGGTGATCCCGATCTGCAACGGTGGCGAGCGGCTGAAGGATGAAAAGGGCGACAAGGCCCATCCGACTCAGAAGCCCGAGGCGTTGTTGCATCGAATCCTCGTGGGGTCCACGAACCCCGGCGACGTGGTGCTCGACCCGTTCTTCGGGACCGGGACGACCGGCGCGGTTGCCAAGATGCTGGGCCGCGACTTCATCGGGATCGAGCGCGAGGAAAGCTACCGCGCGGTGGCCGAGAAGCGGTTGTCCCGTGTCCGGCGGCTGGATCGCGGGGCTTTGGAGGTGGCGACCTCCAAGCGGGCCGAGCCGCGGGTGCCCTTCGGGCAGCTCGTGGAGCGCGGGATGCTGCGGCCGGGCGAGATGCTGGTCAATGCGCGCGGGCAGATGGCCAAGGTGCGCGTGGACGGCACGCTGATCGCCGATGACGTGAAGGGCTCGATCCACCAGGTGGGCGCAAAGCTGGAGGGGGCGCCGTCGTGCAACGGCTGGACCTACTGGCATTTCCGCCGCGACGGGCAGACCGTGCCGATCGACGTGCTGCGCCAGCAGCTGCGCGCGGAGATGGAGCGCTAGGTTTTCGAAGAATGAACCCGTGGCCGCGGCCCGCCCGCCCTGGCCCGCACCTTGCCCCCGCCGTCTGCCCAGGACCGGCGGGGGTTTTCTTGTGGCTGGCCGGGTTTCGCCTGCTTTGCAGGCGATCCGCCGGGGGGTCGTCCATTGTGCGCCATTGGTTCGAGCACAATGGACGACGCCCCCCGGACCCCCCGGAGTTGTATGGCCAAGATGAAGGGGACCCGCTGCGCGTCAGTCGCGGGGGGCGGCGGCGCGGCGGAGGCGGTCGTTGATGGCGCGGCCGAGGCCGGTCTCGGGGATGTCCGCCACGCGGATGGCGGGCGCGTTGCGCTTTGCCGCGAGGGCGTCGGCCTCGTGGAGGATGGCGAAGAGGTTGGTCGCCGCGATTTCCAGGTCGCCGGTGGGGGAAAGGGTGAGGTCACCCGTGGTGTCGCCGAAGCCGATGGTGATCTCGCCGGGCTGCGGCGTGCCGCCGAGGTGGAGGCGCGCGCGGGGCGCGTAGTGGCTGGCGAGTTGGCCGGGGGCCTCGAGTTTTGCGCCAGGCGTCGTGTCGGTGACGAGGGGCCCGGTGATCGGCTCGATCGCCTCGCGAGGGAGGCCGCCTTCGCGCAGGAGGCGGGTGGCGGTGGCCTCGGGGGCGAGGATGGTGGATTCGACGCCGACCGTGCAGGGCCCGGCATCGAGGATGGCGGCGATGCGGGGGCCGAGGCCCTCGGTGACATGGGCAGGGGTGGTGGCGCTGATCCGGCCCGAGGGGTTGGCCGAGGGGGCGGCGACCGGGCCCTTGAGGGCGCGCAGGACGGATTGCATCGCGGGGTGGGCGGGGACGCGGATCGCCACGGTGGGCAGGCCGGCGGTGACGGCGGGAGCAAGGCCGTGGCCGGGTTTGAGGGGCAGGACGAGGGTGAGGGGGCCGGGCCAGAAAGCGTGCGCGAGTTGGGCGGCGTGGCCGGGAAACTCGGCGAGGGTCTCAGCCGTGGCGAGGTCGGGGACGTGGACGATGAGCGGGTTATGGGCGGGGCGCCCCTTGGCCGCGTAGATCGCGGCGACGGCCTCGGGCGAGGTTGCGTCGGCGGCAAGCCCGTAGACCGTTTCGGTCGGAAGTGCCACGAGGCGGCCCTCGGCCAGAAGGGCCGCGGCGCGGGCGTGGCCTTGGGCCGTGTCTGGCAGCATCTCGGGCGCGTGCATCGCTCTGACGTGACGTTTCTGTTGATCGGGTGGCGTGGGCGACCCAACGTCAGGGGCGACCGGCCCGCGGTGGGTAGCGCGAAGCGCGCGCCCGTGCAATGACAGGGCCATGCAGACACGAGGGGAGACGTGCCATGCCTTATCGCGCGCCCGTAGCCGAGTTCGAGTTTCTTCTGACCCATGTCGTGGGATACGACCGCGTGACCGCGACCGCGGCCCATGCCGAGGCGACGCCGGACATGGTGCGCGCGCTGCTGACGGAAGCGGGGCGGATCTGCGAGGAGGTGGTGGCGCCCCTGAACCGGGTGGGCGACATGAGCCCCTCGCGGCTGGAGAACGGGGTGGTGCGGACGCCGCCCGGTTACGCCGAGGGCTACCGCGCGATGGCCGAGGCGGGGATGACGGCGGTGTCTGCGGACCCGGCTTATGGCGGGCTGGGCCTGCCGCAGACGGTGACGACCTGTGTGAACGACATGGCCGGAGCGGCCTGCCTTGCGCTTCAGATGAACCCGCTGATGACGCAGGGCCAGATCGAAGCGCTGGAGAACCACGCGACCGACGAGATCAAGGCGCTGTACCTGCCCAAGCTGACCTCTGGCGCGTGGTGCGGTACGATGAACCTGACCGAGCCGCAGGCGGGATCGGACGTGGGTGCGTTGAGCACCAAGGCCGAGCCTGCGGGCGACGGCACGTATCGGATCACGGGGCAGAAGATCTATATCTCCTGGGGGGACAACGACTTTACCGAGAACGTCGTCCACCTGGTCCTCGCGCGGCTGCCGGATGCGCCGAAGGGGACGAAGGGAATCTCGCTCTTCCTCGTGCCCAAGCTGATCCCGGATGCGGACGGCACGCCGGGTGTGGCCAACAGCCTGAAGGTGGTCAGCCTGGAGCACAAGCTGGGGCTGCATGGCTCGCCTACGTGCGTGATGCAATATGACGGCGCGACCGGCTGGCTGATCGGGGAAGAGAACCGCGGCATGGCTGCGATGTTCACCATGATGAACAACGCGCGCCTTGGCGTGGCGGTGCATGGCGTGTCCATCGCCGATGCGGCGACGCAGGCCGCGGTGGCCTATGCGACCGACCGCAAGCAGGGCAAACCGATGATCGAGGGCGGCACGGGCACGATCCTGGATCATGCCGATGTGCGGCGGATGCTGATGGAGATGAAGGCCGAGACCTTTGCCGCGCGGGCCATGGCGCTGGACCTCGCCGTGTCGATCGACCTTGGCCACACGGTCGATGCGGCCGAGGCCGCGCGGGCCGCTGTCCTGACGCCGATTGCCAAGGCTTACGGCACCGAGACGGGCATCAAGCTGGCCAACATGGGCATCCAGGTGCATGGCGGCATGGGCTTCATCGAGGAGACGGGCGTGGCGCAATACCTGCGCGACGTGCGCGTTTCGGCGATCTACGAAGGGACGAACGGCATCCAGGCGATGGACCTTGTGGGGCGCAAGATGGCCGACGGCGGGGCCGCGATCCATGCCCTGATCGATGTGGTCGAGGCCGAGGTGCGCGGGCACGAGATGGGCGGGCCCGTGGCCGGGACGGTCGCAGCACTGCGCGCGGCGACAGAGGACATGCTGGGGCGTGACCTGAACGACCGCTTCGGGGGCGCGGTGCCCTACCTGATGGGCTTTGCGCGCGTGATGGGCGCGCTCTACCACTTGCGCGCGGCCAAGGCCGGGTCCGAGGCGCGAGGCGCGCTGGCGCGGTTCTACATCTCGCGGCTGTTGCCCGAGGCGCATGGCCTTTTCGCGCAGGCGCGCGCGGGGTCCGCGGACCTTTACGCGCTGTCAGCGGACGATCTGGTGGCATGATCCAGACGCCGATCGAGACGGCCCCCGGACCGGGCGAGGCCATCGAAGTGGCGGATGGCGTCCTTTGGCTGCGCATCCCGCTGCCGATGGTGCTGGACCACGTCAACGCCTACGCGCTGCGCGACGGAGACGGCTGGACGCTGATCGACACCGGGCTCGACACCAAGAAGACCCGCGCGCTGTGGGAGGGGGCCTTGGCCGGGCCGCTCGCCGGGCTGCCGGTGCGGCGGCTGATCGTGACGCATCACCACCCCGATCACGTGGGCCTTGCCGGGTGGTTCCAGGCTCGTGGCGCAGAGTTGCACATGACGCGCACCGCATGGCTTTTCGCGCGGATGCTGACGCTGGACGAACAGGCGGTGCCTAACTCGGAAACGCTGGCCTATTGGCAGAGCGCCGGGATGGATGCCGCAACCTTCGAAGAGCGGCGCGGGACGCGGCCTTTCAATTTCGCCGACGTGGTGCACCCGATGCCGCTGGGCTTCACGCGGCTGTCGGACGGCGGCACGATCGAGATGGGCGGGCGCACCTGGGACATCCGGTTCGGGCAGGGGCACGCGCCCGACCACGCGACGTTCTGGAGCCGGAACGACGACCTTGTGATCGGGGGCGACCAGCTTCTGGCGACGATCTCGCCCAACCTGGGCGTTTACGCGACCGAGCCGGGGGCCGACCCGGTGGGCGAATGGCTGGAAAGCTGCGCGGGCTTCCAGCCCCATGCGCGGGAGGTGCAGTTGGTGCTGCCGGGCCACAAGCTGCCCTTCACGGGCCTGCCCGCCCGGCTGAAGCAGTTGATCCAGAACCATCACGGCGCGCTCGACCGGCTGCGAGGTCACCTCGCCTCGGGCGAGAAGACGGCCGCCGAGTGCTTTGCGCCGCTCTTCAAACGCAAGATCGACGCAGGCACCTATGGCCTAGCGCTGGTCGAGGCGGTGGCGCATCTGAACCACCTGCTGGCCATTGGCGCGGTCACCCGGCACAGGCGCGCGGACGGGGCGTGGCTTTACCGCCTCGCCGCCTGACCTGCGGCGCCTTGCCCGGTTTCCGAAGGGCTGACAGGCGCCCCGCGATGCGGTATCCCACGTCAGCGAATTTGGACCCGCAGAGGGGGAAACGACATGGCAGAGAACCAGCATAAGCACGGTGAGATGGACGTCACCGAACAGGAAAAGACCTTCGCCGGCTTCATGCGCTGGACGGTCAACATCGGGATCGTCTGTATCCTCATCGTCCTGTTCCTCGCCATCTTCGCCAGATGACCGGGGTGCTGCGACTGGTCGCCGGGCTGGCCCTGGTCAGCCTGGTCGCGGGATGCATGCCTGAAGAGGTCTGGGCACCCGAGGCCGAAGTGCAGCGCGCTTCCTACAGCACCAGCGGTCAGCCGACCGTCACCTTGCTGACCATGGTGTCGAACTCGAACGGCAGCGGCGGGCATTCGGCATTGGTGATCGACGGGGCGCAGCGCCTTGTCTTCGACCCTGCGGGCAGCTGGCATCATCCGCTCGTGCCCGAGCGCAACGATGTGCTCTATGGAATGTCGCCGCAGCTTTTCGACTTCTACATGGATTACCACGCGCGCGAGACGTACCATGTCGTCGTGCAGGAAGTGGCGGTGACGCCGGCGCAGGCCGCGGCCCTGTCGGCAGCGGTGCAGAGCTATGGCCCGGTGCCACAGGCGCGCTGCACGCGCTCGATCTCGACCGTGCTGTCGCAGACGCCGGGCTTCGAGAGCATTCGCGCAACGTGGTTCCCGGTGAACCTGAGTGAGCAGTTCGCTCAGCTTGCGGGCGTCACCGAAGAGCGCGTCTTCGACGATGATTCGGATGACAACCTCGAGCTTTTGCAGGCGCAGGCGCGCGCGGCGCAATCGCTCGCGGTCGCACGTGAGGTCGCCGCCAACTGACCGCGGAGCCAGGCCGCGCAGTGCGTGGCCCTGCCGGACCCGCGCAAAACGAAACCCCCGGGGCTTGGCCACGGGGGTTCTTTTCTTTCCGGGATCGCGTTGGCGATCTGGCGTTCAGAGAAGCCCTTCGCGCTGGGCCTTCTTGCGCGCCAGCTTGCGGGCGCGGCGGATGGCCTCGGCCTTCTCGCGCGCTT
>CAZVQL010000058.1:0-13347 GCA_964629305.1 uncultured Roseicyclus sp.
TCTTGCGGATCAGCCCGTGCCAGACCGCCTCGCGCGGGCCGGCCATGCGCATGGCGAGGTTCAGCAGGCTCATGGTGGTGGTGGCCGCCGGATACTGGTCGAGCACGGCCTCGTAGCAGCGCACGCGGGTGAAATGGTCCACGTCGCCGGGCTTGGTCAGGCCCACGACCGGGTGGATCAGCAGGTTGGCCTGCGCCTCGCGGGCGGCGCGAAAGGTCAGTTCCTGGTGCGCGCGGTGCAGCGGGTTGCGGGTCTGGAAGGCCACGACCTTGCGCCAGCCCAGCTTGCGGAACAGCGCGCGCAGTTCGTTGGGCGTGTCGCGGCGGGCGCGGAAATCGTAATGGATGGGCGCCTGCAGGCCCGTGACCGGACCGCCCAGGTAGACCGGGCCCGCCTTGCGGTGCAGATAGGCCACCCCCGGATGGGCCATGTCGTCGGCCCCGAAGACGCGCTCGGCCTCGCGCGCCTTGTCGGGGGTCCAGCGGTCGGTGACATGCATGATCGCGAGGATCACCCCCTCGGCGTCGCGCAGGGCGATGTCCTGCCCCGGTTCCACCGCCGCGGCGAAGGTCTCGGACACGTCGAGCGTGATGGGCATCGGCCAGAGCGTGCCGTCGGCCAGCCGCATCTCGTCGACCACCCGGTCGTAATCGGCCTGCCCCAGGAACCCCGCGAGCGGATGGAACCCGCCGTTCATCAGCAGTTCCAGGTCGCAGGATTGCCGGGCGCTCAGATCCCACGAGGGCAGGTCCCCGGCTTCGCGCCTGAGCTTCTGGGCACTGTCCCAGGAGACATAGAGTTCGGGAACGGGCGGATGGACGCTGAACGACATGAATTGGCTTTCGATTGACACGCGCGGAACGCCAGCCGGATACCAACCGGTCCCATGACCCACAAGATCGGGACGAAGAACAGGGATCGCGTGGTGCAAAAAGCCGCTCTGGCTCGATATTTTCCCGCTCGCGCCGCCAGCGTCACACGGGTGGTCACGCGCATCGCCGTCCCTTGCCGCGGTCGGTCCTATCGCCGCGACCGGGGCATCGCGGCCGCATGCGTCTCGATGACGACGCGGTCCAGGGCCTGTCGCAGGGCGGCGTCGTCGAAGCGGTCGGTCAGGCTTGCCGGCGGCGTCTCGCCCGCGGTGGCCAGGTCCCGTGCGGCCGAGGCCAGCGCGGCGGCGTCACCCGGTGGCACCAGCCGCACGCCGGGCACCGGATCGGGGCCGAAGAAATCCCGTGCCGCGGGTCCGTCGCGCGTCACGAGCGGCCGGCCCGAAGCGATGATCTGATAGACCTTGTTGGGGATCACGCGCGCCGCCTTTTCGGACTGACCGAAGATGCCGAGGCAGACATCGGCGTCGGCGATATGGTCGATCAGGCGGGGGTAATCGACCCAGTCCGTCCAGGTCAGGTGATCGATCGGGTCCGCATCGAGCCCGGCCCGGATCGCCGCGGCCGCCTGCCCGGTGCCGATGATCTGCCAGTCGAGATCGGGCGCGGTCCGCGCCGCGGCGATGATGGTGTCGATCCCGTGCAGCGGGATGAACTGGCCGTAGAAGAGCACGCGCGGGCGCCGCGCCGGGGGTGGCGCGGGGCGGGGCGGCTGGCGCGGAAAGGCATCGAGTTCGGCGCCCACGGGCACGCTGGCCAGCCGGTCCGGGTCGAGCCCGTAGAGATCGGCGAACATCGCCCCGTGGGACGGCGTGTCGAGCACCACGCACGTCGCGGCCCGGCACGCGGCGCGTTCCCAGGCGAACAGAAGCCGCGCGGCGGGATGGCGCGGCCCCACCATGGCCCGGTCGCGCACGACCGTGTCGTAGATCGACAGGAACGCGTCCCACACGATCGGCGTGTCGCGCGCGAGCCGCCGCAGCACCAGCACGTCGAGATGCCCGAGATAGCCGACCACCGCAAGATCGGGCGCGCCATGGATGCGGACATGGCGCCGCCAGCGGCGGATGAGGCCGGGATAGGCCGCAAGCCAGCGCAGGCCGAGCCGCAGCTTCGCCAGCGGCCCGCGCACCTGGCTCTTGTCGGGGACGCCGTCCCAGACCGGTGCATGGATTTCGGTGACATCGTGGCCCAGCCCGCGCAGCGCCGCGATCATCAGCCGGTTGCGCGGCTTGTCGAGGTCGTAGGTGCCGAAACAGACGATACGCATTGCCGCTCGCGGGAAATCCCTGCACAGTCATGTCATCGATCCGACGGGATTGAAAGTGATCTTGAAGCAAGATGGTTTTGCATGAGTTCTTTTGGTTTTCGGCGTGATACACATGTGCCCGGACCGGACAGCGGCGCGGCAGGTACGGACCGATGACGGTCGGAAAGGTCCCGCGACACCGCCTTGATACCGGCCCCGACCACGGCCATCCGTCGGCGATGTGGCGCATCGTCTACGTCGCGCTGCTGGCGGCGCTGCTCGTGATCCCGGTCCTGCTGCGAGGTCATCCCCCGCTCCTCGATTATCCCAACCATCTGGCCCGGATGGTGATCGCGCTGGAACCCGACGAGGTTCTGCTGGGCTTTTACGACTTTTCCTGGCGCAACATGAGCAATATCGGCCTCGAGACCGTCATGGCCGGTCTGGCCGCCGTTCTTCCGGTCACGATCGCCATGGAGATTTTCGTGGCCCTCGTGCTCGTGCTGACGCTGGGCGGCGCGGTCGCGCTGCACGCCGCGCTGTTCGGGCAGGTCTCCGTCGTCGCGGGGTTCGCGGCCTTCTTCGTCTGGGGCGGCGCGCTGCAATTCGGGTTCCTGTCCTTCTGCCTCGGCGTGGCGCTCGCGCTGTGGGGGCTTGCGGGCTGGATCGCACTGGCGCCGCGGCGGGTATGGCAGCTTGTCTTCGGGACGCTGGCCGCCGTCGTGCTGTTCTACGTGCACCTGCTCGCGCTCGGCGCCTATGCGCTGCTGGTCGCGGGGCTGGAGATCCACCGGCTGATCGCGCGTCCCGATGGCACGGGGGGCATCCCGGAACGGCTTGGGCACGGGATGGTCTCGGCCGCGCAGTTCCTGCCGGCGGGGGGGCTCGTGCTGGTGACCCGTGGCGGCGGCGGACAGGCGGAGCTCCATTTCCTGGGTCTCAGGGCCAAGATCCTCTTCCTGCAGCGGTTGTTCTGGGACGAAGGCATCCTGTTGTCGGGCCTGATGCTGGCGCTGGTCGCCGCGGTCGCAGCCATCTCGCTGTGGCACCGCCGGCTGCCGGTCGACCCGCGGATGCTGCCGGGGCTCGTGCTGCTGGCCATGGCCTTCGTGCTGCTTCCGGCCGGCATCACCTTCGGCGACACGCCCAACTGGGCGCTGGACTGGCGCTTTCTCACACCGCTGGCGCTCGCGGGTACCGCGGCCCTGCGCACACCGCCGTTGACGGGACGGGCGGCGGCGCTGCTTGGCGCGGCGGCCGTCGCGTTGCTGGCCGGGCGGACCGCGGTCATGGCCACGGGGTCGTGGTCCGCGGCCGCCACGCAGGAGGCCGACCTGCGCACCTGTTTCGCCCGGTTGCCAGAGGGCGCGCGCCTGCTGTCGCTGCCGCTGCCCATGGCACGGGATGTCTATGCCTGGACGGAGGGGCCGCCGCCGGTGGTCCACCTGCCGGCCTTCGCCGTGATCGACCGGTCGGCCTATATCCCGTCGCTCTTCGCCTATGACGACCAGCAACCGCTGCGCTACCGGCCCGAGGTCCAGGCGCTGCGCCGCGGCCTCGAGGGCATGCATTTCGCCGATCCCGCGCGCGTCGACTGGTCGCTCGCGGCGCGCTACGACTACCTTCTGATCCTGGCGCGGCCCGGCATGGATGCGGGCGCGCTTGCCGCGGATCTGCCGCTCGCACTCGGGGCGCCGCTGTGCGACCGCGGCTGGTTCGCGCTGGTGCCGATCACGCAATGACCCGGGCTCTGCGCCCCGTCACAGGGCGCAGAGCCGGTCTATGTCCGCGCCCGCGAATCCCTTGCCGCGGACCATGTCTTCGCAGGTGGCCCGGTCCCACACGGAGAACAGATCCTGTTCCCGCGACGCCTTGGAATAGGACACCGCCGTCGCGGCGGAGACGGCCAGACCGCCGGCCAGGGCCAGCCCGGAAAGCCCCCGCCGCCACGGACCGCCGGTTCGCAGCCCGGCCAGGAAGGCCGGCAGCGCCAGCAGCGCCAGCACGATGAGCGCCGGCCAGAGCTCGAAACGGTACCGCAGTGTGACCGTGCCGTAGCTGAGCATGAAGAACGCGGCGACCAGGGTGCCCACGAGCAGCGCCGCGGCCCCGCCCGGCGCCGGGACGGTCCGGTCGGGGCGCCTGATCCCGATGGCGCAGATCACCACCGCGATCCAGGGGGCCCAGAGCAGCGCGAAACCGATGCGCGGCACCTCGACCCGGATCGCGGCCACATCCGCGGACATCCCGCGATAGGCCGCCATGATCCAGTCGGACACGGCCGTCGCGGGGAAGTCGAACGCATACAGGAAGAGATTGGGCAGGATTCGCGGCACGTGGAACGTTCCGTGCACGAACGCGTCGAACGCCGGTGTGTCCGGCAGCAGGTCCGACCAGTACGAGAAGCCGTATTCCACGGTCTGCGCGATCTCGTCGTTGCTGCCCGACACCTGGAAGGGATCCCCGAAGCGCGCCATGTTGAGCCCCAGAAAGCCAAGACCCGACAGCACCACGAGACCCGCCGCGATCCAGACCCTGGCCTCGCGCAGGGCCGCAAGACCGCGCTGGTGCAGGTAGAGCAGGCCGAGCACCAGCGTCCCGGTCCCCAGCCCGACCGCCACGTGCACCCGGGCATGCAGCAGCACGGCCACGCACAGCGCCATGGGCACCAGCACGCCGGCGAGCGGGCGCGCGAAGAAGGTGACCTGCGCCAGCAGCGCGATCCAGATCGCCACGACGGCATAGCCGATGGAAATCGGCTCGTTGTACAACGACCCGTTCGCGGCCAGAAGCAGACCCGGCGCCGCGATCCAGATCGCGATGCCGATGCAGATCACGGCCACGCGCCGCAGCGCGCCGGGATCTGTCGCGGCCAGCGCCACCCGGGTCAGGACGACCTGGTAGACGGCGGTGCCGAGAACGGCGAAGAAACAGACCGAGGCGCGCGCCAGCGGCACCTCGCGCAGGTCGACGAAGGGCCAGGCCAGGGCCCGCGTGAGCAGGGGCGCGATCCCGTGATAGGTGTATGCGGTCCCGTCGGGCGCGTAATGCCCTTCCAGCGTCACGATCCGCACCGGGATGTCGAAGCGGCCCTCGACCAGCGACAGGAAGTAATAGTTGTAGATGAACCGGCCGAACAGTTCGGTGCCCGGCGGCGCGAGCACGCCCCGCGCCACCGCGATGTAGACCGCCGTGCCGATCACCGCGAGCGTGCCGGCGATGATCCAGTCGGCGAACGTCCCCAGCGCGGTGACGGTGGTGCGGATGTCAGCCATCGGCGGCGACCTTGACGGGACCGGCCGCGGCGGCGTCATCGGCGGGCGGCTCTCCGTGGCCCGTTTGCCCGGTCTCTCCCGTCGGGGCGGCCGGGCCGCGCCCTTCCAGTTCCATCCGCTTCACGCGCTCCAGCGTGGCCTCCAGCAACTGGCGGTTGGTGGCGATGGTGTCCGACAGCAGCGCGATGATCAGCGTCGTGTAACCGGTCACGAAGAACATCGATCCCAGGATCAGCGACTGTACGCGCCCCGCGCTGTCGCCGATGAGGAAGAAGTACAGGAACCGCAGGATCGGCACCGACCCGATCAGCAGCATCACCGCGCCGATCAGCGCGAAGGCCGTCAGCGGCTGGTACATGGTGAAGGCACGCAGCATGGTCACGAGCTGCTTCTTGATGAAGCCGCCCATGGACGTGAACAGGCGGCTGTCCCGGGTTTTCGGATTGGTCCCGACGGGCACCGACATCACGGTCAGCCCCTTGCGGCCGGCATGGATCAGGGTTTCGATCGTGTAGGAGAACGTCGTCATCACGTTGATGCCCATCGCCGCATCGCGCGAATAGGCGCGGAACCCCGACACCGCATCGGCGGCCTCGATCCCCGCAAGCCGCTTGACCACCGACGATCCCAGCTTCTGCAACAGCCGCTTCACGGCGGAGAATTCGGGATTCTCGTGCGGGCGGCGGTCGCCGATCACCACGTCGGCGCGCCGCTCCAGGATGGGGCGGATCAGGTCGGGGATCGAACCGCCCTGGTACTGGTTGTCCCCGTCGGTGTTGACGATGATGTCGGCCCCGCGTTCGAGGCACGCATTGATGCCGCGCTGGAACGTGCGCGCCAGCCCGAGATTGGCCATGTTGTGGACGACATGATCGACCCCGGCAGCCTGCGCGATGTCGGTCGTGCCATCGCTCGATCCGTCATCGATGATCAGGACCTCGACAATGTCCACACCTGGAATGCTGCGGGGGATGTCGGCCACGGTCTGCGCCAGGGTGCCAGCTTCGTTATAGCAGGGAATCTGCACGATGAGCTTCATGAAGGGGCACTCGCAAAACAGGAATTCCGCCGCGCACGGATCACACCGGCCTATGCAGTCGCAGCATAGGTCCAAACGCCGGTCCGCGCAAATGGTCGTTTCGCGGGGGCCGGCCTGCACGGCACTATGGTCTTGCGCCGTGCGGGGTCTGCACCCATACCTGACGGGCAAGGGTCCCTGCCCCCGTCCGGCCGCGCCTTAATCTGTGAGAGGTTGCCATTGGCCTGCCCCCCGCGTCTTTCGAACCGCACCGGCCGCACGCCGGATCCGCGCCCGTGAACCGCCGGCGGTCGCACGGGATCGTCCGTCGTCTCCAACGGGCAGGCGCCGGGGCCGCGCACCCGCGCCACGGCTGAGCGGCCGGCGTATGCGCATGCTTCGACCCATCGTGATCGCCCTGATGCTGGGGCTGATCGGCTGGCTCGTCTGGCGCGCGCGGGACAGCCTCGCCGCCGTGGACTGGCTCGATCCGGCGGTGCTGTGGGCGGTCGCGGTGATGCTGCTGGCCTGGGTCGCCGGGCAGGTGGTGGCGGGCGCGGCCTGGTGGATCCTGCTCGGCGGGGCCACGGATCTGCGGCGGGCGGTCGGCATGGTGCTGGCCACGCAGATCGGCAAGTACCTGCCCGGCAATGTCGGGCAGTTCGTCGGCCGGGCCTACCTCGCGCGGCGGCACGGCGTGCCGCTGGCCACGGCGGGCGCAGCGATCACGGCCGAAGGGTTGCTGGGCATCGGGATCGGGCTGGGGCTGGGGCTGGCGATGCTGTTCGCCGACCCGGTGCGCACCGCGCCGCTGGCCGGGTTCCTGCCGGACGTCCGGATGATGGTGCTGTTCGGCGCGATCGGCGGCGCCGTGCTGGTGGCGTTGCTGGTCTTTCCACGCACGCTGACGCGGGGCCTGCCCGCGACCAGCCGCCTGCGGGCGCTGGTGCCGCCGCCGCTGCCGCCCGCGGCGCTGGCCCGCGCGGCGGTGCTGCATGGCGGGCTGATCCTGGTGCTGGGGGCCGGGCTGTGGCTGGCGCTGCCGGCCTTCGCCCCGCAGGCGGTGCCGTTCAGCGTGGCGCTTGCGGTGTTCGGCGTGGCCAATGTGGCCGGGTTCGTCACACCGGGCGCGCCGGGCGGGCTGGGTGTGCGCGAGGCGGTGATCGTGGCCGGGCTGGCCCCCTATCTCGGCGCCGACACGGCCACGGTGGTGGCGCTGGCGTTGCGCGCGGCCACCGTGCTGGGCGACGTGGTCATCTGCGGCATCGGCTGGGCGCTGTTGCCCCGGGGCACTGCGGGACCCGGGGCGCCGACGGATCCCGCAGACAGGACCGGTCCGCGGGGCCGGTCGACATGATGCCAACGCGCGCCGCACCCGCCGGCACGTGGATCATGCCGCCTGCCCCCCGCCCGGGACCGTCTTGCGCGCCGCTGGGCATCCTGGACGGAAAACATGCACGACGGCGCCCCACCAACAAGGCCGCGGCCGGGCCGCCCCGCCGCGCACGGGATCACGACAGGTTTGCGCGGGCCGCCTGGGCGAGATCGGGCGGCTCTTGCTGCGCGGGGTCGGCCCGATCGTCCGTATCGTCGCGGGGCGCCGCGACCGGGGGCACAAGCGACGTGCGAATGATCCGTGCGGGCGCACCCACCACCGTGCAGTCATCCGGCACGTCGCGTATGACGACGGCATTGGCGCCGATGGTCACGTTGTCGCCGACACGGATACCGCCCAGCACCACGGCCCCCGCAAAGACGGTGCAGTTGTCGCCGAGCACGGGTTGCAGGCCCTGCGCGACGTCTCCGCTCCGGGCGCTGCCGATCGTCACCCCCTGGAAGATGGTCACGTTTCTGCCCAGCCGCACGGATTCTCCGATCACGACGCCGACGGGATGCGGCAACAGCAGGTCGGCCTCGAACTCCGTCCGGGGTGAGATATGGACATTGTGGCAGCGCTCCAGCCGGTAGGACAACCGGTAACAGAGCGTCCACCATCCGCGCGCCTTGCACGCCATCATGGCCCGGACATACAGGGACACGACCTGCCCCTTCGACCCGAACATCAGGGTCTTGAGAATATTCACGACCGGCACATCCCGTACGACACTGACCAACTTGTTAATTTTTGTTATCGTCTTCGTGCTCTTTAACACATATCGCAGGCATCGCGCCAGACTGCCAGATCTGGCGCACGGCATCCGGGGCCACGGGATCGGTTTCGGGCGGTTTTCCGCGCGCCGCGTCGCGGTCCGTGCGGTCGCGGCGGCCCGGCGTCCGGCGCCCCTACCCGCGGCGCATCCCGGCCTGCGTGCCGGGACTGCCGGGGCGCGCGCGAACCACGGCCTGTCCGCGCCGGTGCCCCCGGGCGCCGCTTGACAAAGCGCGCACGGCCCCCGATCCACGACCGGCACAGGATGCGGAGGCCCGGACCATGTTGCGCTGCTGCCAGAGGCACGACGTTCGCGGCTGCCCCGCGGCCACGATCGCGCCCGCCGCCGCGAACGGTGCGGGGCGCCCATGACCGCGCCGGAACTCGCGGTGATCATTCCCCATTACAACGATCCGGGCAGGCTCGCGACCTGCCTGTCGGCGCTGATCCCCCAACTGGCACACGACAGCGGCGCGGTGGAGATCGTCGTGGTGGACAATGACAGCCCCGCCGATCTCGGCCCGCTGCGGGCCGCATACCCGGACGTCCGCTTCGTGACCGAAGCGCGGCGCGGCGCGGCGGCGGCGCGCAACCGCGGCGTGCGCGACACACGCGCGCCCCATATCGCCTTTCTCGACAGCGACTGCGTGCCCGACCCCGACTGGCTGGCGGTGGCGCGGCGCCGCGCCGGGCGGGACGACATCGCCGGCGGCGCCATCGACACGTTCGACGAAACCCCCCCGCCCCGGTCCGGCGCCGAGGCGTTCGAAACGGTCTTCGCCTTCCAGCAGGACAGCTATATCCGCGACATCGGCTTTTCGGTCACCGCGAACCTGCTGACCGCGCGCGCCGTCTTCGCGGATGTGGGCGACATGATCGTGGGCCTGTCCGAGGACAAGGACTGGTGCCTGCGGGCCCGCGCGAAGGGCTACGCGCTGGTCTATGCCGACGACCTGCGGGTGCGCCACCCGACCCGGTCGGACTGGCCCGCGCTGGTGCGCAAGTGGCGCCGGATCACCGACGAGATGTTCGCGCTGCATGGCCGCGGCCCGCGCGCGCGCGCGACATGGGCGCTGCGCAGCCTCGCGGTGCTGGGGTCAAGCGTGCCGCACCTGCCGCGCCTGCTGCGCGCGCCCCGCCTGCACGGCCCCGGCGAGCGCTGGCGCGGGGCCGTGACCCTGGTGCGCCTGCGGGCGCTGCGCGCCGCGTGGATGCTGCGCCAGGCCTTGACCGGGCACTGACCCGGCGCCGATCCGGCCCCCCGTGACAATTGACAAGCCTGACGCGACCCCCGATCACTGAACGCGGTGTTTCCAGTATTTTCGGAGTTCTCGAACCGATGTCCCCGACCAAGGCGCCGTCGCCATCGATCCAGGCCCCCGAAATTTCAGTCCTGATGGCGGTGCACAACGGGGCGGCCCATGTCGAAAGCGCCCTGCGCAGCGTGATGGACCAGACCTTCCGCAACATCGAGATCGTGGTCGTCGACGACTGTTCCACCGATGACAGCCCCGCGATCCTGCAGCGGCTCGCCGCCGAGGATCCGCGCATCCGGGTCGTCACCGCACCGCACAACCTGAAACTTGCCGGGGCGCTGAACCTGGGGCTCGATCATGTCCGCGCGCCGCTGGTGGCGCGGATGGACGACGACGATCTGTGCCTGCCGAACCGGCTGGCGGTACAGAAGCGCTATCTCGACACCCATCCGGACATCACGCTCGTCGGGAGCAACTTCGAACGCATGGACGGCGACGGGCATGCGCTGAACCGCACGCGGCGGTCGCGCGACATGGCGGCGATCCGGTGGGCGCTGCGGTTCTCGCCGAACGTGTCGCACCCGTCCTTCATGTTCCGCCGCCAGCTGCCCGACGGCAGCGCCATCCGCTACGACGACGATCCCGGGCTGGAACTGACGCAGGATTTCGACCTGTTGTGCCGGCTGTCCTATCGGGACGCGCAGATGGTCATCCTGCCCGACGTGCTGCTGCGCTACCGGGTCCATGTCGGGTCCGTGTCGGTGTCGCGCCACAAGCAGCAACAGGCCGAGGCGAAGCGGCTGGGCACCGAATTCCAGCGCCGGACCCTGCCGCCCGCGGTGTTCGACGCGCTCGCCCCGGTGCGGGCGTGCTTCTTCTACGACACGCCCGCGACGCCGGACCTGATCGCGGCCTGCTTTGCCGGCATGAAGACCATGCTGGCCCACGACATCGCGCAGACCCCCGACCGCGCGGTCTGGCTGCGGCGGCAGAGCGGCCAGTTCCTGGCATGGGCGCTGCGCCGCGGCGGCGCGACGGGTCCGCAGGTCGCCACCGCCTTCCTGCGCCACTGGCCGGGCATCCTGCCCGCGATGGCCTTCAGGGCGGCGGAAACGAAAGGCTGGCTGCCGGCGGCGCTGAACAGCGATCCCGACGTCTGGGCCGATGCCCGCGGCGGCACGGCGGCCTAGAGCCGCACTGGACCCGAACGCCCGGGCGGCTCAGCGCCCGCGCAGCAGTTCGCGCTGCATCGCGCGGCATGACAGGACCAGCGCCGCGAAGGCCAGAAAGGCGACCGCGTTGGAGGGCCCGGGCCCGATGACCGGGTCGGGGCCGCCGAGGATGCCTTGCAGCATCGCGGCAAGGCTCAGCGCGGCCAGCCCCAGCGGCAGGCCCATCTGGCGCGCAATCCCGCGCACGCCACTTCTGTAGCGCAGCAGCACGAGCGCGGAGACATAGGCTGCGACCTGCCCCGCCACCCCCACCAGCAGCACCGCCACGATGCTGTCGGTCCAGATCGCGGCGGCCACCGCCAGCGGCAGGAACAGCACGCGCACGACGCTGGACGCCAGCAGGCTGACCGTGTGGCCCTTGGCCAGCGACACCGTGGTCGCGCCCTCGCGCGGGATCATCAGCGCGAACAGGATCCCGACCAGCCCGACCAGGAGCCCGGCCGGCGCATAGCGCGCCCCGAAGGTCAGTTCGAGAACGGGCTGGCCCAGCAGCACGAAGCCCAGCGACGCCCCGACCCCGGCGCACAGCGTCGCCTGCAGCGTCGCCCCGGCACGGGTCCGGAAAAGATCGGCGTGGTCCTGCACCCGGGCCAGCAGCGGCGTGAAGAACGTCTGCACCAGCTGGCCCGTCAGCAGCACCGCCGGCATGACCAGGGTCAGCGCGGCGCTGAAATAGCCCAGGTCGGTCGCACTGAAGCGGTTGGCGACGATGATGCGTTCGCCCTGCTGGGTGGCGAAGACCGCCAGCCCGCCCAGCATCAGCGGCCAGCCGAACCGAAGCCCCTCGCGCACGATGTACCAGTCCCAGCCCAGGACGAACGGCCGCTCGGCGAGGACATGGCTCAGCACCGTGCGCAGCAGGCGGTCGGCCACCAGGATCCCGATCATCACCCGGAAATCGCCCAGCCACAGCGCCAGCGGCCAGGCCATGGCCAACGTGACGGCCTCGGTTCCGAGGGCGACGCCCGCGAACCTGCCGAAGCGCATGCTGCGCTGGAAGCGCTGCAGGTCCGGGTGCTGCAGCATCGCGATCAGGGGCGCGATCGCCACGATCTGGTAAGCCCAGACAAGGTCGGGCTGGCTGAACAGCCGCGCGATGGCCCCTGCCCCGACATACAGCCCCGCCGCCATGATGACGTTCTGCACGATCCCCAGCGACACGATGGTGCCGGAAAAATCCACGCTGTCGCCGGACCGGTGCTGGATCAGCATCTTGCGGAAGTTGAAATTGGTCATCATCTGCAGAAACGACAGCGCGACCGCGAACGTGCTGGCGATGCCGTAATTCTCGACGGAAATCAGCCGGGCGATCAGCACGTTGCGCAGCAGCCGCAACACGAAGGTCGCGCCGCTGCTGGCCAGGAGCGTCCCGGCCGCGCGCCAGATCCTCATGGCCGCGTGTCCGCGATGACGCGAACGCCCGTTTTCCCGTTCATGTCCGCCAACCGCTCCGCACACGCACACCGTGCAACCACCTGCACCCCTCGCTCCTGTCCCGAGATGGCCGAACCGTCAAGTCCCCGCCGTGGCGTTTCGCGCGCGAAACATGCCACCGGCCCGGGCACGCCGCCGCGGTCATCCGGGCGATGCGCGTTTCGCGGTTATTCCGACGATGCGCGTTTCGCGCAATAGGCCAGGAAGGCGCGCGCGGGGCTGCGCAGGCGGGGGCGGCCCGTGGCGACCCAGTAGCGCCGCCAGTCGGCCTCGAGCGCGTACACGTCCCAGCCGGGCGCACGCGCACGCGCCGCCTCCAGCGTGTCCGCCGACAGCATCGGGGCATCGCCATCGTCGATCACCGCCGCGCGCGGGGTGACCAGCACCATGTCGCCCGCCACGATCTCCAGCCGGTAGTCGGGCAGCAGGTCCGCGCTTTCCATGTCGCGGATCATCTTGCGGAACACCCGCAGCGGCGAGGCCGAGCCGCATTTCGCGCACAGCACCTTCATGGAGACCTGCCAGCGCGGCTGCCGCCCGCAATGCTTGCGCGCCAGCTCGTAGACCCGCCGCTCCAGCGGTTTCCTGAGTTCGAAATAGCCCGGCGCCAGCGTCAGCACCGACCGCGCCAGCACCGCGCGAAACAGCCAGTCCGACAGCGTGACCGACACCGACACCATCCGCCCCGACGCCGTGCGGCGCACGATCCGCCATTCCTCGATCAGCCCGAAGCCGGTGGTCGTGACCGTATCGCCGGTGGGGATGTTGGTGACGATCCGCGTGCCCGACAGCCGCTCGAACGCCTCGCGCAGGCGGCGGTAGCTGTCGCCGCCCGTCTCGCGCC
>CAZVQL010000059.1:0-13332 GCA_964629305.1 uncultured Roseicyclus sp.
TCATCGAGATCTGGAACCTCGTCTTCATGCAGTTCGAGGATTTCGCCGATGGCCGGCGCGAGAACCTGCCGAACCCGTCCATCGACACCGGCATGGGCCTGGAACGGATCGGCGCGCTGTTGCAGGGCAAGCACGACAATTACGACACCGACCTGATGCGCGCGCTGATCGAGGCCTCGGCCAACGCCACCAGTGTCGATCCCGATGGGCCGAAGAACGTGCATCACCGTGTGATCGCGGATCACCTGCGCTCGACCTCTTTCCTGATCGCGGACGGGGTCATGCCCTCGAACGAGGGGCGCGGCTACGTGCTGCGCCGGATCATGCGGCGCGCGATGCGGCACGCGCATCTGCTGGGCGCGAAGGACCCGCTGATGCATCGGCTGGTGCCCGCGCTGGTGCAGCAGATGGGGCAGGCTTACCCGGAACTGGGCCGCGCGCAGGCGCTGATCACCGAGACGCTGAAGCTGGAAGAAGAGCGTTTCCGCACCACGCTCGACCGCGGTCTGAAGCTCTTGGACGACGAGTTGCAGACCCTGCCCGAGGGCGCGGCACTGCCGGGCGAGGCGGCTTTCAAGCTTTATGACACCTACGGCTTCCCGTTGGACCTGACGCAGGACGCTTTGCGCGAAAAGGGTCGTTCGGTCGATACCGACGGCTTCGACGCCGCGATGGAGGCGCAGAAGGCCAAGGCGCGCGCCGCTTGGGCGGGCTCGGGCGAACAGGCCGACGCCGCGATCTGGTTCGACCTCGCTGAAGAGCATGGGGTGACGGAATTCCTTGGCTACGACACCGAGCTGGCCGAGGGGCAGGTGCTGGCGCTGGTGCGCGACGGCGCGGCGATCGAGGCTGCAAAGACGGGTGAGACGGTCACGATCGTGGTGAACCAGACGCCGTTCTACGCGGAATCGGGCGGCCAGGTGGGCGATACCGGCACCATCCGCACGGCGACCGGCACGGCACATGTGTCGGACACGAAGAAGGTCGCGGGCGTCTTCCTGCACATGGCCGAGGTGATCGAGGGCGAAGTGAAGCCGGGGCAGGGCGCAGAGCTGGCCGTCGACCACGCGCGCCGCACGACGATCCGCGCGAACCACTCGGCCACGCACCTGCTGCACGAGGCGCTGCGCCGCGCGCTTGGCGATCATGTCGCGCAGCGCGGCTCGCTCAACGCGCCCGACCGGCTGCGCTTTGACTTCAGCCATGCCAAGGCGCTCTCGGCCGAGGAGTTGGGACAGGTCGAGCGGGAAGTGAACGACTTCATCCGCCAGAACGCCCCCGTCGAGACGCGGATCATGACGCCGGACGACGCCCGCGGTCTGGGCGCGCAAGCGCTCTTCGGCGAGAAGTATGGTGATGAGGTGCGCGTCGTCTCGATGGGCACGCAGCCGGGGTCGGGCAAGGGCACCGACGGCAAGACCTATTCGATCGAGCTTTGCGGCGGCACGCATGTGCGCCAGACGGGCGATATCGGGGTTTTCGTGGCGCTTGGTGACAGCGCCTCGAGCGCGGGCGTGCGCCGGATCGAGGCGCTGACCGGCCCTGCGGCCTTCGAATACCTTTCCGAACAGGACAATCGCGTTGCCGCGCTGAGCGCCGAGATGAACGCGACGCCCGGTGAATTGCTTGAACGTGTGCGCAGCCTCAAGGATGAGCGCAAGAAGCTTGAGAACGAGGTCGCGCAGTTGCGCCGTCAACTGGCCATGGCGGGCGGTGCAGGTCAGGCCGCGCCCGAGGCGCACGAGGTGAACGGCATCGCCTTTCACGGCCAGTCGCTGACCGGCGTGACCGGCAAGGATCTGGCCGGGCTGATCGACGAGCACAAGGCGCGGCTGGGGTCGGGCGCGGTGCTTCTGATCGCCGACACGGGCGAAAAGGCAGCCGTGGCCGCGGGCGTGACCGAGGATCTGACAGGGCGGCTTTCGGCGGTCGACCTCGTGCGCGCTGCCGTTGAACAGCTGGGCGGCAAGGGCGGCGGTGGCCGCCCCGATTTCGCGCAAGGCGGCGGCAAGGATGCCGCGAATGCCGCTGCGGCCATCAAGGCCGCGGAAGATGTTCTGAAAGGGGTTTAAGCCATGCCTGGAGCGTTCTGGGTCGCCCATGTGACCGTCACCGATGACGAGGCCTACGCCCGCTACGCGGCGCTCGCCACCAAGGCCATCGCCGAACATGGCGGGGAGTTCCTTGCCCGCGGCGGTCAGGCCATCCAGAAAGAGGGGCGCGCCCATCCGAGGAACGTGGTGGCGCGCTTCCCGAGCCTCGAGGCCGCCAACGCGTGCTACGAAAGCGCCACCTACCAGGAGGCGCTGAGCCATGCGAAGGGCGCCTCCGAGCGGGATCTTGTGCTGATCGAGGCGCTGGACTGAGCGTCAGCCGGCCAGCGCCGCGTTCAGCCGCTCGTCGATCTTCTCGAGAAATCCCATCGTCGTGAGCCACTTCTGATCGGGTCCGACGAGCAGGGCCAGATCCTTGGTCATGAAGCCCGCTTCGACGGTTTCGACCACCACGCGTTCGAGCGTCTCGGCGAAATGCGTCAGCGGCTCGTTCCCATCGAGCTTCGCGCGGTGCTTGAGGCCCCCGGTCCACGCGTAGATCGAGGCAACCGAGTTGGTCGAGGTCGCCTCGCCCTTCTGGTGCTGGCGGTAGTGGCGGGTGACGGTGCCGTGCGCCGCCTCGGCCTCAACGATCTTGCCGTCGGGCGTCATCAGCTGGCTGGTCATCAGCCCGAGCGAACCGAAGCCTTGCGCGACCGTGTCGGACTGCACGTCGCCGTCGTAGTTCTTGCAGGCCCAAACGAAGCCGCCGTTCCACTTCATCGCGCAGGCGACCATGTCGTCGATCAGCCGGTGCTCGTACCAGATGCCCGCCGCCTTGAAGCGGTCGGCGAATTCCGCCTCGTAGACCTCGGCGAAGATCTGCAGGAACTGACCGTCGTATTGCTTGAGGATCGTGTTCTTGGTCGAGAGATAGAGCGGCCAGCCCAGGTTGAGGGCGTAGTTCATCGACGCCCGCGCGAAATCGCGGATGCTGTCGTCGAGGTTGTACATCCCCATGAAAACGCCCGAGGCGGGGGCGTCATAGACCTCGTGCTCGATGACGGTACCGTCCTCGCCCACGAACTTCATGCTGAGCTTGCCGGGGCCGGGGAATTTCATGTCCGTCGCGCGGTACTGGTCGCCGAAGGCGTGGCGCCCGATCACGATGGGCTTCGTCCAGCCGGGAACCAGCCGCGGCACGTTGCGGCAGATGATCGGCGCGCGGAAAACGACACCGCCCAGGATGTTGCGGATCGTGCCGTTGGGGCTGCGCCACATCTTTTTCAGCCCGAATTCCTCGACGCGGGCCTCGTCGGGGGTGATCGTGGCGCATTTGACCGCGACGCCCACCTCTTTCGTCTTCTCGGCGGCGTCGATGGTGACCTGGTCTTCGGTCCGGTCGCGCTCCTCGATGCCAAGATCGTAGTAGAGCAGGTCGACATCGAGATAGGGCAGGATCAGCTTTTGCTTGATGAAATCCCACATGATGCGGGTCATCTCGTCGCCGTCCATCTCGACGATGGGGTTCTCGACCTTGATCTTGGACATGGGCGGCCTCCGGTCCTGGCGGGTTGCGTCAGGGGCCGTCTAGCGGATCGGACCAGGTCGGGGAAGAATGGTATGCGATTGTATACCGTGGCGCGTTGCCGCGGTTGTCAGCCGGTCGTGTCGGTGGGCGGTGGTGACGACACCGCCTTGTCCCGGGCCGCGGCAAGCCGGCTTTCCAACAGCTTGCGCGCCCGCGCCTCGGCCACGCGCACGCGGACGAGCGTGCGGAACAACTCTTCCGTCGTGGGCGAGGAGGCACCGACCGACTGCGCGATCGTCTCGATCAGCCGCTCGTCACCGAGCGCCTCGGCGGCCTTGATGGTGTCCTGCGCCAGCTGATCGGCCAGCTCTTCCGCGATCCGGCTCATGGGCGGCTCACCGCGTGTTCTCGGTCAGGCGCCGCTTCACATACGCCTGAACGCTCTCGATCATCGGGTCCATGTGCGGCGGCTCGAAGAAATGGCCGGCGCCCTCGACCTCTTCATGGGTGATCGTGATGCCCTTCTGCTCGTGCAGCTTGTCCACGAGGATGCGCGTGTCCTGCGGCTTGGCCACACGGTCGGCGGCGCCGTTGATGATCAGACCCGAAGCGGGGCAGGGCGCAAGGAAGCTGAAGTCGTACATGTTGGCAGGCGGCGAGACACTGATGAACCCGGTGATCTCGGGCCGCCGCATCAGAAGCTGCATGCC
This sequence comes from uncultured Roseicyclus sp., assembly GCA_964629305.1. Lineage (GTDB taxonomy): Bacteria > Pseudomonadota > Alphaproteobacteria > Rhodobacterales > Rhodobacteraceae > Roseicyclus. The sequence continues at coordinate 4,275 of CAZVQL010000059.1, forward strand.
GATCCACGCACCGAACGAGAAGCCAGCGACCCAGCAATGCTTTGAGTTGGGGTTCATCGACTGAAGATAGTCGAGCGCCGAGGCGGCATCAGAAAGCTCGCCGATGCCCTGGTCGTATTCGCCCTGGCTTCGGCCCACGCCGCGGAAGTTGAAGCGCAGCACCGTGAAGCCGATGTTGTGAAACGCGTAGTGCAGGTTATAGACCACGCGGTTGTTCATCGTGCCGCCGAACTGTGGATGCGGGTGCAGGATGATGGCGATCGGCGCGTCCTTGGCCTTTTGCGGGTGGTAGCGGCCTTCGAGCCGGCCCTCGGGGCCGGGGAAAATCACCTCGGGCAATCCATCTCTCCTTCAGGTGGTCCTCGGGTGCGCCCGCTTGACGGGGTGCCGGGCGCTCCCTAGAACCGTTCCAACTTCTTGCCGGTGCGGACACGCCCGGACCGGATCGCTTCGCAGTTAAGCGCGCCGACCGCAAAGGTCAATCATTGCAGGGGGTAGGACCGCGATGAAGCTCAGCACCAAGGGGCGCTACGCGATGGTCGCCATGGCGGACCTCGCGCTGCAGAAGGATGGGGTGCAGGTGCCCCTTTCGGACCTGTCGCGGCGGCAGGATATTTCGTTGCCTTATCTCGAGCAGTTGTTCGTGAAACTGCGGCGCGCGGGGCTTGTGGCCTCGGTCCGGGGGCCCGGCGGGGGCTACCGGCTGGCGCGGCCTGCGTCCGAGATCCGGGTGGTCGAGATTTTCGCCGCGGTGGACGAGACGGTGAGCGCGCTGCACACGGGCGCGGGCGCGTCGGGCGGTGTCTCGGGCAGCCGGGCGCAGTCGATGACGAACCGGTTGTGGGAAAGCCTGTCGGCGCATGTCTATGTCTTCCTGCACCAGACGCGGCTGTCGGACGTGGTGCAGAACGATCTGACGCCATGCCCTGCGGTGCCGACGCTGTTCGAAGTGGTGGACGAAGGCTGATCCGTCCACGTCGCGCGGGTGACGCGGCCGGGATTTGCGTATTTTTGGAAAGATGAAGGCAGGGGCAGGATGGCGCGCGTCTACCTCGATCACAACGCGACGGCACCTTTGCGGGCCGAGGCGAAGGCCGCGATGCTGGAGGCGATGGAGCTGGTCGGAAACCCGTCGTCCGTCCATGCGGAGGGGCGCGCGGCCAAGGGTGTGATGGAGCGCGCGCGCGGGCAACTGGCCGAGGCGCTGGGGGCGCAAGCGGCCGACATCGTCTTTGTCTCGGGCAGCACGGAAGCGGCGGCATTGGCGCTGGCGGGGCGCGGTCTGCACGGCGCGGCGATCGAGCATGACGCGGTGCGTGCCTGGGTGACCGAGGATCTGCCCGTCGATGCGGCGGGCCGCGTGACGGTCAGCGATCCTGGCGCAAGCACGCTGCAACTGGCTAACTCGGAAACCGGAATCGTGCAGGAACTGCCCGAGGGGCTGGCGGTCAGCGATTGGACGCAAGGCTTCGGCAAGATGCCCGTGGCCTTCGACTGGTCCGGGGTCGAGATGGCCTTTGTCTCGGCGCACAAGATCGGGGGCCCCAAGGGAATCGGCGCGTTGATCCTGAAGCGCGGACTGGACGTTGCGGCGCGTATCCGCGGCGGCGGGCAGGAGATGGGGCGCCGGTCGGGGACGGAAAACCTGATCGGGATTGCAGGATTTGGGGCGGCGGCCCTGGCTGCGACCCAAGATCTTGAATCGGGCGCGTGGGACCGGGTGGACAAACTTAGAAATATTCTAGAAAAGACTCTGGAACCCCGCGCGAACGGGACTATTTTTGTCGGGAAAGGAAATGCCCGGCTGCCCAACACCAGCCTGATGGTTACGCCCGGATGGAAGGGTGAGACTCAGGTGATGCAGATGGACCTTGCGGGCTTCGCCGTTTCGGCGGGGTCGGCCTGTTCCTCGGGCAAGGTGAAGGCCAGCGGCGTCTTGCGCGCGATGGGGCTTGGCGAGGCCGAGGCATCCTCGGCGTTGCGGGTCTCGCTGGGGCCGGAGACGACGGAGGCCGAGGTGATGGCATTCGCCGAGGCCTGGCTCACCGCGCGGGACCGCTGGGCGGCGCGCGGGCGCTGAGAGAACAACGAACGGGCCTTGCCCGAGACCAGGACGAACCGGCGACAGGCCGGGAACAGGAGGACAGACATGGCAGCCCTCGACAGCGACATCGTGGAAACGCAGGTGAAGGACGGCGTCGACCGTGAAACCGTGGAAACCGTCAAGGCGATGGGCGGCAAGTACAAGTACGGCTGGGAAACCGATATCGAGATGGATTACGCCCCCAAGGGCGTGAACGAGGATATCGTTCGCCTGATCTCGGAGAAGAACGGCGAGCCCGAGTGGATGCTCGACTGGCGCCTGCAGGCGTTCAAGCGCTGGAAGCAGATGGACGAGCCCGATTGGGCGATGGTGAACTACCCGCCCATCGACTACCAGGACCAGTATTACTACGCGCGTCCCAAGAGCATGGCGGAAAAGCCGAAGTCGCTGGACGATGTCGACCCGAAGCTGCTGGCGACCTACGACAAGCTGGGCATCCCGCTGAAGGAGCAGATGATCCTTGCCGGTGTCGAGGGTGCCGAAGACATGCCGGCCGAGGGCCGCAAGGTTGCCGTCGATGCCGTCTTCGACTCGGTCAGCGTCGGGACCACCTTCCAGAAAGAGCTTGAGAAGGCCGGCGTCATCTTCTGCTCGATCTCCGAGGCGATCCAGAAGCACCCCGACCTGGTGAAGAAGTACCTCGGCTCGGTCGTGCCGATCACCGACAACTTCTTTGCCACGCTGAATTCCGCTGTCTTCTCGGACGGCTCTTTCGTCTACGTGCCGCCGGGCGTGCGCTGCCCGATGGAGCTGTCGACCTACTTCCGCATCAACGCCGAGAACACCGGCCAGTTCGAGCGGACGCTGATCATCGCCGACAAGGGGTCTTACGTCTCCTACCTCGAGGGCTGCACCGCGCCGATGCGCGACACTCACCAGCTGCATGCCGCCGTGGTCGAGCTGGTCGCGCTCGACGATGCCGAGATCAAGTATTCGACAGTGCAGAACTGGTACCCGGGCGACGAGAACGGCAAGGGCGGGATCTACAACTTCGTCACCAAGCGGGCCGATTGCCGGGGCGACCGGTCCAAGGTGATGTGGACGCAGGTGGAAACCGGAAGCGCGATCACCTGGAAGTATCCATCCTGTATCCTGCGGGGCGACGACAGCCAGGGCGAGTTCTACTCGATCGCCATCGCCAACAACGCCCAGCAGGCCGATACCGGCACCAAGATGGTGCATCTGGGCAAGCGGACGAAGTCGCGCATCGTCTCCAAGGGGATCAGCGCGGGCCGCGCGCAGAACACCTATCGCGGGCTTGTCTCGATGCACCCCAAGGCCAAGGACAGCCGCAACTACACGCAGTGCGACAGCCTTCTGATCGGGGACAAGTGCGGCGCGCACACGGTTCCCTATATCGAGGTCAAGAACAACTCGAGCCGCGTGGAACACGAGGCGACGACCTCCAAGGTGGACGATGACCAGATGTTCTACTGCCAGTCCCGCGGCATGGGCGAGGAAGAGGCGGTGGCGCTGATCGTCAACGGCTTCGCCCGCGAGGTACTGCAGGCGCTGCCGATGGAGTTCGCGATGGAAGCGCAGCAGCTGGTCGCGATTTCGCTGGAAGGGTCGGTGGGCTGAAGCCCGCGACCCGGCACGGGAGCGCAGAATGATCGTCACCACCACACCCAGCGTCGAGGGACGCCGCATCGCGACCTATCACGGCATCGTCGTCGGCGAGGCGATCCTCGGCGCGAATGTCTTTCGCGACCTCTTTGCCGGGATCACCGATATCATCGGCGGTCGCTCCGGCGCCTACGAGGAAGAGCTGGGCAAGGCACGCACCGTGGCCTTGCAGGAGATGGAGGACCGCGCGCGCCAGATGGGCGGCAATGCGGTCGTCGGTGTCGACCTCGATTACGAGGTCATCAACAACATGCTCATGGTGTCGGCCTCGGGCACGGCCGTGACGCTGGAGTAACGGCCCATGTCCGCCCCTTTCGATGCCGACCGAGCGCGCGCGCTGATCGACCTGTTGCAGGCCGACCGGCTGACGCGCGTCGTCGACATCGGGGCCAATCCGCTCGACGAGACGCCCTATGCGGGCCTTTTGTCGATCGGCGGCTGCGACGTCTGGGGGTTCGAGCCGCAGCCCGACGCCTATGACCGGCTGATCGCGGCGAAGGGGCCGAACGAGCATTATATCAACGGGGCCGTCGGCGACGGGTCCGACGCCACGCTGCATGTCTGCTCGGACAGCGGCTTTACCTCGCTTCTTGAACCCGACCGCGCCTTTGCAGACCGCCTCGGCCAATACGGGAGCAGGATCGACGTGGTCGAGCGGGTGTCGCTGCCGACAACGCGGCTTGACGACATCGAGGACCTGCCGCAGTTCGATCTGCTCAAGATCGACGTGCAGGGCGGAGAGTGCCTGGTTTTCCGCAACGGTCCGGAAAAGCTGTCGCGTGCGCTGGCCGTCATCACCGAGGTGGCCGCGCTTCCCATCTACCGCGATCAGCCGCTTCTGCACGATCAACTGGCCGCGCTGGCGGTGCATGGCTTCCATCTGCACAAGTTCCTGTTTTTCAAGACGATCGGTTTTCGCAACGCCCTGACCCAGAGGCTGAAGCGCGGCCGCTACCGGTCGCAACTCAGCGACGGGGACGCGGTTCTGGTGCGCGGTCTGACAGATCTGTCACGCCTTGCGGACGAAGAGCTCAAGCACCTCGCCATTCTCGCTGACACGGTGCTGCTGACGCAGGACCTTGCCGTTACGGCCATGGCGGAGCTGGCCCGGCGCAACGTGATCGCGCTGGACGGTATTCATGCCTATATCGACCGTCTGCCCGCCAGCGCCCCGCTGCCTGAAGAGCACGCCGTCGAGAGGGCCGCGGAATGACGGCAACGCAGGATCCCATCCGGCTTTATCATTGGCCGGCGCCGAATTTCGGTGACACGCTGAGCCAGCGGGTTGTGGCGTGGATCTCGGGGCGTGAGGTGGTGAACGTGCGCCCGAAACAGGCGCAGCTTTTCGCCATCGGCTCGCTGATGCACGTGTTGGCCAGGTTCTTTGCCGACCCACCGGCGCGCGGAGCCCGGCCGATCCTTTGGGGGACGGGTTTGTTGAACCCGATCTTCCGGCGCGAGTTTCTGGACAACCTCGACATCCGCATCCTGCGTGGGCCCGTGGGCGCCGCGATCTGCCGTGTGCCGATGACGGAATTCGGTGATCCGGGCCTTTTTGCGCCCGAGGCGCTTGGCCCTGTCCCGGACCGTCGCGACCAGGTGGCCGTGATCCCGCATCACAGCCAGATGGAGGATCGCGCCATTTCCGGCATGGTCGCGCGTGACCCGCGGCTGAAGCTGGTAGACCCCCGCGCCACGCCGGAAAAGGTCTGCGCCGAGATCGCGGCGTCGGCACATGTGGTTTCGGCCAGCCTGCACGGGCTGATCGTTGCGGATGCCTATGGCATTGCCTCGACCTGGATGGACCCCGGCGAACAGGGGCGGATGAAATACCTCGACTATGCCGCCTCGGTCGGGCGCTACATGCCCCATCCGGTCGAGATCGACGACGTGCCGGCATTGGCCGCACGCGCCACCACCGGACCCTTGCCCCACGCCGACGGCATCGCTGCGTGCCGTGACGCATTGCTCCGACACTTCCCGGCCGAATTGAGCGCCGACACCGCCCCACGTTCCGTGGCCTGAGCCACGATCACACAAGACGAGACGAAAGAGGATACGCACATGCTGAGCATCAAGAACCTGCACGTGAAGCTGGAGGAAGAGGACAAGCAGATCCTCAAGGGCGTCGACCTGGAGGTCGAGGCCGGCAAGGTCCACGCGATCATGGGTCCGAACGGCTCGGGCAAGTCGACGCTGTCCTATGTCCTCTCGGGCCGCGATGGCTACGAGGTGACCGAGGGCTCCGCGACGCTCGAGGGCGAAGACCTGTTGGAGATGGAGCCCGAAGAGCGCGCGGCGGCGGGCCTGTTCCTGGCCTTCCAGTACCCGGTCGAGATCCCCGGCGTGGGCAACATGACCTTCCTGCGCACCGCGCTGAACGCACAGCGCAAGGCACGCGGCGAGGATGAGATCAGCGCGGGCGATTTCCTCAAGCTGATCCGCGCCAAGGCCAAGGATCTGAAGATCGACGCCGACATGCTGAAGCGCCCCGTCAACGTGGGTTTCTCGGGCGGCGAGAAGAAGCGCAACGAGATCCTCCAGATGGCGATGCTGGAGCCGAAGATGTGCATCCTTGACGAGACCGACAGCGGCCTCGACGTGGACGCGATGAAGCTGGTGTCGGACGGCGTGAACGCGCTTCGCTCCGAGGGGCGCGGCTTTCTCGTCATCACGCACTACCAGCGGCTTCTGGACCACATCAAACCCGACGTGGTGCACATCATGGCCGACGGCCGCATCGTGAAGACGGGCGGCCCCGAGCTGGCGCTGGAAGTGGAACAGAACGGCTATGCCGACATCCTGAACGAGGTGGCGTGATGGCGGTTGCCCAAGCAAAACAGGACCTGACCGAGGCGCGGCTTTCCGCGCTGGACATGCCCGGTGGTGCCGCGTGGGCGACCGAGGCGCGCGGCGCGGCGCTGTCGCGGGTGCGGGCCATGGGCCTGCCCACGCGGCGCGACGAGTATTGGAAATACACCGACCCCTCGAGCCTGACACAGGTCGTGCCCACGCGTGCGGCGATATTCGAGGCCGGCGGTGAGGTGCCGCTTTATGACGGGATCGACCGGCTGAAGATCGTCTTCGTCGACGGCGTCTTCGATGCCGAGGCGTCCGATGACCTGAGCCTTGAGGGCGTCGAGATCGAGCGGCTTTCGGATGCCATGTCGAAAGACATCCACTGGGCCCGCGAGTTCTACGGCGTGTTGGAAACCGCCGGGCAAACGCCCGTGGCCCGCCCACTGGCCGCACTCAACACCGCCTATGCAACCGACGGTGTCGTGATCCGCGCCACCGGCAAGGTCGAAAAGCCCATCAGCCTGATCTACCTGCACCGCTCCGAGAGCTCGGACGCGACCCTGCACCATGTCGTGCGGGTCGAGGAGGGGGGCGACCTGACCATCCTCGAGAACGGGCCGGCGGCGGCGCGCTTCAACAAGTGCATGGAGATCAGCGTCGCCGACCGCGGCGGTTTCCACCATGTCCGCGCGCAGGGCCGCGACCACGAACGGCGCGCAGCCACCCACATGTTCGCGCGGCTGGGGGAGGAGAGCATCTACAAGTCCTTCACCCTGACCGCCAACGGCGTGATGACGCGCAACGAGCATGTGATCGAGCTGACTGGCGATAACGCCGTGGCCCACGTGGCGGGTGCGGCGATGGGCGACGGCAAGACCGCCGATTTCCACCATGACGACACGGTCTTCATCACCCATGACGCGGTCAACTGCGAAAGCCGGCAGGTCTTCAAGAAGGTGCTTCGCAACGGTGCCGTCGGTGTCTTCCAGGGCAAGATCCTGGTGAAGCCCGACGCGCAGAAGACGGACGGCTACCAGATCAGCCAGTCGCTGCTTCTGGACGAAGATTCCTCGTTCCTCGCCAAGCCCGAGCTTGAGATCTACGCCGATGACGTCAGCTGCTCGCACGGCTCGACTACCGGTGCGATCGACGAAACGGCGCTGTTCTACCTGCGCTCGCGCGGGGTGCCGACGGATATCGCGACCGACCTTCTGGTCATCGCCTTCCTCGACGAGGCGATCCAGGAGATCGAGGACGAGCGGCTTGCCGATGACATCCGCCTGCGCCTGCAACAGTGGCTGGAGCGGCGCAGAAAGGGCTGACGTGGCGGTTTCCTCCGATATCGTGGCCACCTGGCGGCGCCCCCGCCAGGTGATGCGCAGGCTTCTGGCGATGGGCCAGCGCGAGGATCGCGCGCTCATGTTCCTGATGCTGGGCTGCGGGCTGATGTTCGTCGGTCAATGGCCCATCATCTCGCGCGAAGAGGCCCTGTTGCCCGATCAGGGCGCGCCCCTTCAGGCGCGTCTGGCGATCACCTTCTTCGCGTGGCTGATGATCTGGCCCATCGCTTTTTACGCAATCGGCGGCCTCAGCCATGTGATCGCGCGCATATTCGGGGGGCAAGGGTCCTACTACACGGCCCGTCTCGCCCTGTTCTGGGCGCTTTTGGCGGCGACCCCGGCATGGCTGCTTTACGGGATGGTTGCAGGGTTCATCGGCCCCGGTCCTGCGGCAAGTGGAACCGGTATCCTATGGGCGGTTGTCTTTCTTCTGTTCTGGGGCATCTCCTTGCGTGAGGCGGAACGCAAGCCGGAGGCGCAGACGGCGGAATGAGCCAGCTTTTGACCATGGGAAACCTGCTGCGCATGGCGCGCGACACGGTCTCGAACCCCCGCGAGGGGGCAGAGACGGTGCTGGCCCTCGGCCTGCCGAAACAGGCGCTTTGGCTGGCCTTTGCCCTCGTCGTCGTCCTGTCGATGCTTCTGGGCGATCTGCTCTACCTTCTCGCGGGCCTGCCCGAGGACGGCGCACTGACCGGCCCGCTTGTGGGCTCGCCCATCACCGCGGGGCTCTTGCAGGGGGCCTTCCTTTTCCTCATGGCGCACGCGATCACGCATATCGGGCGCATGTTCGGCGGCATGGGCCGCTTCGAGGAGGCGCTGGCGCTGGTCGTCTGGCTTCAGTTCATCTTCATCTGCGTGCAGGTCCTGCAACTGGCCGCCGTGCTGATCGTGCCGCCGATGGCCGCGATCATCACGCTGTTGGCCGTGGGCCTCTTCTTCTGGCTTCTGGTGAATTTCATCGCCACGCTGCACGGTTTCACCTCGCTGGGCATGATCTTCGTCATGACCATCCTGTCGGGGTTCACCATCCTTTTCGTCTTGAGCTTGATCCTCACCCTGCTCGGCGTCACCTTCGAAGGACCCCCCGCCTGAATGACCTATGACATCGACAAGATCCGTGCAGATTTCCCGATCCTCTCGCGCGAGGTGAACGGCAAGCCGCTGGTCTACCTCGACAACGGCGCCT
>CAZVQL010000060.1:0-13291 GCA_964629305.1 uncultured Roseicyclus sp.
AGCCAGCGGTCCATCATGGATTTCATCGCCGTCTCGGCCTCTTCCTTCGCGCCCTGGGCCACGCCCATCGCGTTGGTCATCAGCTGGCTGATGTCTTCCATGATCTTGTTGCGGGTCTGCATGGCACGGCTCCTCGGCTGTCCGGTCTGGATATGGCCCCCTGATCCGCCCGGATCAAGGTTGACTTCGCCGCAGCCCCGCCACACCCATGGCCGCAACCCGGCCCAAGCGGACCTAACGACATGCCCTTTGCCATCTTCTTCCCCGATCTCAGCCCCGAGCTTTTCGCGATCGAGATCGGCACCTTCCGCTTCGCGCTGCGCTGGTATGCGCTGGCCTATATCGCGGGGTTGCTGGCGGGATGGTGGCTGATCGTGCAGGCGGTCAAGCGCCCCGCACTCTGGCCGGGTGACACCGCGCCCATGCAGCCCGCGCAGGTCGAGGGGCTTCTGACGGCGGTGGTGCTGGGCGTGATCCTGGGCGGGCGGCTGGGGTTCGTCCTGTTCTACCAGCCGGGATATTACCTGCAGAACCCCGCTGAAATCCTGCAGATCTGGCAGGGGGGCATGTCGTTTCACGGCGGGCTGATCGGGGTCGCGGTGGCGGGGTTCCTGTTCTGCCGCATGAACAAGGTGCCGCCCCTTCAGGTGGCCGATGCCATGTCGATGGTCGTGGCCATCGGCCTAGGCCTCGGGCGGTTGTCGAACTTCATCAACGCCGAGCTCTGGGGGCGGCCCACGGATTTGCCATGGGGTGTCATCTTCCCGGGCCCCGCGGCGCAGGACTGCCCCGGCCCGGTGGGCATCGTGGCGACCGAGCTGGGCCAGATGTGCGCGCGCCACCCCTCGCAGATTTACCAGGTGGCGCTTGAGGGCATCCTGCTAGGCGCGGTCGTGATGTGGCTTGCCTGGCGGCGCGGTTGGCTGAAGACGCCGGGCGCGCTGACGGGGATGTTCTTCACGATCTACGGGCTCGCGCGCTTCGCGGTGGAATTCGTGCGCCAGCCGGATGCGCAGTTCGTCGGCCCCGACAATCCCATCGGCTTCGCCATCGCGCTTTCGCCCTCGGTCGGGCTGACGATGGGGCAACTCCTGTCGCTGCCGATGATCGCGCTGGGGCTGTGGCTGGTCGTGACGCGCCGCCGCGGGGCGGCATGAGCGCGCTCAAGGACCGTCTGATTGCGCGCATCGCGCGAACCGGGCCGCTGAGCGTGGCCGATTACATGGCCGAATGCCTGCTGCACCCCGAACACGGATATTACGCCACCCGCGACCCGCTTGGCACGGCGGGCGATTTCATCACTGCACCCGAGATCAGCCAGATGTTTGGCGAGCTGATCGGCCTCTGGCTCGCGCAGGTCTGGATGGATCAGGGCGCGCCGGGGCGGATCGTGCTGGCCGAGCTGGGGCCGGGACGCGGGACGCTGATGGCCGACGCGCTCAGGGCAACACGAGCCGTGCCGGGGTTTCACGATGCGGTCGAGTTGCACCTTGTCGAGGCATCGCCCGTGCTGCGCGCAGCACAGGGTGCAGCACTGGGAGGGCACGCACCGAGCTTCCACGACAGCGTCGCGGACCTGCCCGAGGGGCCGCTTTACCTGGTCGCCAACGAGTTCTTCGACGCCCTGCCGATCCGGCAGTTCCAGCGCCGCGGTGACGGCTGGTCGGAGCGCATGATCGGCGCCGAAGGGGGCAAGCTGATCTGGGGGCTGAGCCCCCCGGCCCCGGTGGCGGCGCTGGCGCACCGCACCGAGGTGGCCGAGGGCCAGATCGTCGAGACCTGCGCCCCGGCCGAGGCCATCGGGGGCGAAATAGGGCGCCGCGTGGCCGCCCATGGCGGGGCGGCGCTGATCATCGACTACGGCGACGCCGAAAGTATCGGCGACACCTTTCAGGCGCTCAGCGGCCACGCCCCTGTCGACCCGCTGGAGGCCCCCGGCACCGCCGATCTGACGGCGCATGTGGCCTTCGGGCCCATCGCCCGCTCCGCTGCACCTTCGAAAGCCAGTGCACTCACGCCGCAGGGCGTATTTCTGGAGCGCCTCGGGATCACGCAGCGCGCCCAGTCCTTGGCCCGTGGCCTGACCGGCGCGGCCCTCGAAGCGCATGTCGCAGCCCACAGGCGGTTGACGCACCCGCAGGAGATGGGACACCTTTTCCGGGTGCTTGCCCTTTCGCCACCGGGCGGCCCTCTGCCCCCTGCCCTCGATCCCGGCCCGACATGACCGTCACGCTGACCCTCGACATCCTGACCTCACCCGTCCTCGACGGGGTGAAGCACGGGTTTTTCGGCCGCCGCGGCGGTGCCTCCTCCGGGATATTCGAGGGGCTGAACTGTGGCGGCGGCTCGTCCGACCAGGCCGCGATCGTGGCGCTGAACCGCGAAAGGGCGGCGGACGCGATGGGCGTCTCGCCCGACCGGCTGGTGACCGTACACCAGGTGCATTCGGCGCGTGCTGTCGTCCTGGACGATGTGCCGACGGACCGGCCCGAGGCTGACGCGATTGTGACCGCGACCCCTGGCCTTGCCATCGCGGTTCTGACGGCCGACTGTCAGCCGGTGCTCTTCGCAGACCGCGAGGCCGGCGTGGTAGGCGCGGCACATGCGGGCTGGCGCGGCGCGGTCGAGGGCGTATTGGAAGCGACCGTCGATGCCATGATCGAGGCCGGCGCCCGACGCGAGGCGATCCATGCCGTGATCGGCCCCTCGATCAGCCAACCCAACTACGAGGTAGGGGAAGAGTTTTTCGAGCGCTTCCATGACGACGACCCGTCGACCGCACGCTTCTTCGTCAATGGGGCAGACGGCAAATACCTGTTCGACCTGCCCGCCTACGGGCTGATGCGGCTCAGGGCGACTGGCATCGGGACGGCAGAGTGGACGCGGCATTGTACCTATGCCGATCCCAACCGCTTCTATTCCTACCGCCGCGCGACCCACAGGGGCGAGGCGGATTACGGCAGGCTGCTTTCGGCGATTCGTCTCTGAAAGCCGTGAAATCGGACACTTGCGCCCGAATTGTTGCCGGACCGGCCAGATCTTGGCGCGATCGGGGCAGCAGATGCCAAGAGTTTGCCCGATTTTCCAAATGCATTTGACGCGATTTCGCGGAAATCCCCACAAAATCTGCCCTGCATCGCCGCGCACTCCGCCACAAAAACGCCCCGCAAATTTACCGTCCGTTGAGGTCCTTGCCGTATCCCTGCCGGAAAGCCGGTGCAGATTTCACTCAAGCCCGAAGGAACGGGCAGAGTGAAACGAGAATGCACGGAAGGATGAGGCAGATGAAAACGCGTCGCTGGATGAAGACGGTTCTGAACGAAGCCAAGAAAGAACAGGTCGAGATGCCCTGGGCGCGTGCAAAGCGCGCCGAGCGGCGGGCCGAGAAGTCGGCCGGGACCAAGGCCGCCGGATAAGGCGGACCCGTCACGCGGAAACAACGCGGATGCTTGCGAACGGGCGGCCAGAACGGCCGCCCTGTTCATGTCTGGGCTGCGACAGTCAGGCCCCGAGGTCTATGGTCGTCGCCTCCATCGCCTCGATCAGCGGCTGAAGGTCGTCGGCATGACGCCGCCAGCCCGCCACCGCCGCCCGGCCGATCGGCGCGCGCACCTGCGAAAAGCTCAGCGTCTCAACCCGGCGCGTGGATTTCTCGGGCGCGAGGCACGCATCGTCCCAGTCAAGGCCACAAAAGGCGAGCAGGTCGCGTATATGCGGCTCGGGATGCTCGGTAAGGGCTTCGTAGTCGACGACATGCACCCGCTCCGGGCAGGCCCTGGACCAGAAATCCACCAACGCATCGTGCAGACGAATGTAGCGCCCGATCTGCCCGAGGTCATAGGTGAAGCGGAATAGCCCATCCGGGAACATGTTTCGGTAGAGCGACAGGCCAACATCGCGAGGATCGCGGCGCAAGATGACGATGCGCGCCCCCGGAAGGGCCGCCGCCACATGACCGACGCGCGTAAAGGTCGAGATCGCCTTGTCGGTGAAGACGGCGTCGGTTCCGGTGCGCCGCCGTGCTGCCGCCAGGTATCGCCGCCCAGCCTCTGCGAAATCCAGCGGGCTACCGCCACCGGCGCGCAAACGCTCGATTGCGGGGGCCGACGCACGCGACAGAAAGGGCATTTCACCCCCTGCCGTGACAGTCGGATGTGCCGACAATATCGTCTCGACCAGTGTGGTGCCCGACCGCGGTAGGCCCGTGACGAACAACACCTTGTCCTGCGGACCTTCGGGCGCCCATTCCGACAGGGTCGACCAATCCGAAACCAGCCGCCGCGCCTCTTCGACGTCCGCATCGAACGAGTAGGGGAACATCTCGGCCGAGATACGGTTCGCCGTCCGAAGGTGCTCGAAGGCGGTCGGGTCCTTGCGGTCCATGCGTATCTTCGCCGCCGCGAAATGCAGGACGCGGCGCGCATTGCGCGGAAGCGCGGGGTCCGCGACCCGCGCGAGAATCATGTCGGCGGTCTTGTCATCCGGCTCGATCCGGCGCCCGTTCACATAGGCGCGGCAGGCTTCGGCAGCCGCAGGATGCGCGGCGATGATCGCCTGCAGCTCGGCTTCGGCCGATGCGAGATCGCCGGAGGACTGACGCAACTGCGCCTGATGCGTCAGAAGGTCGGGATGATCCGGCGACACCTTTAGTGCTGCGGCGATCGCCTTCTCCGCCGCATCGCTGGCCCCTGCCGATTGCAGGGCGTCGGCGACGCGCCGCATCATCGGCACGGATGGTGAGCCAAGCGCGATCGCGCGATCGGCGGCCTTCATGGCCGCAGCACCGTCCCCAAGATCGGCCAATGCCAATGCAAGCTCTTCTTCAAGCGCGCGATCCGACTTTGCCTCGGAAAGGGCCTTCTGCAGGATCTCGACAGCGTTTTCCGTCCGCATGGTCCGGCGCATCATGCGCGCAAGTGGCAAGCGCGCACGCCCTCCCGCCTCGGCCGCGGTCTGCAAAAGGGGTTCCGCCCGTGCAAAGCGTTCAAGCTGCGCCAGGGTTTCGCCAAGCGCGGCACCGGCGCGCGCCAGGTTCGGTGCCCTTTCATGGGCCTTTTCCAGTGGTCCCAGCGCGCCAGCCCAAGCTCCGCGCGCCATACGCGCCTCACCCAGGGCCAATGCCGGGGCGACCGCACCAGGCGCAGCCTTGACCAGCGCCAGTGCCAAGGCCTCGGCCGTGTCGTGCGCACCTTTCCGAAGTGCTTCGTAAACGGGCGCCACATCCGCCTCGCTGCCCAGCACGATACCTGCGCGGCCGGCCTCACGCTCGAGCTTGCGACGCTCGGCCCCGGTCAACACGGCATGAAGCGCCTGCCAAATCGCGGCTTCCTTCGGGCGCAGCTTCAGGGCGACGCGCAAGGGTTTCTCTGCGGCTTCGGGCCGCCCGAGTTCCAGTTCGAGCTTTCCGATATTGAACAGGATTTCAGGCGTGTTGGGCCGAAGCGTATTCAGCAGCGCGAGGCTGGCCAAAGCGCCTTCCCGGTCGCCCGATTGCGCAAGCTTCATGGCATGAGCGAACCGCTCGGACAGAGAGCCGGATGGGTTCGGCATGGGGCGCCCTCAGGTCACGCGGTCTGGCTCAACCGCTCTTCCATCACGTCGAAGGGCACGCCCGGCGCATCCTTCGAGCCGCGGATCACCAGCGAGGTGCGCACGCTCGCCACGTTGGGCGCCGCGGTCAGCTGGCCGGTCAGGAAGCTCTGGAAGGTCGAGAGGTCGGGCGCCACGCATTTCAGGATGAAGTCGATCTCGCCGTTCAGCATGTGACACTCGCGCACCAGCGGCCAGTCCCGGCAGCGGTCCTCGAAGGCGACGAGGTCGGCCTCGGCCTGGCTGTGCAGGCCCACCATCGCGAAAACCTGAACCTCGAACCCCAGCATGCGCGGATCGACATCGGCGTGATAGCCGCGGATATAACCCGCCTCCTCCAGCGTTCGCACGCGGCGCAGGCAAGGCGGGGCCGAGATGCCGACCCGCTTGGCGAGCTCGACATTGGTCATGCGCCCATCGCCTTGCAGTTCGGCAAGGATCCGACGGTCGATCGGATCGAGCTTTGTCTGTGGCATGTGGTCCGGTCCCCTCACGCGATTTTCGAATCTGACCACGAGCCCCAAGGCCCGCGCAATTTTATTTCGCACCCGCGCAATAAATGGAACATTCCCGCGCAGGACGCAACCCCGCCCCACAGGTCTTTCATCATGTCCCGGGCGGGGATATATCGGTTGAAAGCGCGGGGCCAAGGGTCACGTGCCACCATTCATCCCGAGACCGTGCCACGAGGGGGACCCATGTCCGACGCTGCCACCCGCCACACCCGCCTTCTGATCATCGGCTCCGGTCCCGCAGGCTACACCGCCGGCGTCTACGCAAGCCGCGCCATGCTCGAGCCGATCCTGGTGCAGGGCATCCAGCCCGGCGGTCAGCTGACGATCACGACCGATGTCGAAAACTGGCCGGGGGACGCCAGCGTCATGGGCCCAGACCTGATGGTCCGGATGGAGGCGCATGCGAAGGAAATGGGGACCGAGATCATCTCGGATCACATCACCTCGCTCGATCTGTCAAAGCGGCCCTTCGTGGCCGAGGGAGACAGCGGCACGACCTACACCGCCGACGCGGTGATCCTGGCGACGGGCGCGCAAGCGAAATGGCTCGGGCTGCCTTCGGAAGAGCATTTCAAGGGCTTCGGCGTCTCGGCCTGTGCCACCTGCGACGGGTTCTTCTACCGCGGGCAAGAGATCGTAGTGATCGGCGGCGGCAACACCGCGGTCGAGGAGGCGCTGTTCCTGACCAACTTCGCCTCGAAGGTCACGCTCATCCACCGCCGCGACAGCCTGCGCGCCGAAAAGATCATGCAGGACCGTCTGTTCAAGAATCCCAAGGTCGAGGTTCTTTGGAACCATACCGTCGATGAGGTGATCGGCAGCGAAGAGCCGCGCGGCGTCGAGGGCGTGCGCGCGAAGCACGTGGACACCGGCGAGATCACGGAAATCCCCTGCAAGGGGTTCTTCGTCGCCATCGGCCACGCGCCGGCCAACGAGTTGGTCAAGGACCAGCTCGAGATGCACAACGGCGGCTACGTGAAGGTCGAGCCGGGCACGACCCGCACCTCGATCCCCGGCGTGTTCGCCGCGGGCGACCTGACCGATCATGTCTATCGGCAGGCCGTGACCAGCGCAGGCATGGGCTGCATGGCAGCCCTAGACGCCGAAAAGTTCCTTGCCGAGCAGGAGGGCGAAACGACGACGGACGCCGGGGCCTATGCCGCCCCCGTGGACGCAGCCGAGTAGCCCCCACGCCAGTCCACCGAGTTTCGCGCAGTTTTCCCAAGTTTCGTCACATTTTGCCGCTATCGATTGCCCTACAGAGCATGTGTGCAAGTGGAACGCGTAATGAGTGAAACCAGCTTCGTCGCTGATGAGAGCGGTGCGATTACAGTAGACTGGGTCGTCTTGACCGGTGCACTGGTGGGTCTCGGCTTTGCCGCCACGACCGTTGTGTCCAGCGGTATCGAGAACCTTTCAGGTGACATCGCCAACGCACTCTCCAACTTCCAGGTCAGGCCGGGCTTCGCCTTCGTGGCCGCAACGGCGGGGCTTGCACAGACCGCGCTTTGGGACAACCCGGGCCTGGGTCTGTTCGACCTGCCCAACATCCGAGAGGTGTCATTCGCCACTGAAGTGACCTTCAGCGCCGATGACGAGGGCATCATCTTCGAGACCGGCGGAATCGGGGCCGGCATTATCCTGTATCAGCATGATGGTATGCTTTATCTGCAAGCCGGGTCAGGCCGTAGCACCGGCGAATCTGGGTCGCGCGGAGAAGCCGCCTGGCAGGTGCAGGAGGGGACCTACACGATCGAGGGCTCGTTGAATGCGAGCGGCGGACTTGCCCTCTACGTGAACGGCGACCTCGTCGATCAATCATCGTTCAGAAATCCCGTCCTCGCAGGGAACGACGGAGGATCGATCGCGGGCGGCACCAATAGTGTCGCGGTCAACCGTGGTGGCTTCAACAGAGATACTCCCGGGCACCCGGGCGTGAGAGAGGTGGCTTTCTTCGAAGGACAGACCACCGGGGATGAACTGGTGTCGCAGAACTGACGCGCAGCATCAGAGGCCAAGCGCAGTTATGTGGTTCAGCGGCCTCGGAAATAAACTGTTCACACTTGAACAAACATCTTTACTGGCTGCATCATGTCTGACATATGTTCAATCTTGAACATACATGTTGCACACCCATGCCCACCGCCGCACTTCAAGACGAAGACCTTCTGTTCCGCCTGCTGCGCCAGCTCGACACTGCGCCGGAGGCGTCCCAACGCGCGATGGCGAAAGCGCTTGGGATCAGCCTTGGCAGCTTGAACGCACAGCTCAAGGTCGTGACCGATGCGGGCCTCGTGCGTGTATCCGAGCGCAAGAGCACAGACCGGCGGCAACGCTTCGCTTACGCGCTGACGCCACGTGGCGCAGCCGAGAAATCCCGCCTGATCGACCGGTTCCTTGCCCGCAAGATCGCCGAGTACAACGCTCTCCATGCCGAACTGACCGGCACGGCGGGCAAATTGACCCTTCCAAAACACAGGACCGATGACATGCAGATGCACCTCGCCCCCGTGCCCGAGCTCTACGTCTCCTACGAAAGCGCACAAAAACTAAAGGTCGAGGCCACCGACCTCGCCTCATGGGACCTCACGGCCCGGCAGGTCTGCGACCTGGAGCTGCTGATGAACGGCGGCTTCGCGCCGCTCAAGGGCTTCCTCGGGCAGGACGACTACGAAAGCGTCGTCGAGACGATGCGCCTTGCCGATGGTACGCTCTGGCCGATGCCGATCACGCTGGATGTCTCGCAGGACTTTGCCGACAAGGTCGAACCGGGTCAGGACATCGCGCTGCGCGACGCCGAGGGGGTGATCCTCGCCATCCTGTCGATCAGCGACAAGTACATCCCGAACAAGGCGCGCGAGGCGCAGATGGTCTACGGCGCCGATGACGTGGCGCACCCGGCGGTGAACTACCTTCACCATGTCGCGGGCCCCGTCTACCTGGGCGGTGCGATCACCGGCATCCAGCAGCCCGTTCACTACGATTTCCGCGCCCGCCGCGACACCCCGAACGAGCTGCGCGCCTATTTCCGCAAGCTCGGCTGGCGCAAGATCGTCGCCTTCCAGACGCGCAACCCGCTGCACCGCGCGCACCAGGAACTGACCTTCCGTGCCGCCAAGGAGGCCCAGGCCAACCTCCTGATCCACCCCGTCGTCGGCATGACCAAGCCGGGTGATGTCGATCACTTCACCCGCGTGCGCTGCTACGAGGCGGTGTTGGACCAGTATCCGTCGGCCACCACCACGATGAGCCTTCTGAACCTTGCCATGCGCATGGCCGGCCCGCGCGAGGCGGTCTGGCACGGGCTGATCCGCAAGAACCACGGCTGCACCCATTTCATCGTTGGTCGCGACCACGCGGGCCCCGGCAAGAACAGCGCGGGCGAGGATTTTTACGGCCCCTACGACGCACAGGAGCTGTTCAAGCAGCACGAGGCCGAAATCGGGCTCGAGATGGTGGACTTCAAGCACATGGTCTACGTGCAGGAGAAGGCCCAGTATTATCCAGCCAATGAAGTGCCGGAAGGCGATACCGTCCTCGACATTTCCGGCACGGAATTGCGCCGCCGCCTGCGCGAGGGTCTCGAGATCCCCGAGTGGTTCTCTTTCCCGCAGGTCGTGGCCGAACTGCGCCGCACCTCGCCGCCGCGCTCGAAACAGGGCTTCACCGTGTTCTTCACAGGGCTTTCGGGCTCTGGCAAATCCACCATCGCCAACGCGATCATGGTCAAATTGATGGAGATGGGCGGGCGCCCCGTGACGCTTCTGGACGGCGACGTGGTGCGCAAGCACCTGTCGAGCGAACTGGGCTTCTCGAAGGAACACCGTGATATCAACATTCGCCGCATTGGTTACGTGGCCAGTGAAATCACCAAGAACGGCGGCATCGCGATCTGTGCGCCGATCGCGCCCTATACCGCCACGCGGCGCGCCGTGCGCGAGATGATCGAAGCTTTCGGCGCGTTCATCGAGGTGCACGTGGCGACCAGCATCGAGGAATGCGAGCGGCGTGACCGCAAGGGCCTCTACAAGCTGGCGCGCGAAGGCAAGATCAAGGAATTCACCGGCATCTCCGACCCCTACGAGGCACCGACAACGGCAGAGCTGGTGGTCGATACCGAGGGCATGGACGTCGATTACTGCGCCCAGCAGGTTCTGCTGAAGCTGGAAAGCATGGGGCTCATCGCGGCCTGACGCTCCGAAGGCGCCTTACACGTCCGACTTCATGAAAGGGCCGGCTCCTACTGGGGCCGGCCCTTTCTCTTGGACTTGAGGTTTCCGGCCCGGCCGCGTCGGTCCAGGTGGCGGCGTAGGAGCGGGGCTCCGCCCGGGACCCCGGAGTTTGCTTGCCAGGATGAAAGGGGCGCGGCCCGCTTTATTGATCGGCCGTGGTGCCCGCCGGGTTGGCCTCGGACGTATCGGGATCGGCTGCGGGCGTCGGCCCGTCCACCGCGGCGCCTTCGGTCGGCAGGCCGTTTTCCCAGGTCCCGCGCAGCACCTCGCCGCTGGCGTAGCGCATCGTGCCCTCGCCCTGCCGGCGGCCATTGACGAAGCGGCCCTCGTAGACATCGCCGTTGGAATAGGTGGCGATGCCGAAGCCGTTGATCTCACCGTCAGCCCATTCACCGACATAGGAGAAGGCGTTGGGCTCCGGCATGGTCAGACGCCCCTGCCCCGACCGCTCACCCGCGACGAAGGTGCCGTCATAGACCGAGCCATCGGTGTAGGTCGCCCGGCCCTGCCCGTGGCGCAGCCCATCCTCCCACTGGCCTTCGTAGCGGTAGCCGTCGGGGTGGCTCATCACGCCCTGCCCGTGCTGGCGCGCGTTCAGGAACTGGCCCACGTAGGTCAGCCCGTTGGCATAGGTCGCCGTGCCCTGCCCCTGGATCACACCCTCGACCCAATCGCCGGTGTAGGAAGACCCGTCAGGATAGGTGATCGTGCCGGTTCCGTGGGCAAGATCGTTGGCGAACTCCCCCTCGTAAACGGAACCGTCGGGATAGGTCACGCGCCCCTGCCCCGCGATCCTGCCCTCGGCCCATTGGCCGACATAGGTATAGCCGTCCGTCGCCGTGAAGGTGCCGGTGCCGTGGCGGCGGTCGTCGGCGAACTCGCCCTCGTAGGTGTCGCCGTTGGCATAGCGCACCACGCCGGTACCCTGCCGCTGACCATTTACCAGCGTGCCTTCGAAGACGTCGCCGTTGGGCTGGGTCAGCGTGCCCGTACCGTTGATCTGGCCGTCCGCCCACTGCCCCTCGTAGGTAACGCCATCCGCCATCACCAAGCGCCCCGTGCCCGAGCGCTGACCGCCCTCGAACTGGCCGGTGTAGGTCGCGCCATCGGGGTACGTGATCGCCCCCTCGCCGCTTTTCAGCCCCTCAAGCCAGCCACCCTCGTAGCGGTAGCCGTTCGGGCCCGTCATGACGCCCTGCCCGTGGTGCAGCGCGTTCTGGAACTGGCCGGTGTAGGTCACGCCATTGGAATAGGCGGCGGTGCCGGTGCCGTTGATGCGCCCTTCGGCCCATTCGCCCTCGTAGGTGGAGCCGTCGGCGAAGGTGATCGTACCCGTCCCCTCGGGCCGCCCAGCGACGAAGGCCCCCTCGTAGATGGAGCCATCGGGAAAGGTCGCGCGGCCCTGGCCGCGAATCTCTCCATCGACCCATTCGCCCACGTACTCGTACCCATTGGGCAGGCGGTAGGTTCCGGTGCCGTGCTGGACACCGTTCCGGAACTCGCCCTCGTAGATGCCACCGTTGTCGTATTGCTGGATGTCGACCGTCAGGTCGGTCGCCTCCTGCGCCAGTGCGGGTGCCGCGAAGAGGACTGCGCCCATCGCAATGGCCTGGGTTATCTTGAGCACCGGTCGCCCCCTGTCGTCACTGCCCTGTTCGGCTTCGGCCACAAAGCTAGGGGGTCGGCGCGGCGGGTGCAACGGGTTTGGCGGAGCGCGGCGGGCGGTCGCCCGGGCCTTGGCCTCGGGGCGGTTTCTGTTACATCTCCCGCGGTAACGCGACATGTCGCCAACCGAAAGGGCGCCCCATGGCCGAGCGGTTTCGCCTGAGCCTTGCACAACTGAACCCCACGGTCGGCGACCTTGAGGGGAACGCCGCCATGGCACGCGACGCCTGGGCGACGGCAAGGGCCGCGGGCGCCGACATGGTCGCCTTCCCCGAGATGTTCCTGACGGGCTACCAGTTGCAGGACCTGGTGAAGAAACCCGCCTTCGCGATGGATGTGCAGCGCGTTCTGACGCGGCTGGCCGAGGATTGCGCCGACGGCCCCGCGATCGGGATCGGCGGGCCGCTTCCGGGGGGCGCCAAGCCGTTCAACGCCTATTTCGTCCTGCAGGGCGGCAAGATCACGGCGCAGGTGCTCAAGCACCATCTGCCGAACTACAACGTCTTCGACGAGAAGCGGTACTACCACGCGGGCGACCCCTCGGGCCCAGTCCGGGTCGGCCCGCTGCGCATCGGCGTGCCCATCTGCGAGGATGCCTGGTTCGAGGATGTGACCGAGACGTTGGCCGAGACCGGCGCAGAGATCCTGCTGGTGCCCAACGGCTCGCCCTATCACAGGGGCAAGATGGACACGCGGCAGGCGATCATGGTCTCACGCGTGATCGAGACGGGGCTGCCGCTGGTCTACCTGAACCTGCTGGGTGGTCAGGATGACCAGGTCTTCGATGGCGGCAGTTTCGTGCTGAACCCGCATGGTGTGCTGACCCACCAGATGCCCGCCTTCGAGCCCGCGCTGACCCATGTCGATTTCGAAAACGGCCCCGACGGCTGGCAGGCCGTGCCGGGCGAAAAGGTGGCCCTGCCCGACGAGTGGGAGGCCGACTATCGCGTCATGGTCGAGGCGCTGCGCGACTACATGGGCAAGACCGGGTTCCGGCAGGTCGTCCTTGGCCTATCCGGCGGGATCGACAGCGCGCTGGTGGCCGCCATCGCCGCCGACGCCCTGGGGCCCGAGAACGTGCGCTGCGTGATGCTGCCCTCGCGCTTCACCTCGGAGGTGTCGCTCGAGGATGCGGCCGATGTCGCCCGCCGCCTTGGCACGCGGCTCGACACCGTGCCGATCGGGCCTGCGCATGAGGCGGTACTGGAAACGCTCGGGCCGGTCTTCGAAGAGACCGAGCCGGGGATCACCGAGGAAAACATCCAATCCCGTCTGCGCGGCGTGATGCTG
>CAZVQL010000061.1:0-13283 GCA_964629305.1 uncultured Roseicyclus sp.
CGAACAGAACCAGGAACTGCGCCGCGAGTTGCAGCAGATGCGCGCCTGGCGCGAGGCCGCGCTGCAGCTTGAACAGGAGAACGCCCGGCTTCTCGACCTGAACCGGGTGCAGCTGGACCCCGAACTGACCTTCGTCACCGGCATCGTGATGGCCGACAGTGGCAGCCCCTTCCGTCGTTCGGTCCTTCTGAACGTGGGCGCGCGCGACGGCATCCTGGACGGCTGGGCCACGATGGACGGCCTCGGCGTGGTCGGCCGCATTTCGGGCGTGGGCGAGCGCACCAGCCGGGTGCTTCTGATGACCGACAGCAACAGCCGCGTGCCGGTGACGATCCAGCCCTCGGGCCAGCAGGCCCTGTTGATGGGCGACAACACGCAGACGCCGATCCTGGAGTTTCTCGAGACGCCCGAGGATATCAGCGCGGGCGACCGGATCGTGACCTCGGGCGATGGCGGCCTTTTCCCGCCCGGCCTGCTTGTCGGACAGGTGGTCGAGACCACGGACCGCCGCCTGCGCGCACGGCTGGCCGCCGACATGGCCCGCCTGAGCTTTCTGCGCGTGATGCGCAGCCATCCCGGCACCGCACTGGAGGACCCCGGCGACCTCATCGGCCCGCCATGGCCCCCGCCCGAGGGCTTCGTGCTGCCGCCCGGCACCGCGCCACAGCCACGCCCCGACCAGGCCGCACGGCTTTCGCGCGAGGGGGTACTCGAATGAGCCCGCTCACCTCTCCCCGGCATGTCTGGACCTACCGTGTCCTGTTTCTCGTGCTGTGCCTCGTGGTGATCTCGTTCAAGATGCTGCCGCTCGGCCTCGATGAATATGGGCTGCCGGGGCCGGACCTGCTTCTGGCGCTGACGCTGGCGTGGCTGCTGCGGCAACCCGCCGTCGTGCCCATCGGCTCGATCCTGATCGTGTTCCTGCTGGCTGATTTCCTGTTCCAGCGGCCCCCGGGCCTCTGGACGCTTCTGGTGATCGTGGTCTCGGAGAGCCTGCGTCGTCGCCGCCTGACGATGACGGAGTTCCCGTTTCTCGTGGAATGGTCCGCCTTTGCCGGCGCCGTCTTTACCATGATCATCCTCAATCGCCTCGTGCTGTGGGTGCTGATGGTGGACCTGCCGTCGCTCGGCCTGACGCTGGCTCACGGGATTGTCACCGCGGCGATCTATCCGTTTGTCGTGGCCGTCTCGAAATTCCTCTTCGGTCTGCGTAAGATCGGACCCGCAGAAGCCGAGGCGCTGTAGCCGATGAAACGCACCCAGAGGGATACCGAGGACAGCGCGCGCCAGATCGGGCGTCGCAGCGTCGTGCTGGGCGGCATCTTCGTGGGCACGGGGGCCGTGCTTGCCGCTCGGATGCGCTACCTGCAGGTCGAGCGCGCCGACGACTTCCGCCTGCTGGCGGAAGAGAACCGGATCAACATCCGCCTTCTGCCCCCGGCCCGTGGCCTGATCTTCGACCGCGCGGGCGTGCTTCTTGCGGCCAACGAACAGAACTACCGCATCACGCTGGTGCGCGAGGACGCGGGCGACGTGGATGCCGTGCTGGCGGAACTGGCGCGGATCGTGAACCTGGACCTCGTGACGCTCGACCGCGCCCGGCGCGAGATCGACCGACGCCCGCCTTTCGTCCCGGTGACGGTCGCCGACCGGCTCAGCTGGGCCGAGGTCAGCGCCGTCGCCGTGAACGCGCCGGCCCTGCCCGGCGTGAACCCCGAGGTGGGCCTCAGCCGCATCTACCCGATGGGCGGTGATTTCAGCCATGTCGTGGGCTATGTCGGGCCGGTTTCGGACTACTACCTCGAGCAGACGGGCGACACCGACCCGGTTCTCCAGATCCCCGATTTCCAGGTCGGCCGGAACAACATCGAGGCCCGGATGGAGCATGAACTGCGCGGACGCGCGGGGACCAAGCGGGTCGAGGTGAACGCAGGCGGCCGCGTCATGCGCGAGCTTGACCGCGATCCGCCCGAACCCGGCGCGGACGTGCAGCTGACAGTCGACGCGGGCCTTCAGAACTACGTCGAGGCGCGGCTTTCGGGGGAAAGCGCGGGCTCGGTCGTCATGGATTGCGAGACGGGCGAGATCCTCGCGCTGGCCTCGGCGCCGACCTTCGACCCCAACCTCTTCGTGCGCGGCATCTCCAACGCGGCCTGGGCCGACCTGAACGAAGATCCCTACCGCCCGCTCGCCAACAAGGCGACGCAGGGCCTGTATCCGCCGGGCTCGACCTACAAGATGGTCGTCGCGCTCGCCGCGCTCGAGGCCGGGCTGGTCACGCCCGAGGAAACCGTGAACTGCCCCGGCCATATGGAGGTCGGCAACCGCCGCTTCCACTGCTGGCGCCGCGGCGGGCATGGCCGCGTGAACATGATCGAAAGCATCAGCCAGAGCTGCGACGTCTATTACTACGAGCTCGCCCAGCGCGTGGGGATCGAGGCGATCTCCGAGATGGCCAAACGGCTTGGCTGCGGCGTGCGCCATGACCTGCCACTCTCCGGCATCGCCGAGGGGTTGGCCCCCACGATGCAGTGGAAGATGCAGAACCGCGGCGCGCAATGGGTGGTGGGCGACACGCTGAACGCCTCGATCGGGCAAGGGTTCGTCTTGTCGTCGCCGTTGCACCTGGCCGTGATGACCGCGCGGCTGGCCACGGGGCGCGAGATCGTGCCGTCGATCATCCGCTCCGTCGACGGCGTCAGCCAGTTGCCGCCACCGGCGGCCGACATGGGCTTTGACCCCGGGCATCTCGACCAGATCCACCGCGGCATGTGGAACGTGAACAACGACCGCCGCGGCACCGCCTACGGTACGCGCGTCGAGGTCGCCGAGTACAAGATCGCCGGCAAGACCGGCACCAGCCAGGTGCGCAACATCTCGGCGGCTGAACGCGCCTCGGGCGTCATCCGCAACGAGGATTTGCCGTGGGAACGGCGCGATCACGCGCTCTACGTGGGCTACGCGCCCTACGACAACCCGCGCTACGCCTGCGCTGTCATCGTCGAGCATGGCGGCGGCGGCTCGGCCGTGGCGGCCCCCATCGCACGCGACATCCTTCTGCGCGCCCAACTGGGCGAGGTGCCCCCGCCCGAGCTCTACCCGGTCGGCCAGCGCCGCGATATCGAGCGGATGCACCGCGAGTTGCCGATCCTGCCCACTCCCCCCGTGCCCACGGGCCGAACGGTGCGGAGCCAGGCATGAGCTTTCTCGAATACAACGTGAAATCCACGCCCTCGGGTTGGCGCAAGGTGCTCTACCTCAACTGGGCGCTGATCCTGCTTCTGGTGGCGGTGGCGAGCGTCGGTTTCCTGATGCTCTACTCGGTCGCGGGCGGCAGCTTCGACCGCTGGGCCGAGCCGCAGATGGAGCGTTTCCTGCTGGGCTTCGTCGCCATGCTGATCGTGGCGATGGTGCCGATCTGGTTCTGGCGCAACATGTCGGGCGTGGCCTACGGCATCTCGGTCCTGCTGCTCCTCTACGTCGAATTCTTCGGAACCGTCGGCATGGGCGCACAGCGCTGGATCGACCTGGGCTTCATGCGGTTACAACCCTCCGAGCTGACCAAGATCACCCTCGTGATGATCCTGGCCGCCTATTACGACTGGTTGGACCTGTCGAAGAAATCGCGCCCGCTCTACGTGCTGATCCCGCTGGCGCTGATCGCCATTCCTGTCTTTCTCACGCTGCGCCAGCCCGACCTCGGCACGGCGCTTCTGCTCCTGATGGGGGGCGGGGCGGTGATGTTCGTCGCGGGCGTCCACTGGGCCTATTTCGCGGGTGTCATCGCCGCGGGCGTGGGTGCCGTGACCGCCGTCTTCACCTCGCGCGGGACATCGTGGCAGCTTCTGCAGGATTACCAGTACCGCCGCATCGACACCTTCCTCGATCCTACCAACGACCCGCTCGGCGCGGGCTACCACATCACCCAGAGCCAGATCGCGCTGGGGTCGGGCGGCTGGACCGGGCGGGGCTTCATGGAGGGCACCCAAAGCCGCCTGAACTTCCTGCCGGAGAAGCACACCGATTTCATCTTCACCACGCTGGCCGAGGAATTCGGCTTCGTCGGCGCGGCCTCGCTTCTGGCGCTCTACATCCTGATCCTCGTCTTCTGCATCGCAACGGCGCTGATGCAGAGGGATCGCTACGCCTCGCTTCTTGTGATGGGGATCGCGGTGGCCTTCTTCCTCTATTTCGCGATCAACATGGCGATGGTCATGGGCCTCGCCCCCGTGGTCGGTGTGCCGCTGCCGCTGGTCAGTTATGGCGGATCGGCGATGCTGGTCTTGATGGTGGCCTTCGGTCTGGTGCAAAGCGCGCATATCCACCGCCCGCGCTGACAGGAGACGCCCGATGCCCACCATCCTTTTCGCCGCCAAGTCCGAGCGGTGGGACACCTACGAAGCCCCCCTGCGCACGGCATTGGCCGAGGTGGGGCTCGGGCACGCGACCCTGACCACCGACGCCGACCCGGAGGCGGTCGATTACGTCGTCTACGCCCCGAACAGCGGCCTCACCGATTTCACGCCCTACACGCGGCTGAAAGCCGTGCTGAACCTCTGGGCCGGGGTCGAGGACGTGGTGGGCAACCCCACGCTGAAGGTGCCGCTCGCGCGTATGGTCGACGCCGGGCTGACCGAGGGTATGGTGGAATGGGTCACCGGCCACGTTCTG
Source organism: uncultured Roseicyclus sp. (assembly GCA_964629305.1). Taxonomy (GTDB): domain Bacteria; phylum Pseudomonadota; class Alphaproteobacteria; order Rhodobacterales; family Rhodobacteraceae; genus Roseicyclus. The sequence goes on from CAZVQL010000061.1 coordinate 4,672, forward strand.
CGCCACCATCTCGGGATGGATCGCTACATCCACGGGCAGGACGGCGTCTGGCGCGCGGGCACCGCACCGCCCTTGGCGCGCGACCGGACCGTGGCGATGCTGGGCCTCGGCGAGTTGGGCGCAGCCTGCGCGCAGATGCTGTCGCATCTGAACTTCCGCACGCTCGGCTGGTCCCGCAGCCCCAAGACGATCGCGGGCGTCGAAACGCATCATGGGGCCGACGGCCTCGCCACGGTCCTGAAACAGGCCGAGATCGCGGTGCTGCTTCTGCCCGACACGCCGGCCACCGAGAACACGCTCGACGCAAGCCGCCTTGCCCTGATGCCCGAAGGCGCGGTGATCCTGAACCCGGGCCGCGGCCCGCTCATCGACGACGACGCGCTCCTTGCCGCGCTCGACAGCGGCCATATCGGGCACGCGACCCTCGACACCTTCCGCATCGAACCCTTGCCGCCCGAGCACCCCTACTGGGCGCACCCGCGCGTGACCGTCACCCCGCATATCGCAAGCGAGACGCGCGCCGCCTCGGCCTCTCGCGCCATTGCCGAAAACATCCGCCGCGGCGAGGCAGGTGAGCCGTTCCTCCACCTCGTCGATCGCGAACGGGGATACTGAGGGCACCCGGCCCCGCCTTCATCTTTCCAAAAATACGCATTCCCGAAGGTGCCACCCGCGCCCTGGCCCGCATGCACGGACCATACCCTGACACCGTCCATGGCAATGCGCCGCAAGGAGGGCGCCAGCGGCGCCTGACACGCGGCGCCGTCCCCCTCTAGCGCAGCCGCGGCGGCGCGTCGGGGTCCATGCCGGGGGCGCGACCCGCCACCTGCTCGGCTTTCGGCGCCTCGGGCAGATCGAAGCGCAGGCCGACGCGGGCCAGCCGAGCCGCGACCGGATCGGACGCGCGGAAGAACCCCACGTCGAGCGACCCGGCCTCGATCCCCGAAAAGGTCAGCGCATCGCCCACGGCGCGCGCCAGCGAGGGCTCGGCCCCCGGCAGGGCATCGACGAAGGCCATCAGGTGGCCGCGCCGCCCGCCCGCATAGGTCGCGGCCACGAGGTAGGCCATCTTCGCCAGCCCCTCGGCCGCCGCGAGCCGCGCGTCGAGAGCGCTCAGCAGCACCTCGGGCAGGCCCGAGGGCGCGGCCAGTTCCTCAGGGCGTTCCTCGACCTCTTCGGGTGCGGCTTCCAGCGTCGCGGCAAGCCAGTCGAGCGAGCCCGCCTCGATCAGGATCGAGGACGGCGCGACGCCGAGGTTCACCCCCAGCCCGATCCCCTGCCCCGTCAGCATCCCCGCCAGTGCGCGCCCCGACAGCGCCGCATAGGGTGCCGCCCCTTCGGCAAAGGCCGTCAGCCGCTCCTCCCGGTCGAAGACGAGGGCGAAGGTCTGCCCCTCGACCGGAAAAAGCGCAGGGCGGATGCGGTCGCCCTCGGGTTCCGCCTCGAGCATGAGGAACAACTCGGAGCCCGCCAACCGGTCGTAGAAGCGCAGCCGCGCGGCATCATCCTGGGGCGCGGCCTCCATCTCGGCATGCGCCTGATCGAGCGGTGTCATCTCTCCAGCACCTCGCGAATCCCGGTCCGCAGGACCGGCAGCAGCTCGGCCTCGAACCAGGGGTTTTTCTTGAGCCACGCGGTATTGCGCCAGGACGGGTGTGGCAAGGGAAAGACCTTGGGCGCATGGTCGCGCCAACCCGCGACACGCTGGGTCACGCCCATCCGCCCGCCCAGATGCCAGCCCTGCGCATAGGCCCCGATCAACAGGGTCAGTTCTACGTCCTTCAGCATGTCCATCGCCGGTGCCCGCCAGGTCTGGGCGCAGATGCGCGGTGGGGGCAGGTCGCCGCCCTTGGCGTCATAGCCGGGAAAGCAGAAGGCCATGGGCACGATGGCGATGCGCGACCGGTCGTAGAAGGTCGCCTCATCCACGCCCATCCAGTCGCGCAGGCGCTGGCCCGACCGGTCCCAGAACGGCGTATTGGCGTGATGCACGCGAAGGCCTGGCGCCTGGCTTGCCACCAGGATGCGCGCGCCGGGTTTGAACCAGACCACGGGGTTCGGCGCGTGGCCTGTGGCCGTGGCCGCGAAGCGGTCAGCGCAGAGGCGGCAGGCGGCGATGTCGTCGCGGAGGTCGGGCATTGAGCGAGACATAGGTCATGCAGAGGAGCAGCGCCACGGCTGCGGCGATCCGGCTCTCGACAGCGCGTCTATATTTCTATAAATCTAGAATCATGAAAACGACTCAACCGCCCCTGCCCGAGATCACGCTTGCCGCCACGGCCTTTGCCGCGCTCGGCTCAGAGCATCGGCTGGCAATCCTGCGCCGCCTCGTGCGCGCCGGCCCCCGGGGCCTGCCCATCGGGGACCTGGGCGAAGAGGTGGGCGTGACCGGATCGGTCCTGACCCATCACCTCAAGCAACTCGTGTCGGCGGGCCTCGTGATCCAGCGGCGCGAGGGGCGGCGCATCCTGTCGTCGGTCGATATCGCCGCTGTCGAGGCGCTGTCGCGTTTTCTCGTCGCCGAATGCTGCGCCGATCTTGGCCGGCACATCTTGCAAAACCCAACACCGGACCATCGCCATGGCTGACCTGACCCAACACCCCCGCCCGCTGTCCGAGTTATGGCACAGGATCGACAAGGTCGCCCTGACAGGCGCGTTGATCCTGCTGGTGCTGGCCATCTTCGATCGTGGCGCCGTGGTGCCCACCATCGAGGAAACGCTCGACCATTTCTGGGGCACGCTGCCCTACATCCTGTTTGCCGTCATCGCCATCGCCGGCATGAAGGCCAGCGGGTCCGAGCGGCTGCTCGACGGCGCCTTTCAGGGTCGCGAGACGCGGATGATCGTGATCGGCGCGCTGGTGGGCGGGCTCTCGCCCTTCTGTTCGTGCCAGGTGATCCCCTTCGTCGCGGCGCTTCTGGCCGCGGGTGCACCGCTGTCGGCGGTCATGGCGTTCTGGCTGGCCTCGCCGCTCATGGACCCCGCGATGTTCGCGATCACGGCGGGTGGCCTCGGCTTCGACTTCGCCGTGGCCAAGACCGTGGCGGCCGTGGCGCTTGGGCTCGCGGGCGGGCTGACCGTCAAGCTGATGGCGACAACCCCGGTCTTCGCCGATCCGCTTCGTACGCAGCCCAAGGTGGGCGGTTGCTGCAAGGCCAAGAAGGCGACACTCAACTGGCGCTTCTGGCAGGAGGCTGACCGCCGCCGGACTTTTGCCGAAGCCGGGTGGTCGAACTTTGTCTTCCTCGGAAAATGGCTCCTGCTGGCCTATCTCTTTCAAGCGCTACTGATCGCCTATGTTCCGGCCGAGCTTGTCGCGCGGGTCATCGGTGGCGACGGCATCGGCCCGATCTTTCTGGCGGCGATCGTAGGGGCGCCTGCCTATCTGAACGGCTACGCAGCCGTGCCGCTGCTCGAAGGGCTCTTGACCCAGGGCATGAACCCGGGCGCAGCCATGGCCTTTGTCATCGCGGGCGGGGTCAGCTCGATCCCGGCGGCGATTGCGGTCTGGGCACTGGTCAAGACCCGGGTCTTCGCGGCTTATCTCGGCTTTGCCTTCGTAGGGGCCATGGTGGCAGGACTGGCGTGGGCAGCCGTCGCCTGACCCTACCCGCAAACTACGATCAAGCCCGTGCAAAGCGCGCGACGTCAGCTATATTGTGCGAAAAGTAGCGCCAATCTCATCACAATGAAGCGCTTTGGACATATTGCCGCCCCAAATCCGCGCTAGGGGTGCTATGTTGAAACGGTGGCGCTCAGACCACCGCATGGCAGGCACATACCGCGAGAGCGACAGGCAAAGATGCTCGAATTCGTCGAGGTTTCGAAATCCTTCTGGACTGGGGAACGCCGCAAGGTGGTCCTCGATCGTGCCTCGTTCAAGGTCGAGCTTGGCTCATCGCTGGGCATCCTCGCGCCGAACGGCACCGGCAAGACCACGCTGATCAAGATGATGGCGGGGCTCGAGAAGCCCGACGAGGGCAACATCTACCGCAATGCGCGCATCTCGTTTCCGCTGGGGTTCATGGGCGGGGTCGTCCCGCGTCTCTCGGCCTGCGAGAACGCCCGGTACATCGCACAGCTTTACGGGCTGGACTCCGACTATGTCGAAGCCTTCTGCCGCTGGGTCTGCGGGATCGAGGAATACTTCGACATGCCGGTCGGCACCTACTCGGCAGGGATGCGGGCGCGGTTCAATTTCTCGCTGCTCTTGGCACTCGACTTCGATATCTACCTGATCGATGAGGGCATGCCGCAAACCACCGACGCCGAGTTCAACCGCAAGGCCGGTTCGATCCTTGCGGACCGGTTAAAAAATGCGACCGTGGTGATCGTGTCTCACCAGGCGCAGACGCTTGAAAAGTTCGCCCGCCGCGCCGCCGTGCTGCGCGATGGGCAATTGTACGAATTCGACACGCTCGAAGAGGCGAAGCAGCTCTATGACTACGACACCCAAGGCGCGTAAGTTCCGCATACGCCGCAGCGATGCAACATCGCTCCAGACGGCACAGCGAACGGAACCGCAGGCCGCGACGGCAGCCGCCAGACCCGGTGCGCAGCAGCCGCACGTGCATCACGCACCCGAAGATCTGCTTGCAGCCCCCGCAATGCCGGAAGACGGGTTCGGTGATCTCGCGATGCCCGGGTCCGCCGCGGCCGCCCGCCGCAAAGCCGAAGCGCTGGCACACCAACAGGCCGCCGCCGATCAGGGCGCGGCGCCCCCGCGCAATCAGCGCTCCGCCCAACCGCAGGTCGATGCCCCCGCCATGACGCCGGATCGCGAAATCGCCGCAATTCGCGCCGAGGGCCTGACCGGGCGGCAATTGCGCATGGCACGCCGGACGGCACAGAAGCACGGCCTCAATCCCAGTTCGGATTTCGACGCGGTCCGCCTGCTCCGGGCACGTGGCATCGACCCATTGTCGCAATCGAATATGCTGGAACTGGTCGTCGATGACAGCCAAAGCGCGCAGCCCGGCCCGCGCGGTGAAACACTGCCCGCCACGACGCGCCCTGTACAGCCGCCTGCCCAACCTGGCCCGCCGCGACCCTTGAGCGCCGATGAGCGCGCCGCCGAGATCATGAAGGTGCAGCGCGACATCGTGCGCCGTCGCCGCAAGCGCCTCGTGCTGCTGGCCAGCCGACTGGCCTTTTTCGTCCTGCTGCCGACGCTGCTTGTGGGTTACTACTTCTACCGTGTCGCGACGCCGCTCTACGCCACCAACACCGAGTTCGTGATCCAGAAGGCCGAAAGCGGCGCCAGCTCGGCCGGTGGCCTGGGCGGTCTTCTCGGGGGCACGAGTTTCGCCACGGTGCAGGAAAGTATCGTGGTGCAAAGCTATCTCGAAAGCCGGGAGGCCATGCTACGCCTCGACGACGAGCTCGACTTCCGGGCGCATTTCTCGGAAGACCGCATCGACCCGCTCGTCCGCCTCGCACCCGACGCCGCGGTCGAGGATGTCTACAACACTTACCGTGACCAACTCACCATCGGCTACGATCCGACGGAGGGCGTGGTGAAGCTGGAAATGCTGGCTGCCGACCCCGGAGTGAGCCAGGCCTTCTCGGAGGCGCTGATCCGCTACGCCGAGGAACGCGTCGATCAGATGAGCCAGCGCCTGCGCGAAGACCAGATGGCCGGTGCGCGCGAAAGCTACGAGGATGCCGAGCGGCGCGTCGCCGAGGCACAGGCGCGCGTCCTGGCTCTGCAGGAGCGGCGCGGCGTCCTTTCGGCCGAGGCCGAGGTCTCGACCGTGTTCCAGCAGATCGGCACCTTCGAGCTGGAGCTACAGCAAGAGCGCCTGCGCCTGGCCGAGATCCAGGCCGCGCGCAGCCCGAACGCGACGCGCGTGCAGGTGGCGCAAAACAACATCCAACGGCTCGAGACACTCATTGCGCAACTGCGCAGCAGCCTGACGGAGGCGGACACCGGAAATGCGTCGCTGGCTCGGGTGCAGTCCGAGCTTCTGATCGCGCAGGCCGACCTTGAAACCCGGCAGATGATGCTGGCACAGGCCCTTCAGGCGATGGAAACGGCCCGGATCGAGGCCAATCGCCAGTCGCTCTACCTGTCGATGGGCGTGTTCCCCGTGGCCCCCGACGAAGCCGCCTATCCGCGCGCCTTCGAGAACACTCTGCTTGCATTCTTCGTGTTCTCGGGCATCTACCTCATGGTGTCGATGACCGCGTCGATCCTGCGCGAGCAGGTCAGCACCTGAGCCCCCAAGGCGGGCCGAGACGACCGGAAGGAACGCCATGCAGATCGTGGAAGCGGGCCCCGTGGCCTTTGGCAATGACAGCCCGTTGACCGTCATCGCCGGCCCCTGCCAGCTGGAAGGGCGTGACCACGCCCTGATGATCGCGCGCACCATGGCCGAGGCCTGTGCGGCGGCAGGGTCGCAATTTGTCTTCAAGGCGAGCTACGACAAGGCGAACCGCACCAGTCTTTCGGGAAAGCGGGGCCTCGGCATGGACGAGGGGCTTGCGATCCTGGCCGACGTGAAGACCGAACTGGGCTGCCCCGTCCTGACGGACGTCCACGGCCCCGATCAATGCGCCCCGGTGGCCGAGGTCTGCGACATCATCCAGATCCCGGCCTTCCTCTGCCGCCAGACCGACCTGTTGCTGGCCGCGGGCGAAACGGGCGCCGTAGTCAACATCAAGAAGGGCCAGTTCCTCGCACCCTGGGACATGAAGAACGTCGTCGCCAAGGTCGAGAGCACGGGCAACCGGCGCATCCTGCTGACGGAACGCGGGGCGAGCTTTGGCTACAACGCGCTGGTCGCCGACATGCGGTCCCTGCCCGAGATGATGAAGACGGGCTACCCCGTCATCATGGACGCCACCCATTCCGTGCAGCAGCCCGGCGGGCAAGGCGGCAGTTCCGGTGGCCAGCGCGAATTCGCGCCGGTGATGGCCCGCGCCGCCGTCTCGCTGGGTATCGCGGGCGTCTTCATCGAGACGCACGAGAACCCCGACAGCGCACCGTCTGACGGACCGAACATGATCCCACTGGACCAGATGCCGGCGCTGATCGAGAGCCTCATGGCCTTCGACCGGCTGGCGAAAACCGATCCGATCCGGCTCTGAGGTCTTTCCCCGCGTGACAGGTCCGGCATAGTCTCAGGCGACGCACCGTATCGCCTGGACAGCCTGCCATGCGCTTTTTCCTTTTCACTCTGCTTGCCGTCTTGGCGCTGGCACCGGGCCTGACCCTTGCCCAGACCGATGGTGGCCAGCCAGGCGGCACCATCGCGATCGAAAGCTCCCGCGCGCAGGATTTCGCGACGCGTGACCGCATCATGGACATCCTCGAACAACTCGATGGGTACGAGGATGTGCGCGCGACCGTCTCCAACGGCATCGTCACGCTGCGCGGCACCGTCGTCGATGCTGCCCGGATCGAGACGCTGAACGGCCTGGTTGCCCGCGTCGAAGGCGTTGTCGCGATCGAGAATACCGTCGTCGAAAGCACCGATGTGGTCGAGCGCCTGAACCCGGCCGTCGACCGTATCCGCCACCGCATCGAACAGGCCGTTGCCTTTTCGCCCCTGATCCTGATCGCCGCCACGGCGGGCCTGCTGACGATGTGGCTGGGGTTCTTCATCGCGCGGCGCAGCTGGCCATGGGACAGGATCGCGCCCAACGCCTTCATCGCTGATATTTACCGGCAGTTGGTGCGGCTGGCCTTCGTGCTGGGCGGGATCGTCCTGGCGCTCGACCTGCTGAACGCCACGGCACTTCTCGGCACGATCCTGGGGGCGGCGGGGATCGTCGGCCTGGCCATCGGCTTCGCGGTGCGCGACACGGTCGAGAATTTCATCTCGTCCATCATGCTGTCGATAAGGCAGCCCTTCCGACCCAAGGACCTGGTCGAGATCGAGGGCGATCTGGGGCACGTCATCCGGCTGACCAGCCGTGCGACGATCCTGTTGAGCCTTGACGGAAATCACATCCGGATCCCCAACTCGACGGTCTTCAAGGCGAAGATCGTCAATTACACACGCAACGACGAGCGGCGCTTCACCTTCACGGTCGGCATCGACCCCAATGCCGACATCGCCGAGGCACAGGCGGTGATGCTGGCCGCGTTGAAGGAACTGCCCTTCGTGCTCGAAACACCGGGTCCGGGCGTCTGGGTCGAGGGGCTCGGTGCCTTCACGATCGACATCACCGCGGCCGCCTGGATCATGCAGCACGAGACCGGCATCGGCATGGCCAAGGGCGAGGCGATCCGCATGGTAAAGGCGCGCCTGGAGGAGGCGGGCATCGCCCTGCCCGAACCGACCTACCGCATCCTCGGCCTCCCGGCGGCAACGGACGGAGGCGGCAGATTGGCGCCCGCCGCGCCCCCTCTGGCACACAGCGCGCCGCTCGAGGTGCAGGAGATCGGGGCAGCCGACAAGCAGGCGCTGGAAGAGATCATCGAGGCCGAACGCGAGGCCCTTCCCGACGATGATCTGCTCCGCCGCGAGGCCCCGCAGGAGTAAGCGGAAGAGGCCCAAGATTCTTGCCCGATAGGTCTTGATCCCCCGCCGCTCCCAGCGTAACTAGCGCGGCACGGTTGGGGTGTAGCCAAGCGGTAAGGCAGCGGTTTTTGGTACCGTGTAC
>CAZVQL010000062.1:0-13170 GCA_964629305.1 uncultured Roseicyclus sp.
ACCTTCCGTACCGAGAAAACGGGCGCCGCCCTCGTGATGAGCACACGTGACCGGATCGGGCTTGCGCTGGGCCAGCAGGTGCGCCTGGCCGCCGCCCCGGACAAGCTGCATCTTTTCGACGCGTCCACCGAGGCGCGGCTTCCCCCGCCCGGTGCTGGCTGAGGGCAGAAAGCGCCCAGGCGCCTTCGGTGGACCCGTGCCGGGATGCCGCGTTTTACTTCCCCCCACGGCACCGTTATCCACGCAGAGGAAGATGCGCGTCAGCGGAGGTGAAGGCACATGGGCAACGAGGGGAGCTTTCTGCTCCTGATCGCGCTCCTGCCCTTCCTCGGCGCCCTGGTGCCGGGCGTGATGATCCGAGCGGGGCGTACCGCCTGCGCCAGCTTCACCGCCGTACCGACGGCGCTGGCGCTCGTTCTGCTTCTCATCCTGGCGCCCTCGGTAATGCGGGGCGATGTGATCCGCGCCGAGCTTGAATGGCTGCCGCAGCTTGGGCTCTCCGCCTCCTTCTTTCTCGACGGGCTCGGGCTGCTTTTCGCTGGCATGATCCTGTCGGTGGGGCTGCTGGTGACGCTCTACGCCCGGTTCTACCTCTCCGGCAAAGACCCGATGGGGCAGTTCTATACCTACCTGCTGCTGTTCCAGGGCGCGATGCTGGGCATCGTGATTTCCGACAACATCCTGCTTTTGCTGATCTTCTGGGAGCTGACCTCGCTCTCCTCGTTCCTGCTGATCGGCTACTGGAAGCACCTGCCCGAGGGCCGACAGGGCGCGCGGATGGCACTGGCCGTTACCGGTGCGGGCGGTCTGGCGATGATCGGCGGCATGCTGATCCTCGGCAATATCGCGGGCAGCTACAACCTGACCGATATCCTGCAACAAGGCGACGCGATCCGCGCCTCCGAGTGGTATCTGCCCGCGCTGATCCTGATCCTGCTCGGCGCCTTCACCAAGTCGGCGCAATTCCCGTTCCACTTCTGGTTGCCGCACGCGATGGCCGCGCCCACGCCCGTGTCGGCCTACCTGCACTCGGCCACCATGGTGAAGGCGGGCGTATTCCTGATGGCGCGGATGTGGCCCGTGCTGGCGGGGACCGACGCGTGGTTCTACATCGTCACGACCACGGGGCTTGTGACCATGGTGCTTGGCGCGCTGATCGCGCTCTTCAAGGATGACCTGAAGGCGCTCTTGGCCTTTTCGACGGTCAGCCACCTCGGGCTTCTGACGATGCTGCTGGGCTTCGGGACGCAGGCCGCCGCTGTCGCCGCGGTCTTTCACATCATCAACCACCTGACCTTCAAGGCCGCGCTCTTCATGACGGCGGGCATCGTCGATCACGAGACGCACACCCGCGACATCAAGCGGCTGGGGGGCCTGCGCCACCTGATGCCCGTCACCTTCGTGATCGGCACCGTGGCAGCGTTGTCGATGGCCGGTATCCCGCTGCTGAACGGGTTCATCTCCAAGGAGATGATGCTGGAGGAGGCGTCGCATACCGACTGGTTCGGCAGTCCCTATGCCGTGCCCGTGATGGCCACGATCGGCGCGCTTTTGTCGGTGGCCTATTCGCTGCGCTTCGTCTTCCACGTCTTCATGGGGCCGGTGCGCGACGACTATCCGCACAAACCGCACGATCCGCCCTTCGGCATGTGGGCCGCACCCGCGCTTCTGGCCACGCTGGTTGTTATCATCGGTGTCGCCCCCTTCCTTGCCGAGGGGATCGTGACCGCGGCGGCCAATGCCGTGACGGGGGCCGAGCTGCATCCGCATCTCTACATCTGGCACGGGGTCACGCCCGCGCTCTTCATGTCGGTCATCGCGGTCGCGGGCGGCGCTGTCCTGTTGCTGATGCACCGCCCGCTGGACGCGGCTTGGATCAAGGCCCCCCGCCCCGAGGCCAAGGCGATCTTCGACCGGCTGGTCGCCGGCGCCGTGGCGCTGTCGCGCACCATCACGGAAGCGGCGCATACCGGCGCCATTTCGCGCTATCTCGCCATCTTCACGGTCGCCTCGGTCACGCTCGGCTACATTGCCTATCGCGGCTCGGGCCTGTCCGCGCCGACGCGGGACCTGCTGGTGGTGCCGCCCATCATCGCGGTGGGTTGGCTCATGCTGATCGTGGCCACGATTGCTGTCGTCACGATGCACCACAACCGCTTCCGCGCGCTGGTGCTGATCGGGATCATCGGCCTGACGATCTCGGCGGGGTTCGTCTATCTCTCCGCGCCCGACCTCGCGCTGACGCAGATCTCGGTTGAAACCGTCACGATCATGCTGCTGCTGCTCGCGCTGCATTTCCTGCCCAAGGAAACGCCGAGGGAAAGCCCCATCGGCCTGAAACTGCGCGACGGGTTCATCGCGCTGACGGCGGGCGCAGGCGTCGGTGGCCTTGCCTGGGCCTTCCTGCGCCGGGATATCGAGACGATTTCCGACTACCATATCGCCAACAGCTACGAGGGCGGCGGCGGCACGAACGTGGTCAACGTCATCCTCGTCGACTTCCGCGGCTACGACACCTACGGCGAGATCATCGTCCTGGGGATCGCGGGCTTCCTGATCTACGCGCTGATGCATGCGCTTCTGGACGGGCCCGCGGCGCGGCGGCTGAAGAACATGGACCACGCGCAGGACCGCTCGCGCGACCGGCACCCGCTGATGATGGTGGTCGTGACGCGCGTGCTGATGCCCATCGCCATCGTGGTCGGCGTCTACATTTTCCTGCGCGGCCACAACCAGCCGGGCGGCGGCTTCGTGGCGGGGCTTGTCGTCGCCATCGCGCTGCTGATGCAATACATGGCAAGCGGCTTTGCCTGGACGCAGGAAAGGAAGCGGGTCGAGTACCACACGATGATCGGCCTCGGCGTCATCATCGCGGGCCTGACGGGTGCGGGCGCGTGGCTGGCGGGCAAACCCTTCCTGACGAGCGCCTATACCTATGTCCACCTGCCCCCGATCGAGGAGTTCGAGCTGGCCACCGCCATGCTGTTCGATCTGGGCGTCTTCCTGACCGTTCTGGGCGCGGTGATGCTGATGCTCTACAGCCTCAGCCGGATCGCGCGCTTCGCGGGCGAGACGGTGAACGAGGGACCGATGGACTACGACCCCGGCGAGCATGTCGCCGACGACACCGCGACGGAGGGCCGCTGAGATGGAGATCATCGTCGCAAGTGCGGTGGGCGTTCTGACGGCAGGCGGTGTCTACCTGCTGCTGCGGTTGCGCACCTTCCCCGTCATCCTCGGCCTCGCGCTTCTGTCCTACGCGGTGAACGTGTTCCTCTTCGCCAGCGGACGGCTGGCCATCGACCAGTCGCCGATCCTGTCGCGGTACGGCGAGGCGACCTACACCGACCCCTTGCCCCAGGCGCTTGTCCTGACGGCGATCGTGATCTCCTTCGGGATGACGGCGGTCCTCGTGATGATCGGTCTTGCCTCCTACCTCGAGGCGGATACCGACAAGATCGACCTCGAGGATGAACGGGGGGAGGACGCCTGATGCACTGGATCATCCTGCCCGTCGTCCTGCCCGCCATGCTGGCGCCGCTGATCGGCTTCGTGATGCGGCACGACATCGTGTTGGCGCGCACCGCCTCGGTCGCGGGGACCGTGGCGCTTCTGGCCGTGGCGCTTGGGCTTGCGGACCTCGCCGCGGATGGCGCGACCCATGTCTATCGCCTGGGTGACTGGCCCGCGCCCTTCGGAATCGTGCTGGTGCTCGACCGGCTGTCGGCGCTGATGGTGCTGCTGACCGCCACGCTGGCGCTGATAGTGCTGATCCATGCCATCGCCACCGGCTGGGACGCGCGGGGCAAGCATTTCCACGCGCTGTTCCAGTTCCAGCTCATGGGCATCTGCGGCGCCTTCCTGACGGGCGACGTGTTCAACCTGTTCGTCTTCTTCGAGGTGCTGCTTATCGCCTCTTACGGGCTGATGATCCATTCGGGCGGCCGCGCGCGGATGCAGGCGGGGCTGCAATACGTGGTGATGAACCTTGCGGGCTCCACCCTGTTCCTCTTCGCGCTCGGCACGCTCTACGCCTCTACGGGCACGCTCAACATCGCCGACCTCGCCCGCGTGATCCCCACGATCCCGCCGGAGGAGGCCGCGCTGGTGCGCGTCGCGGCGATGCTCTTGATGATCGTCTTCGCGGTGAAGGCGGCGCTGTTCCCGGTGCAGTTCTGGCTGCCCGGCACCTATGCCAACGCCCCTGCCCCGGTCGCGGCCCTTTTCGCGATCATGACCAAGGTCGGCGCCTACGCGATCCTGCGGGTGCATACCGTGTCCTTCGGCCCCGGTATCGAGGGGACCGAGGACCTGGCGGCGACATGGCTTTTCCCTGCCGCCATCATCACCATCGCCATCGGTGCCTTCGGCGTGCTGGGCGCGCGGCGGCTGATGCCGCTGATCGCCTTTTCGGTGCTGGGGTCCATGGGCACGCTCCTGATCGCGCTTGCGGTCTTCACGCCCGAGGCGACCTCGGCCGGCCTCTACTACCTCGTCCACTCGACCTTTGCCGCCGCTTGCCTGTTCCTCGTGGCCGACCTTGTCGTGACGCGCCGCGCGACGGACACGCTGCAACCAAGGCCGCCGACGGTGCAGAACGGCCTTTTCGCGGCGCTTTTCTTCGCGGCCGCCATCGGCATGGCGGGGATGCCGCCGCTCTCGGGGTTCCTGGGCAAGCTGCTGGTCCTCGACGCGTTGCGCGAGCCCGGCATAGTGGGCTGGGCCTGGACGGCGGTGTTGGCGGGATCGCTTGTCACCATCGTGGGCTTCGCCCGCGCGGGCAGCGCATTGTTCTGGAAATCCACGGCAACGCCCATGCCTGAGACCGACGCCCCCGCCCCTGCTGCCGCCAGGCCGCTCGAGGTGGCACCGGCGATGGCGGGGCTCGCCGTGCTGGCGCTGCTCGCAGTCTTCGCCGGGCCGCTCTCGTCCTACCTGCAGGACACCGCGGCGCAGCTTTACGACCGCGCGGGGTATGTCACCGCAGTGCTGACACCCGAGACAGAGGGTTGAGAGAATGCTGATGCGCCTGATCCCCCACCCGCTTCTCAGCCTGACGCTGGTCCTTGTCTGGCTGGGGCTGGTGAACACCTTCACGCTCGGCAACCTGATCCTGGGCGCGGCGTTTGGCCTGATCATCCCGATGCTGACAGCCCCCTACTGGCCCGACCGACCCCGCATCGCAAAGCCGCTGAAGATCATCGAATACGGGCTGATCGTGCTTTGGGACATCGTCGTGGCGAACGTGCAGGTCGCGATGATCATCCTGTTCAAACGCGAGCGCACGATCCGGTCGCACTGGATCCCCGTGCCGATCGACCTGCATTCGGCAGAAGCGATCACCGTGCTCGCGGGCACCATCACCATGACGCCCGGCACCGTCTCGGCCACGCTGGCCGCCGACGGTCGGTCGATCCTGGTGCATTGCCTGCATGCCGACGACCCCGACGCCGTGCGCGACGAGATCAAGCAGCGCTACGAGAGCCGCCTGAAGGAGATCTTTCCATGATCGAATACGCCCTTGTCTTCGCCGCAAGCTGCTACGGGGTGGCGCTGATCCTCGACCTGTGGCGCATCGCGATGGGTCCAAGCTCGGCCGACCGGATCCTTGCGCTGGATACCATGGTGATCAACGTCATCGCGCTTCTGGTGCTCTACGGCATCTGGCGCGGCACCGCGGTCTATTTCGAGGCCGCGATGCTGATCGCGATGGTCGGCTTCGTCTCGACCGTCGCCTATTGCCGCTTCCTTCTGCGCGGCGACATCATCGAGTGAGGTAAGACCATGAACATTCTTGCGGAAATCCTGATCTCCCTGTTCATCGTCATCAGCGGCATTTTCGGCTTTGTCGGCTCTTACGGGCTGATCAAGCTGAAGGACACGCTCCAGCGCCTGCATGCACCGACCAAGGCCACGACGCTGGGCGTGGGCGGCGTGCTGATAGCGTCGATGATCTATTTCTATGCCGAGAAAGGGCACCTCTCGATCCACGAGCTTCTGATCTCGCTCTTCCTGTTCCTGACCGCGCCGATCACCGCGAATTTCATCGCCAAGGCCTACATGGCGCGTAACCTGAAGGGCGAGGACCTGCCGCCAAGCGGCGGGGCGTATGGCTGGTCGATCTACGACGACCCGCCGGGTGATGACAGCGACGGGCAGGTCGAAGAGACCAAGGCCCCCTGAACCGGGCTTCACCGATGGTCGCATGGCGCGAGGCCTGACGCCGCACTATCTCTTCCGCCTATCTCTGGACAGAGATGTCTAGACAGCTCTGTCCAGCTTGGATTAGCGTCTGGGAAACTGCGGTCTCAGCGGAGGGTCAGGCCATGAAGTCCCATTATCGCGTCGTGGTCATCGGCGGCGGTGTCGTCGGCTGTTCGGTGCTCTATCACCTTGCGAAATTCGGTTGGACCGATGTCTGCCTGCTGGAACGCTCGGTGTTGACGGCGGGGTCAAGCTGGCACGCGGCGGGCGGCATTCATGCGCTGAACGCCGACCCGAACATGGCCGCGCTTCAGGCCTACACGATCGACCTGCTGTCCGAGATCCAGGAGGAATCGGGCCAGAACATCGGGTTGCACATGACCGGCGGGCTGACGCTGGCGGGCACGCCCGAGCGCTGGGAATGGCTGCAATCGGCCTACCGGGTGTTCCAGTCCATCGGGATCGAGGATTGCGAGCTTTTGACGCCGCAGCAGGCGCAAGAGCGCTGCCCAATCATGTCGACCGACGGTATCCTCGGCGCGATGTGGGCCGACCGCGAGGGTTACGTCGACACGACCGGCACGGTGCATGCCTACGCCGTGGCCGCGAAAAAGCGCGGCGCGCAGTATTTCGAACATACCAAGGTCGAGCGTCTGACCCAGACCGCCGACGGCTGGATCGTCCACACCGACAAGGGCGACATAACCTGTGAGCACGTCGTCAACGCCGCGGGCCTCTGGGCGAAGCAGGTGGGGCGCATGGCAGGGGTCGAGCTACCCGTCTCGCCGCTGAAGCATCATTACCTCATCACCGACACGATCCCAGAGGTCGCCGCCTGTGATTTCGAGATGCCGATGACCGTGGACCTCGAGGGTTTCACCTACATGCGGCAGGACCAGAAAGGCATCCTGATCGGCATCTACGAGGTGGAGCACGAGCATTGGGCGATGGACGGCGCGCCGTGGAATTACGGGATGGAGCTGTTCCAGGAAGACCTCGACCGGATCGAGAACGAGCTTGTCCTGGGTTTCTCGCGCTACCCCGCCGCCGAGAACGCAGGGATCAAGACCTGGGTCAACGGCGCCTTCACCTTCTCGCCTGACGGCAACCCGTTGGTCGGCCCCGTTCCGGGCAAGCGCGGCTACTGGTCGGCCTGCGCCGTCATGGCGGGTTTCCTGCAAGGCGGCGGGGTGGGCAAGACGCTGGCCGAATGGATGATCCACGGCGAGCCCGAGGCGGATGCCTGGTGCATGGACGTGGCTCGCTATGGCCGGTGGGCCGAGAACAAGCAGTACATCAAGGAGACGACGGGCCAATTCTATTCCCGCCGCTTTGTTATGACCTACCCCAACGAGCAACTCCCCGCGGGCCGCCCCCTGAAACGCGCGCCCGCCTACAGCGACATGGACGCAGCGGGGGCCGTCTGGGGCACGAGCTGGGACATGGAGGTGCCGCTCTACTTCGCGCCGAAGGGGTTCAAGGAAACGCCGACGCTGAAGCGCTCGAACGCCTTCCCCCTCGTGGCCGAGGAATGCCGCGCGGCGCGCGAGGCCGTGGGCCTGCTCGATATCTCGGCCTTCTCGCGATACGAGGTTTCGGGGCCGCGGGCCGAGGCGTGGCTAGACAAGCTGATGGCCTCGAAGCTGCCGAAACCGGGGCGCGCGAAGCTTGCGCCGATGCTTGCCCCCAACGGCCGCCTCAAGGGCGACCTGACCGTCTTCAACTGGGGCGACGGGACGTTCTGGATCATGGGGTCCTACTACCTGCGGGCGTGGCACATGCGGTGGTTCAACGACCACCTCGAGGAGGGCGTCGCGGTCCGTGACCTGGGCGAAGAGGTCTGCGGCTTCTCGCTGTCCGGTCCCAACTCGCTCAAGGTCATCGAAAGCCTGACCGACGGCGATGTCGCCGCCCTGCCCTTCATGGGCATCGGCGCGTTCGACATCGGCATGATCCGCGCGCGCGTCGCCCGGATGAGCGTCTGCGGTGAGATGGGATACGAGATCAACTGCCGCTACGGCGACCACATCACCCTGCGCCGGACGTTGCTGGAGGCGGGCGCCGAGCATGGCATCCGCGAGATCGGCTTCAACGCGCTTCTCTCGCTCAGGCTGGAGAAAAGCTTCGGCATCTGGTCGGCCGAGTTCACGCAAGGCTACACGCCGGGCGAAACCCGCATGGATCGCTGGATCGCCTGGGACAAGGGCGAGTTCATCGGGCGCGAAGCCGCCCTGACCGAACGCGACGGCAACGGCCCCGCGAAGGTGCTGGTCACGCTGGAGGTGGACGCCGAAGATGCCGACGCCAGCGGGTTCGAGCCGGTCTGGGCGGGCGATGCGCGCATCGGCTTCGTCACCTCGGGCGGCTACGGGCACACGACGGGCAAATCGCTTGCCATGGCGCTGATCGACCCGGCGCATGCGACGCCGGGCACGCGGCTGTCGGTCCACGTGGTCGGCGTCGAGCGCACCGCAACCGTGATCCCGCCCTCGCCCTACGACCCGGAGGGCCGCGCGATGCGCGGGCTGCGGGTGGCGGAGGTGGCCACAACGCCGGAACCGGCGTGATCGGGCACGCGGACGGATGGCAGACACGATGACGGATGCGGCGGCACCCGACGACGCCCTGCCCGGCAACGTCAAGGTCACGCGCGAGGACTGGCTGCGCGTGGCGATGGAGCTGCTGGTCTCGGACGGCGTATCCGAGGTGAAGGTGCTGACCATCGGCGAGCGCCTCGGCGTCTCGCGCTCGTCCTTCTACTGGTATTTCAAGAGCCGGAAGGATTTGCTGACCCAGCTTCTGGCCGAGTGGGAGCGGACGAACACCGGCATCCTGATCGCGCACACGCGCCTGCACGCCGAAGACATCGTCGACGCCGTGAACGGCTTTTTCCTGTGTGTCGTCGATCCCGCGGGCTTCAATCACCGGCTCGATTTCGCGGTTCGCGAATGGGCGCGCAGGGACGATGGCGTGCGCCAGGTGATCGACCGCTCCGACACCGCCCGGACCGAGGCGCTGGCCGAGATGTTCGCGCGCCACGGCTACCCGCCAGACGAGGCGGATATTCGCGCCCGCGTCCTCTACTATCAGCAGATCGGCTACTACGCGCTCGAATTGAACGAGACGCTCGAGCAGCGGCTTCAACGTGCTCCGGCCTATCTTCACGCCTTTACCGGTGTGCGCCCCCGCCCCGACCAGGTCGCGTGGTTTTCGCAGCAAGCGCGCGCCCTTGCGACGCGCTAGCCCATGCGCTGCGGGCTTGGTCGCCGCGGGGCGGTGGTATAGCGTTTGAACGGAATCAGGCGGCGTTTGGAAAAGACCGCCCGATCCACTGGGAGGAGAGAAACCATGATCACCCGAAATGCATTCCTGAAACTCGGGGCCGCCGCGCTGGCCCTCGGCGTCACCGCCGGCGGTGCCACCGCGCAAGAGGTCACGCTGCGCCTGCACCAGTTCCTGCCGGCGCAGGCCAACGTTCCCGTCCACGTCCTCGACGTCTGGGCCGATGGCATCGAAGAGGCCTCGGGCGGCCGGATCGAGATCCAGCGCTTTCCCGCCATGCAGCTGGGCGGTGCCCCGCCGCAGCTGATCGACCAGGCGATCGACGGCACCGTCGACATCATCTGGACCGTCGCGGGCTACACCCCCGGCCGCTTCCCGCGCGCCGAGGTGTTCGAGCTGCCCTTCATGATGGCCGAGTCGAACGCCGAGGCCGCCAGCCGCGCCTATTGGCAGCTGGCCGAAGAGACGATGATGGACACCGACTTCGCCGATTTCCACGTGCTCGGCCTTTGGGTGCACGGACCCGGCGTGATCCATTCCTCGGAGCCGATCGAAAGCGTCTCGGACCTGAACGGTGTGAAGCTGCGCGCGCCCACGCGGACGACGAACATGATGTTCTCGGCCCTTGGCGCCACGCCCATCGGGATGCCGGTCCCCGCGATCCCCGAGGCGCTGAGCCAGGGCGTGATCGACGCGACCGTCATCCCGTGGGAAGTTACGGGCGCGATCCGCTCGTCCGAGCTGGTGGAGAACCACACCGAGTTCGGGGACGAGTCGCTTTACACCACGTCCTTCATCTTCGCGATGAACCAGGCCGCCTACGATGGGATGCCCGCGGACCTGCAGGCGATCATCGACGAGGCCTCGGGGCTGGAGTTCTCGGCCTTTGCCGGTCGCACGATGCAGGAATATGACGCCCCCTCGCGCGAGCTGGCCGAGGATCGCGGCAACAACATCATCACGCTCAGCCCCGAACAGGTGGACGAGTGGCGCGCTGCGGCAGAACCCACGATCGACACCTGGATCGCCGAGATGGACGAGGCCGGCATGGACGGCACCGGCCTGGTCGAGCGCGCCCGCGCGCTGATCGCCGAGAACCTCGGGAACATGTGATCCCGTCCCGGTCCCCGCTGGCATCCCGGCGGGGACCGGTCTACATCCTTTCGCAACCGCACCGACCCGCAGGAAGGACCCGCGCGGCATGCTTTCCATCGTGACCAGATCGGCCCGCCTGATGGCGATGCTCGGCGGGATCGTCCTGACCGCGCTGGTCGTGCTGACCTGCATCAGCGTGCTGGGCCGCGGCTTGAACACGTTGGGCCACAGCGACCTGATCGAGGGCACGCTGCCCGCCTTCGGCGAATGGCTGATCGGCACCGGTGTCGGCCCGATCCTGGGCGATTACGAGCTGGTCGAGGCAGGCATCGCCTTTGCCGTCTTCGCCTTCCTGCCGATCTGCCAGCTTTACGCCGCCCACGCGACGGTAGATGTCTTCACCGGCATGATGCCGGGCCGCGTGAACCGCTTCCTGACCGCCTTCTGGGAGGTGGTGCTGGCGCTGGTCATCATCGTGATCGGCTGGCGGCTTTTCATCGGCTTCACCGAAAAACTCGACAACGGGCAGACGACGTTCCTGCTGCAATTCCCGATCTGGTGGGCCTACGGCGCAAGCTTCGCGGCCGCCGTCATGGCGGGGCTTGTGGGGATCTACTGCGCGGTCGCCCGCTTGCTGGAAGGGGCGACCGGGCGCAGCTACCTGCCCGGCGGCGAAAGGTCCGAAACGTGAGCACACTGGCGCTTGGCTTCTGGTCCTTCCCGGTCCTTCTGACGCTGATCTTCCTGCGCGCGCCTATCGGGGCGGCGATGTTCGTGGTGGGTGTGGGCGGGCTGTGGCTGGCCACGGGTAGCCCGAACATGGCGCTGAACCTGCTGAAGGCGGAAAGCTATTCGACCTTTTCCAGCTATTCGCTGTCGATCATCCCCATGTTCCTCTTGATGGGGCAGTTCGCGACGCTCTCGGGGATGTCTACCTCGCTGTTCAAGGCGGCCGAGGGGTGGCTGGGCCACCGGCTGCCACCATGTCCCGCGTCGCCCTGCCCGAGTTGAAGCGCTACGGCTACTCGGGCGGCTTCTCGACCGCGACCCTGGCCGCGGGCGGCACGCTCGGCATCCTGATCCCGCCCTCGGTCATCCTCGTGATCTACGCGATCCTGACCGAGCAGAACATCGCCTCTCTCTTCCTCGCGGCCTTCGTGCCCGGCATCCTGGCCGCCATCGGCTACATGATCACCATCTCGGTCTACGTGCGTCTGAACCCCGATAGCGCCGGCGTGAAAGAGCGCGTCCCATACGCCGAACGGTTCAAGGCGCTGGCCGAGATCTGGCCGGTGATCGTGGTCTTCGGCCTTGTCGTGGGGGGTATCTACCTCGGCTGGTTCACGCCCACCGAAGGCGCCGCCGTGGGGGCCGCAGGCACGGGGCTACTGGCGCTTGTCCGGGGCAACATGACCTGGGCGCTTTTCAAGGAAAGCATCATCACGACGGCAATCTCTTCGGCGATGATCTTCTTCATCGTGCTGGGGGCGAAGCTTTACAATTCCTTCCTCGCACTCACGCAGATGCCGCAGGAGCTGTCGATGTGGGTGGTCAGCCAGGGTTACGCGCCGCTGACCGTTCTCATCCTGATCCTTGTCTTCTACCTCATCATGGGCTGCCTGATGGACAGCCTGTCGATGATCCTTTTGACCATCCCGATCTTCTGGCCGGTGATGCAGCTGATGGATTTCGGCCTGATCTCCCTGATCGACATGCAGGCGGCCCGGATCGCCGAAGGCATCGCCAGCGGCGTCGCCATGGCCCCCGACCTCTTGGCCGAGGCGCAGGCGAAACTGGCCGAGGGCATCGCGCTGACGCGGGATGAATTCCGCGCGCTCGATCTGCGCCCCGTGACCGAGGCGATGCACCAGGATTTCAACCAGACGCTGACCGCTATCTGGTTCGGCATCCTTGTCCTGATCGTGGTCGAGGTCGGGCTGATCACACCGCCTGTCGGCATGAACCTCTTCATCATCAACGCGATGGACCGCGCGACGCCGATGACGGCGACCTACAAGGCGGTGATGTGGTTCGTCACCTCGGACGTGATCCGGGTGGCAATCCTGGTTGCCTTCCCCTCGATCACGTTGTTCCTTTTGCGCTGAGGGCAAAAGGGAGGGATCACCATGCAGATCGACGGACTGGGCGCCATCGTCACAGGCGGCGGCAGCGGATTGGGGGCGGCCACCGCGCGCTACCTGGCGGGCAAGGGCGCAAAGGTTGCGATCCTCGATTTCGACGGGCACCGCGCGGCGGAAGTGGCGGCCGAAACGGGCGGCTTCGCCATCCGCGCCGACGTGAGCGACCCGGCCGAGGTCGAAGCCGCGGTCACGGCCGCCGCCGAGTGGATCGGCGCCGCCCCCCGCATCGCGGTGAACTGCGCGGGGATCGCAAATGGCGGGCGCGTCGTCGGGCGCGAAGGGAAGCTTTCCATCGACACGTTCGAGCGCGTGCTGCGCGTCAACCTCTTCGGCACCTACAACGTCATGTCCCATGCCGCCCGCCTGATGACCGAGGCCGAGCCGCTGGAGACCGGTGAGCGCGGCGTGATCGTCAACACCGCCTCCATCGCCTACGAGGACGGTCAGG
>CAZVQL010000063.1:0-13035 GCA_964629305.1 uncultured Roseicyclus sp.
ATTTAGGTTCTGGCGCCGCAAGGCGTGGGGGTTCAAGTCCCTCCACCCGCACCAAGTATTTTTCAGACAATCAGGAAATTTCGCGCCTTTTCGGCCTCCGGCTTGCCCTCCGTGCGGGATCCTGCACGCTGAAGACGCATGGCGGGCCGGTCTTGAAAGGGTGCGTCGTGGCGTCTGATCAGATTGCGGGACTTCTGCCTGGCCCGAGACCTGTACGTGGCCGGATGCTCGGATCACTGACATTCGCCGCGGTCGGGGATCGCGGCAGACCGTGTGGACGCGACGGACGGACGGTTGCCCTTGATCTGTATCTGTCGGCACTCAGCGCAGGGAATTGAAAGCGACTGGCGGGAGGGTATTACTACACACACCGGACGCGGTGGTGCGGACCGGGATTCGAAAAAAGGTCAATGTATTGCTTCGGTTCCCGCAGTGTCGGTTTTCACGATCTTGGGCTTCTGCCCCATGAGCGACTGCCTGCGGCTTTCATCGCCTGACTTCCCTGTCCTCTTCGCCGTTGGGGTGTGGGTCGGCTTGCTGTTTCTGACGCTCTGGCTCTGGCGGCGCTCGAAGATGCCCGCCCACGGCGCGTTTCTCACCACACACCTGGCAATGCTCTGGTGGCTGGCAGGCGCCACGTTCGAGCTGGCGAGCCCCACAGCACATTGCAAGATTTTCTGGGCGCAGGTGACCTGGCCAGCCATTGGTCTGATGACGACCGCATGGATGTTTTTCCTGTTGGACTACACCCTCGGCAGCCAGCGCCCGGGGCCGCGCCTGCGGCTGGCCCTCTTGGCCGCAGGCCCGATGGTGATTGCCGCCATGGTCGCCACAAATCCTTGGCATGAGGCCTTCTATGGCGCTGAAACGAGGCCGGTGGAAATCGCGGGCAGGCTGTCGATCGTCTACGATCACGGACCGCTCTTCCATGTCGCGTCGGCCTACATCTATCTGCTTCTGACGGCTTCACTGACGATCCTGTGCGTGTCGATCTGGCGCGCGGAACGCGGGTTTCGCTGGTTTCTCTTGACCCTGCTGGCCGTGACGCTGGTGCCGATCGTGGCGAACCTCGCCTATATCCTCGGCGGCTACACGCTCTTCGGGTTCGATCCGACGCCCTTCATGTTCGTCTTCGTGTTGGCGGTCTTCGGGGTTCTCCTGGTCAACAACCGAATGATGGACGTCAATGTCCTGACGCGGGATATCCTGTACCTGCGGTCGGGGGATCCGGTCGTCGTGATCGATGCACAGGGCCGTCTGGAGGGGGCGAACCCCGCGGCCCGGCAGGTGTTCGGCGGCAGGCTGCCCGAACGCGGGGCCCCGGTGCTGTCGATGCCCGGCCTCGGGCCGATCGCCGCGGATGTCATGGCCGAGACGTCGCCAGACGAAGCGACCATCGCGCTCGACGGGCGCAGTTTTCTCGTGCGTTCCATTGCCCTCGTCACGCCCATGCTTCCACGGAGGCCGGCGTTGGGCTGGGCCATCAGGCTGCTCGAAAACACCGACCAG
Organism: uncultured Roseicyclus sp.; assembly: GCA_964629305.1. Taxonomy (GTDB): domain Bacteria; phylum Pseudomonadota; class Alphaproteobacteria; order Rhodobacterales; family Rhodobacteraceae; genus Roseicyclus. The sequence goes on from CAZVQL010000063.1 coordinate 1,510, forward strand.
GAGCGCCTTGCCGAAACGCTGCGCCACGCAGCCGAAAGCGCGAACGCCGCGAATGCGGCCAAGACCCAATTCGTGGCCACCATCAGTCACGAGTTGCGCACGCCGCTTACGTCGATCAAGGGCTCGCTCGATCTGCTGGCCGGAGGTGCCTTCGGGCCGCTTCCCGACAAGGCTCAGGACATGGTCGAGATCGGGCTGCGCAACAGCCAGAGGCTGGTTGCATTGGTGAACGACCTGCTCGATCTGCAGCGCATCGAGCTTGACACGATGGCGATCGAACGCGTTCCCGTCGATCTGAAGCTTCTGGTGGCCGAGGCGGTCGATGCGGCCGGAGGTTATGGCCATGCGCTCGGCGTCCACCTGACGGTAACACTTCCTGACGGGCCGACGATTGTCGATGGCGACATGGCAAAGCTCATGCAGGTCATGGCCAACCTGCTGTCGAACGCGATGAAATTCTCGGAGACCGGAGGCACTGTCGACGTGCGGTTGATCCGCACCGGAGATGCCGCCCGCATCGAGGTGGAGGACCGTGGCGTCGGCATCCCCGAAGAGTTCCGCAACAGGATATTCCAACCCTTCAGCCAGGCGGACCCGTCAAATATACGCAAGATTGCCGGTGCCGGGCTGGGCCTGAGTATCACCCGCCGGATCATTGATGAGCTTTCCGGTCGTATCGACTTTGAAAGCACGGTGGGCGTGGGCACGACTTTCATCGTCGAACTGCCTCTCAGCGATCTCGGATCGTGAACCGCGCCGCCACTGGAACCAAAGCACTGTCCCCCGCGGGTTGCCTGCCGTTTCGGATCCCACGCCAGAGGGCTGCCCGAACCCTTGTCGAACGGCGCCCCGGACGTCTTTCCGGCTAGATGCAGGCGTGATGCCCGGATTTTCTCGGTACGTCGCCCAAACGGCGATCGTCCGTGAACCCGCAGCCCGGTTGTCCTAAGCCCGATCCTTTTGGTCCGATCCGCTTGTTGACGAACAAACGGCACTAGGTACATCCGAACGATGATTTCGGGCGCCAAGGGTGGCGTGCGCCGGTGCTGCCGTAGCAAACGAGATCAAGCCGGCCTCCCTGGGTCGCAGCCGAGCCTTGTGGCCACGATGCGCAGGATGCCAGTACCGGGGACGCATGCTCGCCCTCGTGATGTGCCCGGCTATCTTGATGCAGGCGGCGCTTTTGCCGATGCACCATCGCTGGAACCGATAGCGGGACGCGACTGATGAAATTCTGGACGGCCATCGCCCTGATACTTGTCCTGTCGGCTGTGGGTCTCACCTACGAGATCGCAGCAGGTCGGGTGCTTGCCCCGTTCTTCGGCACCTCGCTTGTGACATGGACCGCGGTCATCGCCACGGTGCTGGCGGGCTTTTCGCTGGGCAACGCACTTGGAGGCTTCATGGCAGAGCGTGAACGCTCGGTCGCGCTGCGCAACGTGCGTGCTGTTCTGGTGGCCACGGCGGTTCTCGCGGCCTTGTCTCCGACAATTCTGGGGCTTCTCTACAGCCTCGGCGCTCGCGGGACGTCGGGTATGCTGATCAGTGTCGTGGTTGCCTTCTTCCCGGCGTCCGTCCTCATTAGTGCCCCCTCGCCACTTCTTGCACGACTGGCGGTCGAAGCCCGGCCCGGCCGCGAGGGATCGTCGCTTGGCATGGTGCTGGCTGCGGGCTCGCTCGGTGCGATCCTTGGCGCGGTGCTTGCGGGCTTCGTGGCGCTCCCGTTCGCCGGCTCGGTCGCGACATTCGCGGCCTGCGGCGCGGCCGCGCTGCTCTGCGTGCCGTTCCTGCGTGAGACCGGGCGAGACAGCGGATCGGGAAGGGGGAATGACGACGAGAAGCCGCAATCCCTCGCGCCGCTTCTGCCGGTCGCGGCGCTTGTCCTGGGAAGCGCGGCCCTCGGGCCGGTCTGCCGCTACGAGTCCGGTCTGTCCTGCATCGACATCACCCGGACGGGAGGGGTGATCAGCCTCTATTCCGACCGCACGCACCAGGCGGCCGAACGCATCTTGCGCACCGGCCAGGCATCCGAACCCCCGGACAATCTCGCGATCCCCTACACGCGGTGGATCTGGGCACGCATGGATACTGATCTCGGCCCTGCGCCGGCGGTTCTTTTCATCGGGGGCGGGGGCTACACGCTACCGACGCGGCTACTCGCGTCGCGACCCGAGGCACATGCCGTCGCCGTCGAGATCGATCCCTTGATCACCGAGGTCGTGCGTCAACACCTGCCCCGCGCGTCCGAGATGATTGCGCGCACGGGCTATGACGCATCGACCGTGGCAGAGGTGGGCGCGAACGCGCCGGGGCGGCTCGGGATCGTCCACGAGGACGGACGGGTCTACCTGAACGAGACATCGCGCCGCTACGACGCCGCGGTCATGGATGCCTTTTCCTCGGCCTCGGTTCCCGCCCATCTCGTCACGCGAGAAACCTTCACGCGGCTGCGCGAGATCGTGCGCGGTCCGGTCTATGTCAACCTCATCGACGAACCGGATGGCCGGCTTGCGCGCGGCACGCACGCTATCCTGCGCGAGCTCTACCCGCATGTCATCGCCGTCCGTGGCCCGACAGGACCGAGCGGGCGCGGCAACGTGTTGCTCGCCGCTTCAGCCGCGCCGCTTGCGCCGCTCGACGACCTGCCCGAGGGGTACGATGAGGCTCGGATCTCCTCCGCACGCGTCTTCACGGATGATCGCGGCTGGGTCGGCTACAGGTAAGCGTCCCACAATTAGCGCGCTCCTCCTGTGGTCGCGGGGCAGGTTGCGCGTGGCCCGCGCGGGTTGGCAAACACCTATCCAGTCGCTTGATGTCGAAACGAATTGCCCGGAAATCACCAATTTCTGTACCAAGAACAGCCACAGTCCAGGGTCATGTGTGCACCATCCGCGGGTCGTGTAACGACAAAATTAAACCCGCCGCGTGAATGGTCCCGCTTTGGTCGAGCAGCCAGGGCAACAGTACTGCCAGAACTCTCAGCAGCACGAGGCCATGATGGACCGGGCTACCCCATTTGTACTGCACGTCGACGATGACGAGGACATCTTGGCCATCTCCAAGTTGGCGCTGGAAATCGTCGGCGGCTTCTCGATCGTTCAATGCAGCTCCGGTTTCGAGGCAGTCGATATCGCCCGAAGCCGTACGCCGGATTTCTTCCTGCTTGACGTGATGATGCCGGATATCGACGGCGTCGAAACGCTCAGGCGCCTTCGGGAGATCGAAGCGTGCCGTGACGTCCCTGCTGTGTTCATGACGGCCAAGTGCTCGAGCGACGACCGGGAACGCCTCATGGCCACGGGCGCAGAGGCCGTCATCTCTAAGCCATTCGACCCGATGACCCTGTCCGCGGAAATCATCGAGATCTGGGAAACTGCCCGCAAACGGCGCTACGCCGCCGAATAATCCCCACAGGATCCTGCCCCCCAAGCGGCGTTTCAAACCTGCCGTCGCCGGCTGGAAAAACACGGCTCATCGAAACTCGGCACACTCCAACGCATGCAATGCTCAAAGCGCGGCGGACAGTGGGTGACGTCGTGTCTGGCGATGTGAAGCGTGGATCGGTGAAGGCGTCGCGAGACGCGTCGCCAGTAGATATAGCCCGCCTTGATCAGGCGGGGTGCACCCGCCCGGCGAAGGGCGCATTCCACTCTACCAGCGCCCGCAGTGCGGCTCCACCTAGTAGAAACCGCGCGCGGTCCATGTCGCTACGCACGCCAGCCACCCCGACAGCCGTGTCGGGCTCACTGGTCCTCGTTCCCGGAATACGGGCGCTCGGTGCTGCGTTGATGTTGTCGTGCGTTGCCAGGCCGAGAAAATGCGCGACAAGATCCAGCGCGGCCGGGTCTTCTCCAAGGATGACTACGTGCATCACGCCTCCGGTGTCGTGTCTCTCGAAACGTCACCGTCCGTGTCGCCCTGAATTGCGGTCGTAATTGGCCGGGTTTGGGGAATCTTTTCCCTTGTTGGAACGCGTTGCCGCAAACCGGCCGCATTCCTGCCTGCAGGGCGATCCGTTGCCGACCGGACCGAATGGCTGATCGGCCCGTCCGACCTGCTTTCCCGACGCAGAACGATCCCGCCCTCAGCTCGCCCCCGTTGTCCGGGCAAAGGCGCAAGTTGTCGCAATCTGATGGCTCTGTGCCGCGAGAGGGGGAGGCGGACTGCTCACATGCAGGTGAAACAGGCAAGCCGCCGTCCCACATCTGGAAACGGTTAGCGCAAAAAGGCCACACTGTTTATAAAATTGGGGATAACAATTGTTTATACGTTAACGTCGTCCCACACTTGGTTCAAGCGACGTGTTTTTTCGGAAAATGCCACGCGCCGCTGATCTGTATCTTTCCTCGTATTCTCAGTCACCTCCTGCAGTTCATGGGACATGGTGTCATGCAGCCAGATGCGCGTGCGAAGGCGTCGAGCGCCTTGCGTCCGGTGTGGTCGGCGTCGGCTGGTCATGCGAAGACCGCCGACTGGAGCGCCTACGCCGCGGCCTACGATCTGCTGTCCGAGTACAATCCGGCCTATCGGGACCTTCTTGCCGGCTTTGAGGCGTTTCTCGCAACGATCGAGCCGCCGAAGCTGATCTATGACATCGGCGCGGGAACCGGGAACTACACCAGCATTCTGGCCCGCACCTTCCCCGAAAGTGAAATCCGTGTTGTCGAACCCGACGACGGCATGATCCGGCTGGCCCGGTCGAAACTCGCGTCTCACGAAAACATCACCTTCGAGAGCACTGCATTCGAGGACGTCACCGCCTCCGGTACGGCCGATCTCGTCGTGTGCGTCCACGCGCTCTATGCGATGCCCGACCAGGAAAGCAGACTCGCCGATCTGCGCCGCCTGCTGCGGCCCGGTGGTCTGCTCTACCTTGTCGATCTCGGTCGGGAAATGAACGTGCCGGATTGGCGCCGCTACCTCTTCGCGGAGATCAGAAAACGGCACGGCCTGCTGAAGGCCTTCAGGGTGTTCTGGCAAGGCCGGGCAATCGCGAGTGCGAACAAGACCATCTTCGAGGCACAGCAAAGCGGCGTCTACTGGACCCACTCAAGCGACCAGATCGCATCCGCCGTCCGCGCCGCGGGGTTCGAGATTCTCAGGCAACACCCCGTCTATCGCGGCTATAGCGATTTGCTGGTGTGTCGTGCCAATGCCTGATCGGTGGTGTCCATGAAGGAGCAGGTCCTCGATGCGTTGAAACGCGCCCGCTACAAGGTTCTGACCAAGCGGCAGGATCTCGAGGACCTCTACCGTCTTCGATACACCTGCTATCGGGCCGAGCGTTCGATCCCCGCGAACGACAGCTGCATGATGGAAGATGAGTTCGACGCTTCCGAAAACTGCGTCCATGTCGCGATCGAAATGGAGGGGCGGATGCTCGCCGCCGTGCGCCTTCATCTCGTATCCGAACTTTCCCGCACGTCCCCGACGCTCGAGGTCTTCCCCGAAGTGCTCGACATGCTCGAGAGCGGTCAGACCGTTCTCGACCCGACGCGGTTCGTGATCGACCCCTCGGCCCGCAAGGAACGGCTTCCCCTGCATTTCCTGGCGCTTCGCATCCCGTTTCTGGCCACGATCTTCTATGACGTGGACCTGGCGCTCGCACCGGTACGGGCGGAACATATCGCCTTCTACCGCCGCTACCTGGGCTACAAGCCGGTTCTCGAGCCGCGCAGCTACCCGGGATTGCGCAAGCCCATCCATCTTCTCACCGCCGATGTCCGCCAACAGCGCGATGCCGTGCTTGCGCGCACGCCCGTCTTCGGTCCCATCGAAGAGATACCGCATTCCAGCATCGACTTTCCGAGCTTGGCGGGGGCCTATATCGCCTTTCCGGAACTGCCGCCGTTTCCTGCCACAACTGCGCATGGCCGGATCGACGCGGCATAGCCGCCACGCGGGTGCCGCTTGATCTGCGCGTCACGGCAGCGGCAGATCGGTCCGTTTCATCCCCCAAAAATGCCGCTCGTTGCCAGACAATTGGCAGATTGTGGACAAATTGTTCCGCTAACCTGAGTTCCTGTAGAGGTGGCGGAGACAGGCATGAAGGACCTGAGAGCGTCTTTGCTGTCGCCAGCCGACTGGTTCAACCCGGTCGGCCGAGAACAGCGGATCAAGGACTACATCGAGTTGTCCAACCAGCTGATGTTGCAGCGGCAGGGAAGCTTCCTCGCCGCAGCCTTGCTGGCTGCCTTCTACTTCGATCCGATTTCGACCTTCATCTGCTACACCGTCGTGGTGCTGACAGAAGTGCTCGACCAGATGCTGGGACGTCAGGCGCTTTCTTGGGACGGCGAGGATGAAAAGGTCGGGCGCCGGGTGCTGCAGCGCATCGCGCGGAACACCGTCGTGAGTGCCGTGGCAATCAGCGTCTTCATCGTCAATATTGCCGTTCAGCAAGGCGAAGGCGGCTATTTCACGCCGCTCTTCTTCCTGTTCTCGGCCTCTGTTTTCGCGGCGATGTACAATAGCCAGATGATCGGCATCCTGATGCTGCGCCTCTCGATCTACGCGTGCGCCTTCATCTACATCGCGCTCCTTGACGTAATCCGCTTCTTCCCGCCGCTCGATTCTCACGTTTGGCTCGAGTTCTTCACGATCATCTTCGTGCTCTACTTCATCCTCGACATCTCGCTGAAGTTCTACTTCCACTACGAGGAACGGCTAGCCCAGATGAAGCTGATCCAGGAAGAGAACGAGCGCACCAAAGCCGCGCTCGAGGTCAAATCGCAGTTCCTTTCGACGGTCAGCCACGAGCTTCGGACGCCGCTGACCTCGATCAAGGCCTCGCTGGAGCTTGCCGACAAGGGGATGCTCGGCGACGTGCCCCCCGGCCTCAAGTCCGCGATCGGCATTGCGTCCAAGAACTCCCAGCGTCTTGCGACCCTCATCAACGATCTGCTCGATCTGCAGAAGATCGAGGCAGGCGAGATGGTGTTTCATTTTGCGCCGGTCAACGTCAACGACCTGGTCACCGAGGCGGTCGACACCACAGCCAGTTACGCCGACAAGCTCGGTATCCAGGTCACGACCGCGCTTTCGTCCGAAGAGGGCTGGGTTTTCGCGGATCGCAACCGCTTGATGCAGGTGTTGCACAACCTCTTGTCCAACGCTCTCAAGTTCTCCGAACAGGGCCGTAGCGTCAGTGTTGGCGTCGAGGTGAAGGATGACCGCATCCGGATTTCGGTGAAGGACGACGGGGTGGGCATCCCGCAGAACGCGAAAGACCGGGTTTTCGGCAAGTTCACGCAGGTCGACTCGTCGGATATCCGCAAGGTCGGTGGTACCGGACTGGGGCTTAACATCAGCAAGCAGATCGTCGAACGCCACAACGCCACCATCGATTACGTCAGCGAGCTGGGCGTCGGGTCGACCTTCTTCATCGAACTCGACCGCCTGTCCGACGCGGACCGCGCCTCGGACGCTCTGACCGAGGTTCCGCTGGTCGCCTGACTGCACGCTTCAGTACAATGGGTGCGTCCCTGATAACGCCAGAGGCCGCTCGGCGTCGTCTGCGGCGCATGTGATCAAGGCGGTTCGCCCGGCGCGGCACCCCGTCCACTTGCGGCGCGCGCGCCCGGCTTGTAACCGCGTTTTGAACAGGAACGCGACAGGCCGAATGACAGACGCCTCACAGACCACGACCAAGCCGGTTGTCCCCGGCAGCGCCAGCGAGGATCGCGCCAAGTCGAAGCGCATCGGCAGCCTGCGCGCGCTCGGCCCTTTCCTTGCGCCCTACGGCGCCATGCTCGCGGCCGCCGTGGGCGCGCTGGTGCTCACCGCCATCGTCTCGTTGACCCTGCCGCTTGCCGTGCGCCGCGTCGTCGACGGGTTCGAGACCGAAAGCGCCGAGCTTCTCGACCAGTATTTCCTGGCTGCCCTTCTCATCGCCTTCCTGCTCGCCGTGGGCACGGGGCTGCGCTACTACCTCGTGACGCGGCTGGGCGAACGGGTGGTGGCCGACATCCGGAAATCGGTCTTCGACCGCATGATCGGGATGAGCCCTGCTTTCTACGAGAAGATCATGACCGGCGAGGTTCTCAGCCGGATCACCACCGACACCACGCTGCTTCTGTCGGTCATCTCCTCGTCGGTCTCGATCGCGCTGCGCAACCTGCTGATCCTGATCGGCGGCCTTGCGCTGATGATGATCACCTCGCCCAAGCTGACCGGCGCGGTCCTGCTGATCGTGCCGCTGATCATCGTTCCGATCATCGTTCTCGGCCGCCGCCTGCGCACGCTCAGCCGCGAGAACCAGGACTGGATCGCCGAAAGCTCCGGCAACGCCTCCGAGGCGCTCTTGTCGGTGCAGACCGTGCAGGCCTTCACCCACGAACGCCCCTCGGCCGCGCAGTTCGATCACGTCACCGAAAAGAGCTTCGCCAGCGCGAAGAAGCGCATCGCGACGCGCGCGGTCATGACCGTGATCGTTATCGCGCTGGTCTTTACCGGGATCGTCGGCGTGCTCTGGACCGGCGCGCGCGACGTGCGGGCCGAGATGATGTCCATCGGCGAGCTGATCCAGTTCCTGATCTACGCGATCATGGTCGCGGGCTCGGTCGGCGCGCTGTCGGAAATCTGGGGCGAGTTGCAGCGCGCCTCGGGCGCGACCGAGCGGCTGGTCGAGTTGCTGGGCACCGCCGACAGCGTCGCGGACCCGATCGCAGATCACCCCCTGCCGCAGGGCGGGCGCGGCGCCATCGCCTTCGAGGACGTGCGCTTCAGCTACCCGACCCGGCCCGAGGATCACGCGCTCGACGGCGTGTCGCTGACCATTCAACCCGGGGAAACCGTGGCCCTTGTCGGCCCCTCCGGCGCGGGCAAGACCACGATTTTCCAACTGCTCCTGCGCTTCTACGATCCCTCCTCGGGGCGGATCACGCTCGACGGGCTCGACCTGCGCGAGATGAAGCGCTCGACCTTCCGCGCGGCCATGGCGCTTGTCCCGCAGGACCCGGTGATCTTCGCGACGACCGCGCGGGAGAACATCCGCTTTGGCCGCCCCGACGCCACCGACGCCGAGGTCGAGGCGGCAGCCCGCGCCGCCGCTGCCCATGAGTTCCTCAGCGCGTTGCCGCAGGGCTACGACACCTACGTGGGCGAACGCGGCCTGATGCTGTCGGGCGGGCAGAAGCAGCGCATCGCCATCGCCCGCGCGATCCTGCGCGACGCGCCGGTGCTGCTGCTCGACGAGGCCACCAGCGCGCTCGATGCGGAATCCGAACGCGCCGTCCAGGATGCCGTCGCCCATCTCTCCGAGGGGCGCACAACGCTGATCGTGGCCCACCGCCTGGCGACGGTGAAACAGGCCGACCGCATCCTCGTCTTCGAGGCCGGCAAGATCGTCGCCGAAGGCACGCATGACAGCCTCGTCGCCCAGGGCGGCCTCTATGCGCGCCTCGCCCGGCTGCAATTCACCGAAGGGCTTGCCGCCGAGTAACCCCACTCGCGCCGCAGCGTTACGCTTGCGTGACAGGGCCGATCCACCCCATGCTTGTGCCCGGAGGGGCCGCCCCGCGTGCAGAAACGGGGCGCCGCAAAGGGACAAAGGGAGGAAGGGCGCCATGGTTCGGTTCGCCAGCATAGAGGACGTGACATCCATCGAAGCCGAGATGCCCTGGCCCGAGAGCCAGCCGGCGACCACGCTCTACGAGCTGCTGTCGAAGACGAAGGACCGGCACGGGGCTCGCAACGCCACCAGCTTCCAGATGTTCTCGGGTCCGAAAGACCCCGCCGAAACGCTGAGCTGGGCCGAGCTTCACGCCCGCGTCACCCAGGCCGCCAACATGTTCCGGGCCCTCGGCGTCAGGGAGAGCGATACCGTCGCCTATGTCCTGCCGAACTGCACCGAAACGGTCGTGACGCTTCTGGGCGGCGCCGTCGCGGGGGTCGCGAACCCGATCAACCCGCTTCTGGAACCCGAACAGATCGCCGCCATCCTGCGCGAGACGAACGCCAAGGTCGTCGTCACCCTCAAGGAATTTCCGAAGACCGACGTCGCCCAGAAAATGGCCGAGGCGGTGCGCAACGCCCCCAACGTTCAGGTCGTGATCGAGGTCGATCTCCTGCGTTACCTCACGGGGCTCAAGAAATTCATCGTCCCCTTCCTCCGCCCGAAGAACCCCACCGGGCATCACGCCCGCGTGGTCGACTGGGCCTCGGAAGTGGCGAAGCACCCCCGCGACCGCCTGGCCTTCGAAGATGCCAAGGCCGACCGCGTCGCCGCCTATTTTCACACCGGTGGCACCACCGGCATGCCCAAGGTGGCGCAGCACAGCTATTCGGGGATGATCTACAACGGCTGGGTCGGTCACACGCTTCTCTTCACCGAAGAGGACAACGTGATCTGCCCCCTGCCGCTCTTCCACGTCTTCGCCTGCCACGTGATCCTCATGGCGATGATCGCCTCGGGCGGTCACATGATCCTGCCCACGCCGCAGGGCTACCGGGGCGAGGGGGTGTTCGACAATTTCTGGAAACTGGTCGAACGCTGGCAGGTAAGTTTCATCATCACCGTGCCCACCGCCATCGCCGCCATGATGCAGCGCCCGGTGAACGCCGATGTCTCCTCGGTGAAAACCGCCTTTTCAGGCTCCGCGCCGCTTCCCGTGGAACTGTTCCGCCGCTTCGAGAAGGCCGCGGGTATCACCCTGGTCGAGGGCTACGGGCTGACCGAGGCGACCTGCCTCGTGTCCTGCAACCCGGTCGACGGCGAGAAGAAGATCGGCTCGGTCGGGGTGCCTTTCCCGCATTGCGACGTGAAGATCCTGAAGGAAACGCCACACGGCATCCTCGAATGCGAGGTGGACGAGGTTGGGGAGATCTGCGTCGCCAACCCCGGCGTGCGCGCGGGCGGCACCTATACCGAGGCCGACAAGAACCGCGACCTCTACTACCACGACGCCTGGCTGCGCACGGGCGACCTCGGGCGGATCGACACGGACGGCTACCTCTGGATCACGGGTCGCGCCAAGGATCTCATCATCCGCGGCGGCCACAACATCGACCCCGCGGAAATCGAAGAGGCCCTGGCCGGCCACCCCGCCGTCGCCTTCGCCGGTGCCATCGGCCAGCCCGACGCCTTCGCGGGCGAGTTGCCTTGCGTCTACGTGGAGCTTGTTTCGGGTGCCGAGACCACCACCGACGAGCTGATGGGCTGGTGCAAGGAGCACATCCACGAACGCGCCGCGATGCCCAAGCACCTCGAGGTGCTGGACGAGCTGCCGAAAACCGCGGTGGGCAAGATCTTCAAACCCGACCTGCGCAAACGCGCCATCACCCGCGTCTATGATGCTGCACTGGCCGAAGCGGGACTGCCGGTCCATGTCGATCATGTCGCCGAGGACAAGAAGCTCGGCCTCGTCGCTTATCTGCGCGCCTCCGGCGAACCCGACGAGGCCGCCGTCGCGCAGGTGCTGGGCGAGTTCACGCGGCCCTGGACCTGGTCCGCCTGACCGCACCGCCCGGCCGGGTGTTTCGAAGCCTTCGGCTCCGACCCGGCGGCGCAGCGCGTCGGGCCCCTGC
>CAZVQL010000064.1:0-2813 GCA_964629305.1 uncultured Roseicyclus sp.
TTTGCCCCATATATGACTTCAATGACGACCTGTGATGTGAGGGGAACGACGATCGATGGCTGGCAATAGTGGCGGACCTTGGGGCGGCGGTGGCGGCTCCGGCGGCGGCGGCGACCGCGGCAACAATGGCTCGGGCGGTCCGGGCGGCCGGCGTCCCGGCGGCTCTGATCAGCAAATCCCGGAATTCGACGAGATCGTCCGCAAGGGCCAGGAACAACTGCGCGTCCTGATGGGCGGGCGCGGCGGTCGCAATGGCGGCGGCGGCGGTGGCGGCGGGGAAAACCCGATCAGCCCGCGCACGATGACGCTTGTCGGCCTTGTTGCGGTCGTGGGTCTCTGGGCGTTCAACTCCTTCTACACGGTCCGTCCGGAAGAACAGTCGGTCGAACTGTTCCTGGGCGAGTTTTCCTCGATCGGGAACCCGGGTCTGAACTTTGCGCCCTGGCCGGTCGTGACCGCCGAAGTCGTGAACGTGACTTCGGAACGGAACGAATCCATCGGCACCGCGCGCTCGGGCACCTCGGACGAAGGGCTGATGCTGACCACCGACGAGAATATCGTCGATATCGACTTCGAAGTGGTCTGGAACATCTCGGACCCGGCCGAGTTCCTGTTCAACCTGCGTGACCCGGATGCCACCATCCGCGCCGTGTCGGAAGCGGCCATGCGCGAGATCATCTCGCAAAGCCAGCTCGCGCCGATCCTCAACCGCGACCGCGGGCTCATTGCCGACACCGTGCAGACGCTGATCCAGACCACGCTCGACAGCTACGACTCGGGCGTGAACATCGTGCGTCTCAACCTCGACCGGGCTGACCCGCCCGCCGAGGTGATCGACGCCTTCCGCGACGTGCAGGCCGCCGAACAGGAGCGTGACCAGCTGGAACGCCAGGCTGACGCCTACGCCAACCGCGTCCTCGCCGGCGCCCGCGGTGAAGCCGCGCAGATCCTCGAACAGGCCGAGGGTTACCGCGCCCAGGTCGTCAACGAGGCCGAGGGTGAAGCAAGCCGCTTCCTGGCGGTTCTGACAGAGTATTCCGAGGCCCCGGAGGTCACGCGCCGCCGTCTCTACCTCGAGACGATGGAGCGGGTTCTGGGTGACGTGGATCTCGTGATCCTCGACCAGGGCAGCGAGGGCGGCCAACAGGGTGTCGTGCCCTACCTGCCGCTCGACCAGCTGCGCCGTAACCAAGGCACCACCACCACGACCGGGAGTTCGAACTGATGCGCCGTATCACATTCCTTATCCCCGTCGCCGTCCTCGGCATCGCGGTGCTGCTCAGCTCGATCTTCGTGGTCGACGAACGCCAGCGCGCGCTTGTGCTGCAGTTCGGTCAGATCCGGCAGGTCGTCGAAGAGCCGGGCCTGAATTTCAAGATCCCGTTCATCCAGGAAGTGGTCTACTACGATGACCGCATCCTGTCGGTCGACACGCTGCCGATCGAGGTGACGCCGTCGGATGACCGCCGCCTCGTCGTGGACGCCTTCGCGCGCTACCGCATCATCGACGTGGTTCAGTTCCGCCAGGCCGTCGGTGCCGGTGGCATCCGCGCCGGTGAAGACCGGCTCGAGGGGATCATCAACCCCACCATCCGTGCCGTCCTCGGTGCCGATGGCGTGACGTCCAACACCATCTTGTCCGACGAGCGCGCCGCGCTCATGGATCAGATCACGGTGCAGGCCCGCGCCCGCGCCGCCGCTCTGGGGCTCGAGGTGCTGGATGTCCGTCTGAAACAGACGAACCTGCCCGCGCAAAACCTCGAGGCGACTTTCGCCCGGATGCGGGCGGAGCGTGAGCGGGAAGCGACCGACGAACGCGCCCGCGGTGAAGAGGCCGCGCAGCGTGTCCGCGCGCAAGCCGACCGGACCGTGGTCGAGCTGGTGTCGGACGCCCGCCGCGAAGCCGAGATCATCCGCGGTGAAGCCGACGCCGAGCGCAATCGCATCTTCGCCCAGGCCTTTGGCCAGGATCCGGAGTTCTTCGAGTTCTACCGCTCGATGACCGCCTATGAGCGTGCGCTGCGCCAGCAGAACTCCACGATGGTGATCTCGCCCGACAGCGAGTTCTTCGAATACCTCTCGGGGGCCGGCGGTGCCGGGCCTGCGGGGCGGTAACGGGGTTCCGACATGGTCCTGATCCTCGTTCTGGGTCTGGGCATGGCACTTGTGATCGAGGGGCTGGTGTTCGCACTGGCCCCTTCGCGTCTCGAGGACCTGCTCAAGCTGATGCAATCCATTCCCGTCGAAACCCGCCGCCTGATCGGGCTGGGGGCGATGACGCTTGGCGCCGTCCTCATCTCTTTCGCGATCAGCGCCGGGGTCTGAGGCATGGGGCCTCGATCGCCGCGATGCCCGCAGCAACTTCTGGCCTTCGTGCAGGATCGCGTTACGATAAGTCACGACGATGTGACGGCCCGCCGGACCTCGACGTGACGAACCGGCATTGATCCGAAGGTGACGGGGCCAAATATACTTGCAAGCAAGCGGAGCCCGCTCCGCTGTCGCAAGGCTTGGACAGGAGGGAAGTTCGTGACGATCCAACAGGCCCGATTCACCACACCGCGCCGCGCCGTGCCCGCGCTGGCCGTAACGCGTGAGGCCAGCAATGGTACGGTGATCTACCGCGCCGCGCTGGCGTTTTTGATATCCGCCATGGTGATCCTCGCAACGATCACCACGGCTCAGCAGGCCCGAGCGCAATCCGCGCCGCCCGCCACCTTTGCCGATCTCGTCGACCAGGTCGGCGACGCGGTGGTCAACATCACCACCTCGGCCATCGTGGCAGGCCGCGAAGGCCCTGCGCCCATGGTGCC
>CAZVQL010000064.1:2853-12965 GCA_964629305.1 uncultured Roseicyclus sp.
TGATCGGCACCGACCCGAACACCGACATCGCGCTTCTGAAGGTCGAAGCGGACGAGCCGCTGCCCTTCGTCCCCTTCGGCGACAGCGAAGCGATGCGCGTCGGCGACTGGGTCATGGCGATGGGCAACCCGCTGGGACAGGGCTTCTCGGTCTCGGTCGGCATCGTCTCTGCTTCGGGCCGGGCGCTTTCGGGCACCTATGACGACTACATCCAGACCGACGCCGCCATCAACCGCGGCAACTCGGGCGGCCCGCTCTTCAACCTCGACGGCGAGGTGATCGGCGTGAACACCGCGATCCTGTCGCCCACCGGCGGCTCCATCGGCATCGGCTTCGCCATGTCATCGGCGGTGGTGACCAACGTGGTCGACCAGCTGCGCGAGTTCGGCGAAACGCGTCGCGGCTGGCTCGGTGTGCGCATCCAGGACGTCAGCCCCGACATCGCCGAGGGCCTCGGCCTCGAAGACGCACGCGGCGCCCTGGTGACGGACGTGCCCGAAGGGCCCGCCTCCGAAGGCGGCATCGAGGTGGGTGACGTGATCCTCGCCTTCGACGGCGAAGAGATCGCCGACACCCGCGAGCTGGTCCGCATCGTCGGCGACAGCGCCGAAGGGCAGACCGTGCGTCTGCTGGTCTTCCGCGACGGCGACACCCAGACGCTCCGCGTGACGCTCGGCCGCCGCGAGACGGCCGAGGGCGTCGGTGCCACCACGCCCGACGGCGCGCCCGTCGCGCCCGCCTCGTCCGAGGTGCTGGGGATGCAACTGGTGCCCCTGACCGACGAGATGCGCGAAAGCCTGGGCGTCCAGAGCATCTCTGGCGGCTTGGTTGTCGAGGCTGTCGATCCCGCCTCGGATGCGGCCACGAAGGGCTTGCAGCCAGGCGACGTGGTCACCGAGGTGGCGCAGCAGCCCGTCGCCGATGTGGCGGCCTTCCGCGAGCGCGTCGAGACGGCGACGGAGAACGGGCAGAAGTCCATCCTTCTGCTGATCCGCCGTGGTGGAAACCCGCGCTTCGTGGCCCTCAGCCTCGAAGAGTGATCCGCCTGACATCGCAAACAAAACCCCGCGTCATGGCGCGGGGTTTTCTTGTTTTCGGGGCAGGGCGGCCTAGCCGCTGCCGCCGCCAGCCGCCAGTTCCGGGTTCCACAGCGCCAGCCCCAACTGCCGCGCACCGGCCAGGGACAGGATGCCGCTGTCCAGGCCCTGGGGAGACTGGAAATCGCGCACCGCGCGCATCGTGCGCCGGTTCATTACACCCGTGGCCGGCCCAAGATACAGCCCCCGCGCGGCCAGTGCGCGCTGAAGCGAGGCGATGAACTCCGGGTCACCGCGCTGCAATTGGCAGGGGATCTCGAACCACAGCTCGCGCCGTTCCCGGACGATGCGTTGCTGCGTCTCGGTCACGAAGATGCCGGGCTCGCGGACCGTGCCGTCGGTTCCGATCTGCGGCGGCTGGAGCATCACCTGCTCGGTCACCGTCTCGATCACCGCGGGCGTGGATTCGTTGGCGTAGCAGGCCGAGGGATCGGCGTTCGGCGGCCCCGCGCCGCGGGTCACCTCGATCGCGTCCTGCCCCGCGCTGAGCGGTGCCGCGAAGGCATTCCGCTCGGACGCCGGCACACAGGCCGACAGGGCCGTCAGACCGGCCAGAAGGATCACGATGCGCATGGACTGCCCGTCCTGCCTGTCTTGTTGTTCCGCGCAGGATACACCGGTTTCGCGTTCCGGGAAAGCGCGTGCTGGGTCAGGGCTGATCGGCGGCGCGTGTCGGCTCATGCAGGCGCACCAGATCGTCGAGCATGTCCGAGATATCCTCGACCTCTTCGGCGACCACATGGGTGACGCCCGATTGCCGCTGCACGCGCCCCGTGACGCGCAACAGCCGCCCCGCGATCACCGCGCGGCGGAAGCGCTGGTAGATCTTCTGCCACACGACCACGTTGCAGACCCCGAACTCATCCTCGAGCGTGACGAAGATCACGCCCTTGGCCGTGCCCGGCCGTTGGCGCACCAGCACAAGCCCCGCCACCGCCACCCGCGCCCCCTCGGGCGGCAGGTGGAGCAGGTGATGGGGCAGGCACGCGGGCGGGCGCGGCCAGTCCGGGGGGTGAACGGCGGGCTCCATGAGGAACGAATGTAGAACATCGCGACATCGGCGCAAGCCCGGCAATTCGGGCTGGAAAGCCGGGGACGCTCATATTACCTACACCCGGGCGCGCGTTGGCGACCCCGCATGAGGAAAGGCGAGACATGGCGAAGATCACCTATATCGAGCACAACGGAACCGAGCATGTGGTCGACGTGCCCAACGGCCTGACCGTGATGGAAGGCGCACGCGACAACAACATCCCCGGGATCGAGGCCGATTGCGGCGGCGCCTGCGCCTGCTCGACCTGCCATGTCTATGTCCACCCCGACTGGGTCGCGAAGCTGCCCGAGATCGACCCGATGGAAGAGGACATGCTGGAATTCGCCTACCAGCCCGACGCCGAGCGCTCGCGCCTGACCTGCCAGCTCAAGGTCTCGGATGCGCTCGACGGCCTCGTCGTGCAGATGCCCGAAAAGCAGATCTGACCGGTGCCGGTGGCGCCGCGTGGTCCGTCAGGCCCCTGTCTGCGCTCCACCCGCGGCGCTTGCCTGGCGGTCGGCCTGTGGCTGACGGGCGCCCTTGGCGCAGCGGCCTGCGATGCCACGCCGTGGCAGGGCGTGGCGATGGACGGCTCGCTGACACAGAACGACGCGGCCGGCGGCCCCGTCGCCGCCTGGTACGAAGACCCGACCACGCGCTATGCACACGGCGTTCTGGGTGACGCCGTCGAGGCGGGCACGCTCGCCGTACAACTCACCTCTGACTGCCGCGTCGGCCGGATCACTCTGCCGCATGCGGAGGTGTTCGAGGATATTGCCCCCCGCCTTGCCGATCTCGACGGCGACGGCCGGGCCGAGGTCATCGTGGTCCACAGCCACCGCGACCGCGGCGCGCGGCTGGCCGTCTATGCTGCCACGCCCGACGGCAGCGCCCTGCAACTCGCCGCCGCCACGCCCCATATCGGGCGCACGAACCGCTGGCTTGCGCCTGTTGGCGCGGCGGACCTCGACGGCGATGGCTTGACCGAGATCGCCTATGTCGACCGCCCCCATCTCGCCCGCACGCTCCGCGTCTGGCGCTACCTGCCAGAAGGGCCGGGGCAGGGCAGGTTGGTCGAGCTTGCGGCCCTCGAGGGGTTGACCAACCACCGCATCGGCGAAGATTTCATCTCGGGCGGCTTGCGCGACTGCGGCACCGGCCCCGAGGTGATCACAGCCGACGCCAGGTGGTCCCGCGTGATGGCCACCCGCCTCGAGGGTGCGGGCCTCACCACGCGCCCCCTCGGCCGCTGGAGCGCCACGGCCGCCGCTGACGCGCTCGCCTGTCGCGATTGACCGACCGTTAACCTTAACGCGCGCCTCCCTCCCTTCACCTTTCCCCAAATACGCATGCCCCACGGTGCCGCCCGCGCTGCCGCCGGGGTTGACTTCACCGCCCGCCGACGCTCTATCGGCGCGACGCCAGAGCAGACCGAAAACACCCCGGGGGACCCACCCAGATGCACGCCTTCCGCAGCCACACCTGCGCCGCCCTGACCGCCGCGAATGTCGGCGAAACCGTTCGCCTGTCGGGCTGGGTCCATCGCCGGCGCGACCATGGTGGCGTGATCTTCATCGACCTGCGCGACCATTACGGGATCACGCAGGTGCTCTGCGATCCTGACAGCCCCGTCTTCGCGCAGGTGGAGAAGCTGCGCGCAGAATACTGCATCCGCATCGACGGCACCGTGAAGGCGCGCGATCCCGAGCTGGTGAACCCCAAGATCCCGACGGGCGAGATCGAGGTCTTTATCCGCGACATGGAAATTCTCGGCGGGGTCTCGGGCGAGTTGCCGCTCCAGGTCTTCGGCGACCAGGAATACCCCGAGGAAACGCGCCTGAAATACCGCTACCTCGACCTGCGGCGCGAGGCGATGCAGACCAACATGGCCCTGCGTTCCGACGTCGTCGCCTCGATCCGGCGGCGCATGTGGGACATCGGCTTCCGCGAGTACCAGACGCCGATCATCACCGCCTCCTCGCCCGAGGGCGCGCGCGACTTCCTCGTGCCGTCGCGCCTGCACCCGGGCAAGTTCTACGCGCTGCCGCAGGCCCCGCAGCAGTTCAAGCAGCTTCTGATGGTCTCGGGCTTCGACAAGTATTTCCAGATCGCGCCCTGCTTCCGCGACGAGGACCCGCGCGCCGACCGTTCGCCCACGGATTTCTACCAGCTCGACATGGAGATGTCCTTCGTCGAGCAGGAGGATGTCTTCCACACGATCGAGCCGGTGCTGAAAGGCGTCTTCGCCGAGTTCGGCAAGGGGCGCACCGTCGACCAGGTCTGGCCGCGCATCTCCTATCGCGACGCGGCGCTCTGGTACGGCACCGACAAGCCCGACCTGCGCAACCCCATCAAGATGCAGCGTGTCAGCGAGCATTTCAAAGGCTCGGGTTTCGCGATCTTCGCCAAGATCCTCGAGCAGGACGGCACCGAGGTCCGCGCGATCCCGGCCCCCGGCGGCGGCAGCCGCAAGTTCTGCGACCGGATGAATTCCTGGGCCCAGAAAGAGGGCCTGCCGGGGATGGGCTACATCTTTTGGCGTGACGGCGAAAACGGGCTCGAAGCGGCCGGCCCGCTCGCCAAGAACATCGGCCCCGAACGGACCGAAGCGATCCGCCAGCAGCTGCACCTCAACAAGGGTGACGCCGCCTTTTTCCTGGCCGGCAAGCCGCACGAGTTCGAGGGCGTCGCGGGCCGCGCGCGCGTGGCGATCGGTGAAGAGCTTGGCCTTGTCGACGAAAGCCGCTTCGCTTTCGCCTGGATCGTCGATTTCCCGATGTACGAGAAGGACGACGAGACGGGCCGCGTGGATTTCTCGCACAATCCTTTCTCGATGCCGCAGGGCGGTCTCGACGCGCTGTCGGGCGATCCGCTGGACGTGCTGGGCTACCAGTATGACCTTGCCTGCAACGGCTACGAGCTGGTCTCGGGCGCGATCCGGAACCACAAGCCCGAGATCATGTTCAAGGCGTTCGAGTTGGCCGGCTACGGCGAGGATGAGGTCCGCAAGCGCTTCGGCGGCATGGTCAACGCGTTCCAGTACGGCGCTCCGCCGCACGGGGGCTGCGCTGCGGGCATCGACCGGATCGTTATGATCCTGGCGGGCACCTCGAACATCCGCGAGGTCATCCTCTTCCCGATGAACCAGCGGGCCGAAGACCTTATGATGAGCGCCCCGTCCGAGCCGACGAGCGATCAGTTGATGGAACTGGGCCTGCGGATCATTCCGAAGGATTGATCCACAGCCTATCCACAGGATGTTCGATTTATGAAATCTTTCTGGACGTATCGTGAGTAATGGTGTCCAGACGATCAAGAAATCGCAAGCCGCTGCGGATCAGATCGCCATTGGCATTTTGCTCAGGCGCTGTGACAGGAAGGCCCGCAGGATCGAGCGGTCGTCCGGGCTGACCGCGTCGCCTAGGTGCTGTGCGCGATCCTCCAGCCCGTCGTCATGCGCGCTACGCGCGATCCCCAACAGGAAGCGGCGCAGATACCCCAACGGTGGCGCATCGAGCGCAAGAAGATCCAACGCGTGATTCAGATCTTCGCGGTAGGCAAGAAGGTCGGGCATCAGCACGCTCGTGTCCACCGCGCGGGGGCTTTTCGGCCTGAGCTCGTCGGGCAGATGTGCCATGATCGCGGCTTGGAAGGCCGCCAGCGTTTCGACCGGCTTGGGCAGGAAGCCGTTCGCGCCCGCCGCGCCCGCCTCTTCGGCCGAGGCCTCACGCTCTGCGCCAGAGGTGCCCAGCAGGATCGGTACCCGTGGCTGCATCTCGTTCATCCGTCTAATCAGGTCGAGGCCAGATCCGTCGGGCAGGCCGAGGTCCACGATCGCCACAGAAGGGCGATACACGTTCAGGTGCCGTTCAGCCGAGGCGATGCAATCGGCCCGCCGTATCCGCGCGCCCGATCGCAGGCACAACAGGCGCATTGCCTCTGACGCGTAGCAGCTGTCTTCCACGACCAGAATGGTCAAGCCCAACAAGGGCCGCTCTGCCGTGGGCCGCGGCCTGAATTCCAGATCGGTCAGTATGTCATCCATTCTTGTCATCCCCTTTCGGATGCAGGCGAGTCGCGCTTGCCCGATTAGAGATCTGTTAGGTTGACAGCCCGTTAACGCGCGCCCCTGCGGCGCTTCACCTCTTGGCAGTCCGGGCCGCCCGGGCCATATCAGGCCGCAACCGGAGAACGAGGAGCCCCGCCATGATCGGCCGCCTGAACCATGTCGCCATCGCCGTCCCCGACCTCGAGGCCGCCTCCGCGCAGTACCGCGAGACGCTGGGCGCCAAGGTAAACCCGCCGCAGGACGAGCCCGACCACGGCGTCACCGTCGTTTTCATCGAGCTTCCGAACACCAAGATCGAACTGCTCTATCCGCTTGGCGAGAACTCTCCGATCCAGGGTTTCCTCGACAAGAACCCGTCCGGTGGCATCCACCACGTCTGCTACGAGGTCGAGGATATCCTGGCCGCGCGCGACAGGCTCAAGGCCGCGGGCGCCCGCGTTCTGGGCGATGGAGAGCCCAAGATCGGTGCGCATGGCAAGCCGGTGCTGTTCCTGCATCCCAAGGATTTCACCGGAACCCTCGTCGAGCTGGAGCAAGTCTGATGGGCGTCGTCACCGGCCTCGTGCTTTACGCGATCATCTGGTTCATGACGCTCTTCGTCGTCCTTCAGGTCGGCGTGACCAGCCAGTCCGATGCGGGTGAGCGGATCAGCGGGACGCATGGCTCGGCCCCGGTCGATCCGCAGCTGAAACGCCGTTTCCTAGTGACCTCTGGCATCGCCGCGGCGATCTGGGCGGTCATCGCGGGCATCATCATCACCGGCGCGATCACGATCGAGGATATCGACCTGTTCAGCCGCTTCGGGCTGGGCGATCCGCGCTGAGCATGTGGTAAAGGTGGGTGAAGACCGCCGCCCCCAGAACCGGCACCAGCAGGTTGACCACCGGGATGGTCAAGGGAACGACCATCAGCACGCCGGCCGCGAACAGCACCCAACCGTGGCGCCGCCTGAAGGCGCGCGCGCCAGCCGCATCCGTTCGGCGTAGCGCCACCAGCTGCCCGTATTCCCGGCCGAGCAGCAGCCCGTTGACGGCCCAGAACAGGAACGGCGCGATGGGCGCGAAGATCAGGTAGGCCACCAGCGCAAGCAGGTTCACCCCGATCACGACGCCCAGGAACTTCGCGCCATCCGCGATCCCTTCGGCGATGCCGACGGTCCGCGCGGGCGGAAGCTGAGGGTAGTGCCGATCCTCGACCGCGTCGGCCACCTGTTCGAGGAAGATGCCCATAAAGGCCGAGGCGACGGGCACCATCAGGAACACCGACAAGAGCAGGAAGAGCGGCACCGCCGCCCAGCTCAGCGCCTCGTCGGCCCAGGTGATCTCACCGATCCAGGGGAGCGAGAAGGCATCGGGCAAGAGCCAGCCGATCAGCACGACGAAGGCCACGTAGAAGGCCGCCAGCAAGGCCACTGTCAGGCCCACGCCCAATGTTACCACGCCGATGAAGCGGCGGTCGGACAGCTGCCCGAGCGCACGGGAAAAGGCGGTGAAGATCATGTCTCGGTCCAGCGTGTCAGGGCGTCGATGTCGGGGCGGGGCCGGTCGACGGGCTGGCGCGCAGGCGTGCCGAGGTGGACGAAACCCGCCACGACCTCGGGTGCCGCGATGCCGAATCCCGCGCTCAGGAACGACGCGTCGCGCGCCATCCAGCTCGTCAGCCAATGGCCGGCGAACCCCGCCGCCTCGGCCGCGTTCACAAGGCTGAGGCAGGCCAGCGCCGCCGATTGCTCCTGTTCGACCAGGGGGATCGTGCTGTCGGTCCTGGGGGTGCAGATCACCGCCACGGTCAGCGGTGCATCGTCGAAGGCGCCGGCCTGTTTCTCCAGCTTGTCGGGGTCGCGCCCCTGCGCCGTGCCGATCTCGCGCGTCAGGCGGGCCAGCCGGTCGATGGCGGGCTTGCGCAGCACCTCGAAGCGGAAGGGGACAAGCTTGCCGTGATCGGGGACGCGTGCGGCGGCCGTCAGCAGTTGCCACAGCATGGCGTCATCGGGGATGGGATGGGCCAGCATCCGCACCGGCACAGACCGGCGATTGAGTAGAAAGTCGAGGGGCGTGCGCGTATCCATGATCGCCATGTCAGTACTCAAGCGACCGGGATCAAGGGGAAATCCCGCGATGGAAGCGCATGCGGCGGGATTTCGACATCCCCGCGCGGCACCTCACCCCGTCTTCTTGGCCGCGGCCTTGGGTTTAGCCTTGGCCTTGGGCTTCGCCTTTGCCTTGCCCTTGCCGCCCTTGGATGCCTTTTCTGCGATCAGCTCCACGGCCTGTTCCATCGTCACGGCCTCGGGCTCCACGTCCTTGGGCAAGGTTGCGTTAACCTTGTCCCATTTCACGTAAGGCCCGTAGCGGCCTGCCATGACGTTCACGGGCCCGCCGTGCTCGGGGTGTTCGCCCAGCTCCTTCAAAGGCTTGGCCGCCGCCGCCCCGCGCCCGCCGCGGCCCGCGGCCTTGGCGGCCAGCAGTTCCACGGCCCGGTTCATGCCGATGGTCCAGACCTCGTCCACCTCGGGCAGGTTGGCGTAGAGCGGCTTGGCCGCATCCTTGGCCTTGTAGCTGACAAAGGGGCCGTAGCGCCCGATCCCGGCCTCGACCGGTTCGCCATCCTCGGGATGCTCGCCCACCTTGCGCGGCAGGTTGAGGAGCATCAGCGCCTTCTCGATGTCCATGTCATCGACCGACCACCCCTTGGGTAGCGATGCGCGCTTGGGCTTCTTCACCTCTTCAGTGACCTCGCCCAGCTGGACGTAAGGCCCGAACCGCCCGTCGCGCAGCGTAACCGGTTCCGAGGTGTCGGGATCGACACCCAGCATCTTGCCATCGGGCCCGATCGCGGTGCCGTCGTCGCCATCGGGGTTCGGCGGGCCGAAGGGGCGCGTGTAGCGGCATTCGGGGTAGTTCGAGCAGCCGATGAAGGCGCCGCCCGACCGCGCCGTGCGCATCGAAAGCCGCCCCTTGCCGCAATTGGGGCAAAGCCGCGGGTCGGACCCGTCAGGCGTGGGCGGAAACAGGTGGGGCTCGAGCACCTCGTTGATCTTCTCCAGCACATCGGTGATGCGCAGCTCGGAGGTTTCCGAGATCGCCGCCGAGAAGTCGCGCCAGAACTTCTCGAGCACGTCCTTGTAAGCGCGATCCCCCGCGCTCACCTCGTCGAGCTGGTTTTCCAGGTCGGCGGTGAAATCATATTCCACGTAGCGGCGGAAATAATTTACGAGGAAGGCCGTCACCAGCCGCCCCTTGTCCTCGGGGATCAGGCGGTTCTTGTCCTTGCGGACGTAGCCGCGCGCCACGATCGTGTCGAGGATCGAGGCATAGGTCGAGGGGCGCCCGATCCCCAGCTCTTCCATCCGCTTGACCAGCGTCGCCTCGGTGTAGCGCGGCGGCGGCTGGGTGAAATGCTGTTGGCCCAGAACCGCGCCATCGGCGGACAGAAGCGCCGCCTTGTCCTCGCGCATGTCGCCCTTGGCGTCGGCCTCGACCACGGTGTCGGATTGCCCGGCCAGCTTCGCCCATTCGCCGGCCAACGCACGCGCCGCCGGCTTCAGCTTGTCGCCCTCGGTGATCTGGGGCAGGCGGTTGCCATCCTCGTCCTCGACGTCATCGCGGCCTTCTTCATAGACCTTCAGGAACCCGTCGAAGAGCACGACCTGACCCGTCGCGCGCAGCTCGACCTGGCCATCGGGCGAGCCGATCGTCACGGTCGTGCGCTCCATCCGCGCGGCCTCCATCTGGCTTGCGATGGTGCGCTTCCAGATCAGCTCGTAGAGCTTGCGCTGGTCATCCTCGCTCAGGCGGATGTCGCCGGGGGCCTTAGCCATGTCGGTCGGCCGGATGCACTCGTGCGCTTCCTGCGCGTTCTTGGCCTTGTTCTTGTACATCCGCGGGCTGCTTGGGACATACTCCGCCCCGTA
>CAZVQL010000065.1:0-10033 GCA_964629305.1 uncultured Roseicyclus sp.
CCCGCGTCGCGCCCGCCCACGTTCTTCATGTCGGCGATCCGGCTTTTCAGCTTGTCGTCATAGGCCTGCCCCAGCGGCATCCGCCACGCGCCCTCGCCCTCGGCCTTCGCGGCCTTGAGGAAGGCGTCGCAAAGCGCATCGTTGTTCGAGAAAACGCCCGCGTTCTCGTGGCCCAGCGCGATGATGATCGCGCCTGTCAGCGTCGCCAGGTCGATCATCCCCACCGGCTTGAAGCGATCCTGCGCGTACCACATCACGTCGGCCAGCACCAAGCGCCCCTCGGCATCGGTGTTGATCACCTCGATCGTATCGCCCTTCATGGATTTCACCACGTCGCCCGGCCGCTGCGCATTGGGGCCGGGCATGTTCTCGACCAGCCCGACCAGCCCCACAACATTGGCCTTGGCCCCGCGCAGCGCCAGTGCGCGCATGACACCGGCGACGACCCCGCCGCCGCCCATGTCCATGGTCATGTCCTCCATGCCGCCCGCGGGCTTCAGGCTGATGCCCCCGGTGTCGAAGACCACGCCCTTGCCGATCAGCGCCAGCGGCGGCTCGCCCTTGGCCCCGCCGTTCCACTGCATCACGACCACCTTCGAGGGGCTGTCGGACCCCTGCCCGACGCCCAGCAGCGCGCCCATGCCGAGCTTGGCCAGGTCCTTTTCCTCAAGCACCTCGACCTCGAGGCCGATGTCCCGCATCGCCGCAAGCCGGGCCGCGAAATCCGTCGTGGTCAGCACGTTGGAAGGCTCGTTCACCAGGTCACGGGTGAAAAACACCCCCTCGGCCAGGGCCATCATCGGCTTGGCCTCGGCGGCCACCTCATCGGGCTTGGCGGCCATGATCGTCGCAGATGCGGGCACCGCGGCCTCGCCGGTCTTGTGGGTGGTGAAGTCGTAGCCGCGCAGCGCGAGACCCAGTGCCAGGTCGGCAACACGCCCGGTCGCGCCCGCGGCCAAGGTCAGCGCATCGGTGCCTTTGAACTTCGCCAGCGTGGCGCCGGCCTTGCGCGCCTCCTCGGCCGTGGGACGGCGCGGCAGGCTCACGACCATCACGGCGGTCGCCTCGACCCCCACCGGATAGCCGAGGCTCACGCCCTCGCCCACCTTCACCTTGCCCCAGCGATCGCTGTCCAACAGCCTTTGCACCGCCCCGCGCGTCAGCCGGTTCAGGCGCCGTCCGGCCGGGTCCAGCTTCCCGTCGGGCGTGGCCAGAACGGCCAGTTTGCCACCCGCCTCCTTGAGCGCGTCGAGGTCGGTTTCAATGAAGGAAATGGCGATCGGTGCGGTCATCAAGGCTCTCCTGTCGTCATGATCGGGCCCGCGCGCGTGGCCCGTTTGCCGCGGAGACTAGGGCGCGCTTCGCGGATTGACCAGATCACCCTCGCGCGGCGGTTCGCTTTGGCCTAAAAGAGGGGAAAGGCCCCGCGCTGCCACGCGGGACATGATGTTGGGGGACACTACGCCTTGGGGCGGTATGATCGCTATATCCTTTCCCAGTTGGTCGTTCTCTTCGGCTTCTTCAGCCTCGTCCTGATCTCGGTCTACTGGATCAACGAGGCGGTGGACCTGTTCGATTCGCTGATCGCGGACGGCCAGACCCTTTCGGTGTTCCTCGAGTTCACGGCGCTGACCTTGCCGCAGATCATGCTGATGGTGCTGCCGGTCGCGGCCTTCGTGGCGACGCTCTACATCTTCAATCGCATGATCGGCGAAAGCGAATTGGTGGTGCTGCAGACCGCGGGCCTTTCGGCGCTGCGCCTGTTGCGCCCGGTTTTCGTGTTCGGACTGTTCGTCGGGCTGCTTGTCGCCATTCTGGGCAACCTGCTCGCACCCGCGGCCCACAGTCGCTTCATCGACCGCAGCCAGGAGGTGCAGGACGACCTCACCGGGCGCTTCCTGCGCGAGGGGCAGTTCATTCATCCGACTGCCGGTCTGACGGTCTACATCCGTGAAATCACCGAGTTGGGAGAGTTCCACGACCTTTTCCTGCAGGACCGGTCGGACCCGCGGGTCGAGACGACCTATACCGCGAACCGGGCGCTGCTGGTCCGCTCCGACGCCGGGCCGCGGCTGGTGATGTTCGATGGGATGGCCCAGACGTTCGACCCGGTATCGCACCGTTTGGGCACCGTCCGTTTCGAGGATTTCACCTATGACGTCGCCGCCCTGATCGAGGACGGCGGCTTTCGCAGTTTCGACCTTCGGGAGCTGTCGACGCCGGTTCTGCTGACGGCGACCCCGCAAGTAGCCGAACAGCTCAACATGAGCCTCGCGCAGATGCGCTTTACCGGGCACGACCGGATCGCGCGCGCGCTGTTCGTGATCTTCCCGCCCCTCATCGCCGCAGCCTGCCTGATGCTTGGCGGCTTCTCGCGCTTCGGTGTCTGGCGGCAGATCATGCTCGCCGTTGTGCTCGTCATCCCCCTCCAGATGATCCTGAACGTGACCGAGGCCGCTGCCGTGCGCAATGTCGAGCTGCAATACCTCGCCTACGCGCAACCGGTTGCGGCCGCGCTCATGGCGGCCGGCCTCACGCTCCTCGCGATGCGCCGCAGGCGCCCGCTGCGCTTTGGTCGCTCCGGCAGCAGCGCGATGGTGCCGACATGATCCTGCATTTCTATATCGCGCGGCGGTTCCTCCGCGCGCTTGGGATCGTGACGGCGGTCTTCGTGGCCATCCTGTTGCCCATCGACATGGCCGAGCAGCTGCGATGGATCGGCCCGGACCAGGGGCTTGGCCCGGTGTTCGAGCTGGCACTGCTCAGTCTTCCCGGCAAGCTCTACGAAATGACCCCGCTCTTCGTGCTGCTGGCCACGCTTCTGCTCTTCCTCGGCCTTTCGCGCAGTTCCGAGCTCGTGGTGATCCGCGCCTCGGGGCGCTCGGCGCTGCGCTCTGCAGGGGCGCCGGTGGCGGTGGCAACGCTCTTCGGGGCATTGGCCGTGGCGGTGCTGAACCCGATCGTCGCCGCGACCGAGACGCAGGTCGATCTGCGGACCGCACGCTATCTCGGCGCCGAGGAACGCACGGTCTCGATCAGCGCCGAGGGGCTTTGGCTGCGACAGGGCAGCCTGACCGAACAGACGGTGATCCGGGCCGGTGCGACGAACTCGGATGGCACACATCTGTTCGATGCCACCTTCTTCCAGTTCGACGCCGAGGGCGCGCTCACACAGCGCGTGGGGGCCGCAGAGGCGCTGCTCGTCGACGGCGCATGGGAGTTGACGGACGTGCAACGCTGGCCTCTGGCCGGCGTCGGCAACCCACAGGCGGCAATGGAAACCTACGATGTTCTCGCTCTGCCCTCGACCCTGACGCGTGAGCAGATCCGCGACAGTTTCGGCAAACCCGAGACGGTGCCGATCTACGAGCTGCCCGGCTTTATCGCACAGCTGAACCAGGCGGGCTTCGCCGCGCTCAATCACCGCGTGTGGCTCCAGATGGAGCTCAGCTCACCGCTGATGCTGGCGGCCATGGTCCTGATCGGCGCGGGGTTCACGATGCGCCATACCCGCTTCGGCAAGACCGGTGTCATGGTTCTTTCGGCGATCCTGTTGGGGTTCGGCGTCTTCTTCATCCGTTCCTTCGCACAGGTGCTTGGCGAAAGCGGGCAATTGCCCATCGCCATTGTCGCCTGGACACCGCCCGCCGCGGCGATCCTCATGGCGCTGAGCCTCCTTCTCCATACGGAGGATGGATGATGCGGCGGCCTCGTCATATCGCAGCCGCGGCGCTGACCGCGCTGTCCCTCGCGCTGGCCGCGCCTGCAGGCGGGCAACAGCCCGGTCCGCCCGCGACGCTGATCGCCGACCGGATCGACTTCGATCGCGCCAGCGAGGTGATCCGCGCCGAAGGCGGGGTCGAGATCTTCTACGAGGGCGTCAGACTGCGGGCTGGATCCATCCTGTACGACAGGCAGGCCGACAGGCTGGAGGTCGCAGGCCCGATCACCCTGACCGAACCCGATGGCCGTGCGGTCGTCTTCGCCGAATTCGCCGAGCTTTCAGCCGATCTGCGCGACGGCATCTTGCGCTCGGCCCGCCTGGTTCTGAACGAACAGTTGCAGATCGCCGCAACCGAGATCGAGCGCAGCGGGGGGCGTTACACCCAACTGTACCAAGGCGTCGCCTCGTCCTGCGAGATCTGCGCTGACAACCCCGTCCCACTTTGGGAAATTCGCGCCCAGCGCGTGATCCACGACCGGCTCGAACAGCAACTCTACTTCGACAATGCCACCTTCCGCGTGATGGGCGTCCCGGTGGCCTGGCTGCCGCGGATGCGCCTGCCCGACCCGACGCTCGAGCGGTCCACCGGCCTTCTGGCACCCTCGTTGCGGGTCAATGACGAAACCGGCAGTCATCTGCGCCTGCCCTATTTCATCACGCTCGGACAACACGCCGACCTGACTGTGACACCCTGGATCGGCGTTGGCCCATCCGACACGATCGAGCTGCGCTACCGACAGGCGTTTCGCAACGGCGACCTGAACGTCAACGGCGCACTCAGCTGGGATGACCTGACCGACGACAGGCGGCGCGGCTACATCTTCGCCGATGGTCAGTTCGACATCGGGCGCGACTTCACCCTCTCCTTCGCCCTGCAGGGCGTCAGCGACCGCGGCTACCTGACGACCTATGGCTTTCCCGACACCGACCTTTTGCAAAGCTTCGTGCGGACAAGCCGCGCCAGCCGGGACGAATACATCGAGGTCGGCGCCGACATCTTCCAATCCCTGCGGGATCGCGACAACAACGCGACCCTGCCGACCCGCGTCGTGAACGCCGGGATCACGCGCCGCTTCGTGCCCGATCGGCTGGGCGGCATCGCCACCGCCGAGCTCGAGGCGTTCGCCTACCACCGCCTCTCCGACAGCGACGGCCCGGACGGCCGCGACGTCGCGCGCCTGTCCGGCTCTCTCGACTGGCGGCGCGATTGGGTGCTGCAAAACGGTCTACTCTTCGCCTTCGAGACGGCGCTGCATGCCGATATCTACAACACCAGCCAGGGTGCCGAGCTGAGCGGAACGGAAACACGCCTTGCGCCCTTCGTGGGCGTCGAACTCCGCTACCCACTGGCGCGCAGCTCGGCGGGGGGCGTCACGCACCTTCTGGAGCCGGTCGTTCAACTGGCCTGGTCCGAGGTCTCGGGCGGCGCGGTTCCGGTCGAGGATAGCCTGATCGTCGAATTCGACGAGGCAAACCTTTTCTCGCTCGACCGTTTCCCGGGCGAGGATCAGCGCGAAACCGGCCTTCGTGCCAATATCGGCTTGGGCTACACCCGCACCGATCCGCTTGGCTGGTCGCTGGGCATCGCGGCGGGGCTTGTCCTGCGGGAAACCGACGAGGGACAATTCACGCCCGGCTCGGGCCTCGACGGAATGACATCGGACGTCCTTGTCGCGGCCCATTTCTCGCATGGCGAGAACTGGCGCATCGTGAACCGGGCTCTCTTCGATCCGGGGCTGGCCTTCACCTCGAACGAGCTGTCGCTGACCTGGATGGGCGACCGTCACGCGGTCGAGACGACCTATACCTTCCTCGAGGCAGACATGTCCGAGGACCGCCCGATCGACACCGCCGAATGGGCGCTCGACGCCGAATACCTGCTGGATGACGGCTGGCTCGCCTCGGCCGACTGGCGCTACGACTTCGTCGAGGACAACACCACCCGCGCAGGCCTTGCCGTGTCCTACACCAATGAATGCGTGGACATGGAGTTTTCCGTCTCGCGCCGCTTCACCACTTCCACTACGGTAGACCCGGCCACCGAGTTCGGGCTGACCGTCTCGCTGAACGGGTTCGGGGCACAGCGGTCGGGACGCAGTCACGCCCGCAGTTGCCTTCGCTAGGCGGGCGGTCCAAAACAGGGGCGCGGACCCATTGAGTTCAAGACCAGAGCAGAGCGGACGACAATCGTGATGATCCACCAGATGATGACCCCGATACGCCGCCGCGCGCAGGCTGCCGCCCTCGCGGCCATCGCCTTGGCGCTGCCTTTCGCCGCGGTGCCAACGCCGGGCGCGGCGCAATCGCCCTTCTCGACGGCGGTTCGGATCAACGACAGCATTGTGACCTGGTACGAGGTCGACCAGCGCGCGCTCTTCATGGAAGTCGTGCGCACCCCAGGCGACCTGCGCGAACAGGCGCTCGAGGCGCTCGTGGATGAACGCCTCCAGGTTCAGGAAGCGCGCCGCATGGGCGTGGTCGCCACCCCGGAAGAGATCGAGGCCGGCGTGGCCGAGTTTGCCGCGCGTGCCGACCTCGGCCCCGAGCAGTTCCTGCGCGGCATCGGCGAAGAGGGCGTGGCGCCCGAAACCTTCCGCGATTTCGTCGCCAACGGCATTTCGTGGCGCAACGTGGTGCAGACCCGCTTCGGTGGCCGCGTCCGCGCGACGCTGACCGAGGCAGACGTGGACGAGGCGCTGGCCTTCGCGCCGCGCCTCGACGGCGCGCAGATCCTGCTTGCCGAAATCGTCGTGCCCGTGACGCCCGAGAACCAGGACACGCTGCGCGAGGAAATCACCCGCCTGATGAATGACCTGAATTTCGAAATCGACACGTTTTCCGAGGCCGCGCGCCGCTTTTCCGCTGCACCGACCCGCGAGAACGGCGGCCTGACCGGCTGGCGCCCGCTGAACGCGGTACCGCCCCGCCTGCGCGAGGACCTGATCCTTCTGCGCACCGGTGAAACCTACGGGCCTGTCCCGCTGGGACCGGCCATCGCCATTTTCCAGATGCGTGGCCTGTCCGAAGGGTCCTTCACCGGACCGACGATCACCTCCGTAGACTACGCCACCATCCCGCTTCCGGCCCTCTCGACCGAAGAGGGCGCCGCCGCCGCAGCGGCCCTCAGGGCCGATATCGACGTCTGCGACGACCTTTACGCCCAGCGCCCCGGCGCGTTCGAACGCAACGACGAGGCGCTCGGCGCAATCCCGAGTGACATCGCCATGGCGCTTTCGACCCTCGATGCCGGCGAGATGAGCTTTGACATCAGCCGGAACAACGGGGCGACCACGCTGGCGGTCATGCTCTGCGCGCGCAACGTCGAAGACCCCGAAGCCGGTCGCGACGCCGTGCGCCAACAGCTGATCTCGCAGCGCCTCGAAAGCTACGCCGAGGGCCTCCTGGAAGAGCTGCGCGCCGACGCCATCATCTCCTACGAATGAGCCCTGCTGCCCCCGTCGCGGTCTCCATAGGCGAGCCGGCCGGCGTCGGGCCAGAGCTTGCCGCAAAGGCGTACCAACGCCTTGGCAGCCGCCTGCCCTTCTTCGTCATTGCCGACCCCGACCACCTGTCGGGGCTCGGCGTCACCCCCGTCCCGATCGCGCGGCCCGCAGACACCGCGCATGCCGCGCTCAGCGGCCTGCCGGTCCTGCCCCACGCCTTCGCGGGGCCCGCGACGCCCGGCAGCCCCGCGCCCGAGAACGCCGCCGGCGTCATCTCGGCCATCGCCCGGGGTGTCGAGCTTGTGATGCGCGGCGAGGCCGCGGCGCTCACCACCCTGCCGATTCACAAGAAGGCGCTGATCGACGGCGCGGGCTTCGCCTATCCCGGCCATACCGAGTATCTCGCCCATCTGGCGGGCGTGGACCGCGTTGTGATGATGCTCGCCTGCCCCGAGCTGCGCGTCGTGCCCACCACCATCCACATCCCTCTGAAAGACGTGCCCGAGGCCCTGACCGCGCGGCTTCTGACCGACACGATCCGCATCACGGACGCGGCCCTCAGGCGCGATTTCGGGATCGAAAGCCCGCGCATCGCCGTGGCCGGGCTGAACCCCCACGCCGGCGAAGGCGGCGCGATGGGCCGCGAGGAGATCGAGCTGATCGCCCCCGTGATCGAGGCGCTGAAAGCCGAGGGCTTCGCCCTGACCGGCCCGCAATCGGCCGACACGATGTTCCACGCCGCCGCGCGCGCGGGCTACGACGCGGCCATCGCCATGTATCACGATCAGGCGCTCATTCCGATCAAGACGGTGGATTTCGCGGGCGGCGTGAACGTGACGCTGGGCCTGCCCTTCATCCGCACCTCGCCCGACCACGGTACGGCTTTCGACATCGCGGGCACCGGCCGGGCCGATCCCACGAGCTTCATCGCGGCGCTGGAAATGGCGCGCGACATGGCACGCAACCGCGCCATGGCCCCCTAGGGCCCCACGCGCGTGCCGCGGTCAGACCGGCATGTCATTGAAAAGGTCGTCGTCGGTGCCATCGACCGGCAGGCGATCCTCCGGCGTCCGCGGCTTCAGCCGGGTGGCGGCGGGCTCGCCGTCGGCCTTGGTCTTGTCCTGGCGCCGCAACTCGGTGTGGGCGCGCGGGTCTTTCTTCGGTCCTTCGTTGGTCTTGTCGGTCATCTCTTCGGCTCCCTCTCGTTGATCCGACGTGCTTCGGGCCTTGGCTAGCCCGAGCGCATCCATGGCGACACCCCATCGCCCGCCGCCGCCCCCAATCGGCGCGCATCCGCCGCGTCGAGATCCACATCGCGGACCCGTTCGGCCCGGCGCGCGCGCAGATCGGCGATCACCATGCGGTCGGCTCGTTCATGGCTTTGTTCTTCCAGGACCTGGGCCACGGCCCGGCCTGTGCGCGCCGTGGACAGCAGCGCTTCGATCATCTGGGTCAGGTCGGGACTGGTCGATCTGTCTGACATGGGCGAACCCTCTTTCGGCGAGGCGGACTGAGACCCCTAACGGGCACATTTCCGGCAGAAGGGCGTGAAGGGCAGCAGGTCGAGGCGCTCCTCCGAGATCTCATCGCCGCAGGTGACGCAGATGCCGTACTCCCCGGCATCCATCCGCCCCAATGCGGCGCGGATCTGCGCGATTTCGGCCTGTCCGCTCTGGCCCAGGCGCTCCAGCGTCTCGTCGCCTTCCCGCTCGGTCGCCAATTCCTCCCAGTCCTTGGACTGGTGGCTGTCGAGCTCGGCGTCGATCTCGTGGAGCCGCGCGTCCAGGAAGGCAAGGCGCTCCTCGAGCTGGGCTCGGCGCGTGGCAAGATCGGGCATGTCGGTCTCCTCTCCCCTGGTCGGCGCGGGCAAACCGCACCGCCTGACAAGAATCGTATCTGCCCCGACCGCGCCCGACATTGATGTGCATCAACGCCGCCTTTCCCTCGCCCGCCGCTTGCGGCATGGTGCGACGCAACGCCGCCAGAAGGAGCCCGAACCATGGACCTGCGCCAGATCACCGACACCTACGCCGTCGCCCCCCAGATCGAACCGGGCGACATGGCAACGCTCGCGGAACAAGGTGTGACGACCGTGATCTGTAACCGCCCCGACGGCGAGAACCCGCCCCCCCTGCAAGCCGCCGCGATGCAGGCCGCCGCCGAGGCCGCAGGCCTGAACTTCGTCTACAATCCCGTCGTCGGCGGCCAGCTGACCCTCGACAATGTCGAGGAACAGGTCGACGCGATCGACGCGGCCGAGGGGCCGGTGCTCGCCTATTGCGCCTCGGGCAACCGCTGCACCATCGTCTGGGCGCTCGGCCAGGCCGGCAGCCTTCCCACGGACGAGATCATCACCCGCGGCGAGAAATGGGGTTACCAGCTGGAATGGCTGCGCCCCCAGATCGAGGCGCTGGCCGCGCAGAAGGGCTGAGCGGGCGCCGCCCGTGAGCCGCCTTTCCCCCACCGCGCAGGGCATCGTCCTGATGCTCGGCGCGATCTTCCTCTTCTCCTCGATGGATGCCACGGCCAAGATGCTGATGGCCCGTTACGAGCCGATGCAGGTCGTCTGGGCGCGCTACGCGGGCATGATGCTGGTCGTGGCCATCATCCTCGCGCCGCGGCTCGGCCCGCTCCTGCGCACGCGGCACCTGGGGATGCAACTGTTGCGGTCGGGGTTCCTCTTCGCGGCGACCTTCTGCTTCTTCACCGCCATCAGCCACATGCCCATCGCCGCCGCCACCGCGGTGATGCAGGTGCATCCGGTGATCTTGACCCTTGGCGCGGCTTTGGTGCTGCGCGAACCGCTGGGGCCGCGGCGCATCTTCGGCATCGCCGCCGCGCTGGTAGGCGCGTTGATCGTGATCCG
>CAZVQL010000065.1:10081-12880 GCA_964629305.1 uncultured Roseicyclus sp.
TGACCACCCGCTTCCTCGGCCGGGACGAACCGATCCTCACCTCGTTCCTCTATACCGCCATCATCGGCACCATGGCGGCCAGCGTGCTGGCCATCCCGGTCTGGCAAACGCCCAGCCTGCCAGATGCCGGCATCTTCCTGCTCCTCGGGATCATCGGCGCGGCGGGCCAGTTCCTGCTGATCCGCTCCCTCACCCTGGCCGAGGCGGGGGCCGTGGCCCCCTTCGGCTATGCCGGCGTCGTCTTTGCCACGCTCTGGGGCCTGGTCCTCTTCGACGAGGTACCCGATGGCTGGACCATCCTGGGCGCGCTTGTGATCGTGGGGGCCGGCGTTTATGTCTGGCATCGCGAAACCCGCGCCCGGGCCGCCGTGCCGGCCTAGGTGCATTCCCCTGCGACCCCACAACCCCGAAGGTCCGGATGTCAAAGCCCCGCCGCCTCTGGCTTGACTGGACGGTTGACCGGTTCACCCGCGCGCTGGTCTGGTCCGCGCTGCGCCTGCCCTACCGGCGGCGCGTGCCGATGATGGGGGCGGTGTTGCGCGCGCTTGGTGGCCCGACCGGCTACCGCGCCCGCGCCGAGGATCAGTTGCACTACATCTTTCCCGACATGCCCCCGGCCGAACGGCGCCGCACCGCCACCGCGGTGCTCGACAATTTCGGCCGCGTCTTCATCGAGAATTACTCGACCGAAGATCAACTGGCCCGCGCCAGAACCTGGGCTCCCCACGGCCCCGGCCTCGCGCCATGCGACGCGGCCCGCGCGACCGGGCGGCCGATCCTGTTCGTGTCGGGACATTTCGGAAATTACCAGGCCGCGCGCGCGGCGATGAACGTGCGCGGTTACCAGATGGGCGGGCTCTACCGGTTGATGAACAACCCCTATGCCAATGCCCATTACGTCGCCTCGGTCGAAGGGGTGGGCGGCCCGGCCTTTCCACGCGACCGGCGCGGGCTGGCGGGGTTCGTTCGCACCCTCAAGGAGGGCGGACAGGGCGCGCTGCTGATCGACCAGTTCGTGGTCGACGGGGAAGTGCTCGATTTCCTCGGGCAACCTGCACCGACCGCCCTGTCGGCCGCCGAAATGGCCCTGAAATACGACGCGCTCCTGGTGCCGATCTATGCCGAACGGCTTGAAAACGGCCTCGATTTCGACATCACCATCGAAGCGCCGCTGCCCCATACCGACCCGGTGACCATGACGCAGGCGCTCAATGACAGCCTTGCCGCACGGGTCCGCGCCCGGCCCGGCCAATGGTTCTGGGTCCATCGCCGCTGGAAACCCGAACGCCAGGCCCTGATCGCCGCGCTGGCCCGCGCCGGTAACTGACGCCCCTCAATCGAGGCGCGCGGCCCCAAGGATCGCGCCATGGCCCGCCTGCTGCACGATCACAACATGGGGGTTGTCGCCTTGCGGCGTGATGCGCATCACGAAGGGTGACCGGCCATCCCAGTCCCCGACCACGCGCCACGAGGTCACGACATTGTAGTGCTCGGCCACCGTGCCGGCGCGCTCGCCGCGGGTGATCGGCACCTCGGCATGGGGCATGTAGCCCACGACCTGCACCACCATCTGCGGGCGCGGCGGGTCCATTCGGGCCACCGCCTCGACCTCGTAGCCCTCGCCCCCCTCGCGCACCGAGATACGGACCGGGTCGGGCAATGCGCGATGGGCCTGGATCAGGTCGGCGACCGCCATCGGGCGCACACCCACCACGTGATCTTGCCCGGCCACGATCATCTGCGGCGTGTAGACCACCGTCGATCCCGCCGCGTGGCCATAGCCATGCTGGCGCGCGGTAAAATCGGGCTGGGCAAAGGTATCTTGCCAGCCGATGTAATCCCAGTAATCGACATGCAGCGCCAACGCGATGACGTCGTCGCGTCCGGCCAGCTCTCCCAGCAGCGCATCCGCCGGCGGGCAAGACGCACAGCCCTGCGAGGTGAACAGTTCGACCACCACCGGCCCGTCGGCCTCTTGCGCCGCCGCCCCGAAGGCCCAGAGCGTCATCAGCCCCGCGATCAATGTTCCCCTGCGCGTCACCCGCATTGCGATCCCCATGTCGTCATCCCCAACGTCTCGGGATCAGAGGTAGCCTGTCCCCCCGGCCCGAGCCAATCAAGCCTTTGCGAGACAGCGTTACAACCACCGCCGCGTGCGTTCGAGGTATCCATGCGCCTCCGCCCCGAAGGCCCGGCGCAGCGCCGCCTCTTCGGGCTCGATGAACCGCCGTGTCAGGATCGCGGCAAAGGCAAAGGGCACGGGTACCGCACTCAGCGCGCCTTGCCACATCACCGCCCCCGCCACGATCGCCACCAGCCCCAGATAGATCGGGTTGCGTCCCAACCTGTAGGGCCCCTCGACGATCAGCGCCTGCGGCGTGTGATGCGGCTCGATCGTTGTCTTCTTGCGCCAGAACCACAGCGCCGCCCACAAGATCACCCCCGTGCCCGCCAACGCCAGCACCACGCCCAGCGCCTGCAAGACCGGGCCAAAGGCACGCACCAGCGGCAGATAGCTCGCCAGCACCCAGGACACGCCCATGGCCAGCGTGAACCAGACCGGCGGCAGATCGGGAAATCCCTTGAGCATGGCGACCTCGTGATGCGCACGGCCCCGGGCCGCACAAACAGGGCTTCACAGATACGCCCCGCGCGCCCGCTGTCCATCCCCCAATGCGAAAGGGGCGCCCGCAGGCGCCCCCCCCGTATCACAACGCCGCTTGGATCATTCCGCGGCGACAGGCGCCTTGGCCAGATCGCGCAGCACGTAATGCAGCACGCCGCCATGCTCGATATATT
>CAZVQL010000066.1:0-2766 GCA_964629305.1 uncultured Roseicyclus sp.
TTGCAATGGTCATTCGGATGGACCGGCTTTTTCGAGCCGATTTCGCCGCCCAGCATTTCGATCGCGCGGTTCGAGATGACCTCGTTCGCGTTCATGTTCGACTGCGTGCCCGAACCCGTTTGCCAGACCACCAGCGGGAAATGATCGTCGAGTTGGCCGTCGATCACTTCTTGCGCGGCGGCGATCATGGCGTCGGCCAGCGTCGCGTCCAGCTTGCCGCTCGCCTTGTTCGCCTCGGCGCAGGCGCGCTTGATGACGCCGAGCGCGCGGACGATGGCCACGGGCTGCTTTTCCCAGCCGATGGGGAAGTTCATGATCGAGCGCTGCGTCTGCGCGCCCCAATAGCGGTCGGCTGGCACCTCGAGGGGGCCGAAACTGTCGGATTCTGTACGGGTGGCGGTCATCTCAAGTCCCTCCGGTATGCGGTTGCATGCCGTTTACCCACGGCCAGCGCGCAGGGCAATGCGCGGGGATGCCTCAGTCGGCGGCGCGGCTGAAACGATAAACGCGGGCGGGGGGCATGTTCCACCAGATCTTGCCCGAGACGCGCCAGTCGAGGGCCAATTCCTCGCGCACGGCGCGCGCCACGGGAGGCTTCGGCCCATAGGTGAACTGTACGTATGTGCCGCCGGGTTTCACGCGCTGGAAGGTGCCGGTCAGGATATCGCGCTGCAGCCCGAGGGGCATCGACAGAAGCGGCAGGCCCGAGACGACGGCCTGCGCGCCTTCGACAGGCAGCGTGCCCACGTCGCCCGCGCTCATCTGGTAGACATTCAGCCCTGGAAAGCGCGCGCGGAGCCGGTCGCAGAACTCGGGGTTCATCTCGATGGAATGGAGGTTTTCGGGCGCGACCCCGCGGTCGAGGATCGCTTGCGTGATGTTGCCGGTCCCGGCGCCCAGCTCGATCACGGGGCCCTTCGCCGGATCGATCTCGGCCACCATCTCGGCGCAGAGGAAGCGCGAGGAGGGGGCAAGCGCCACCACCTGGTGCGGCCTGCGGACAAGCTGACCCATGAACAGGGCGAAATCACTGCTGGCCATTCAGAACACTCCGCCCGAGCACTTGCCTTGAGGGCGTTGTAGCCGGGTTTGGCGGAGGGTCCAGAGGGTCAGTGGTTCTTTCGGAAGGTATCGAGGCTGACAACCTCGGCATCCTGCGGCGCAGGGCGCTCCGGGCCATCGGGGCCATCGTGAGGGGGCGCAGGATCGTCGCTGTCGGTCTCGGGCGCCTCGGTGCTTTCGAAGCGGAGGCCGAATTCAACGGAAGGGTCGACAAACGTCCGGATCGAGTCGAAGGGGATGCGCAGCGGCTCGGGGTTGTCGCCGAAGTTCAGCACGATCGAGAACCCGTCGTCATCCACGGCAAGACCGTCATACCAATGCTGGATGACGATGGTCATTTCCTCGGGGTAACGGTCGCGGAGCCAATCGGCGATCTCGACGCCCTCGGCCCCGGTCTCGAAGGTGATGAAGAAATGGTGATCACCGGGAAGCCCATCTTGCGCCACATCTTCCAGCACGCGTTGGATAAGGCCGCGCATGGCCTGGTGCATCAGGCGGCCGTAGGCAATATGTGCAGGTCGATCGGGCATGGTGGCAGCGCATCCCTGGAGGGTTCGCATTCACCATAGAAGATTCGTTTCGATTTGAAAGGCGGCCCGGAAGAGCCGAGGGCGGCGAATTAGACGCCGCCGATATTCGCGAGCACAAGCCACGCCGCCAGCGCCGCTTCGCAGCCGAAGAATGTCCAGCTTTGGCGACTTGCCGCGTTGTCGCGGAAGATCGAGGTGACGCGCCCGGTTGCCGCGCCGGCATAGGCAAGACCCACGACCACCCAGGCGAGGGGCTGATCGAGAATCATCGCACCCAGACCAAGCCCGACGAACAGGCAGCCCGAGGCTGCGGATACCTCGGTATAAGCCATGTTGGTCGGCCCTGCCTGCATGTCGAGCTGGTCCATCGTCCAGCGGGGTGCAAGCCAGCCCATGAGCCCCAGCATAATGGTGAGTGCCGCAACCGCGAAATTCACGTAGTCGATGGCGGTCATGGTCTTCCTTTCACATACATCCGCACAGGTCCCTGCGCGTCCTCTCAAGGGTTAAACGCAACGGCGTCGCAGTTGGATCACTTGCAGA
The DNA here is from genome assembly GCA_964629305.1 of uncultured Roseicyclus sp. Classification (GTDB taxonomy): domain Bacteria; phylum Pseudomonadota; class Alphaproteobacteria; order Rhodobacterales; family Rhodobacteraceae; genus Roseicyclus. Next base: position 2,136 of record CAZVQL010000066.1, read on the forward strand.
TGAAAAAAACCTCACGGAGTCGTGAGGGTGGCGTGGCGAACTGGTTATGTGATTGAAAGTGCAGGCTTCTGTTGCCAGGTGCCTGCGAACCCCGCCTTACGCTGCTAGGCGCAAGGGCTTAGTTTCGGCGACTCGAGCAGCTTACGCTGCCAGAGCCATTGCCGGAGCACGGTTGTCATTTGCAACTGTACGTTTCGGACCGATAACGGTGGTACCTCACCGGGACAAAGCTAACCCCTTTAGACGTTCGTCGATCCTGTTTCGGCCCCATGATCCGCAAATGACGGAGATTTGGTGGAGCCGCCGGGTACCGCCCCCGGGTCCGAGCCGCTTATTACGAGCGCGTTTATGTCCATAGTCCCGTCGCCGGGACAGCATGAAAGATACGCAGCGCAAGCCCTGAATTCAAGATGCGCCCGGGGGCTTGAATGCTCTGCGGCGATCCGGCATACATTATGTAATAACATGACATATTGGAGTGCCCATGTCGGATCCGCGCCTGCCTGTCACTGTTCTTTCCGGGTTTCTCGGAGCCGGCAAGACGACGTTGCTCAACCGCATCCTCGGCAACCGCGAAGGCCGCCGCGTCGCGGTCATCGTCAACGACATGTCCGAGGTGAATATAGACGCC
>CAZVQL010000066.1:2878-12735 GCA_964629305.1 uncultured Roseicyclus sp.
TCTCCGAGCCGATGCCGGTGGCCACCACCTTCGAGTTCCGCGACGAAGAGGGTGCGAGCCTGTCCGATGTCGCGCGCCTCGATACGATGGTGACGGTGGTGGACGCGGTGAACCTGCTGAATGATTTCGCAAGCCATGACGCGCTCGCCGACCGCGGCGAGACGATGGGCGAGGGGGATGAGCGCCGGCTGGTGCACCTGCTGACCGACCAGATCGAGTTCGCGGATGTGGTGATCCTGAACAAGGTGGGCGCGGCGGGCCCCGAACGGGTGGAGGCCGCGCGCAAGATCATCCGGTCGCTCAACGCCGACGCCCGCATCCTCGAGACCGATTTCTCGCAGGTGCCGGTGGCCGAGGTGCTTGAGACGGGCCGCTTCGACTTCGAGCGGGCGCATGAGCACCCGATGTGGGCCAAGGAGCTTTACGGCTTCCGCGACCACGTGCCGGAAACCGAGGAATACGGCGTCACCAGCCATGTCTACCGCGCGCGCCGCCCCTTTGTCCCCGAGGCGATCCTTGCCCTGCTCGACGGCGACCTGCCCGGCGTGATCCGGGCCAAGGGGCATTTCTGGATCTCGACGCGGCCCGACTGGGTGGCGGAATTCTCGCTTGCGGGCGCGCTGTCGGGGGTGACGCCGCTCGGCACATGGTGGGCGGCCGTCCCCCACGAGCGCTGGCCGACGCACCAGGCGGCGCAGGACTACATCGCCGAGCGCTGGGTCGAGCCCTGGGGCGACCGGCGGCAGGAGCTGGTCTTCATCGGGTCCGGCATTGACTGGCCCGCGCTCAAGGCCCGCCTCGATGCCTGCCTGCTGGACGAAGGCACCGACGGCGCCGGCCTGCCCGACCCGTTCCCGGTATGGCGCCGCGCGGAGGCCGCGGCATGAGGCGCGGCGGCAACCTAGGCGCGTCGCGTCTGCCCGCCCGGCGGCGCAGCATGGATCCGATGCGGGCCTACGACCGGCTGCCGCCGGACCTGCGCGCCTGGCTTGCCGATGCCGCGCGGCCGTGGTCGCCCACCTCCTGCCTGCGCCTCTGGCGCAAGGCCTTGTCCGAGGAGGGGTGTCCGAAGCGGGCGCTGGATCGGCTGAACCGGGCCGAGGCGGCGATGCTGGCGCGCGACGACCGGCCGGGCGACATGGCCTGAGCGTGGCGGGTGCGTGGCCGGGGCGGGGCGCTTCGCGAAACTGCGGGGGACTTCGCCCCGTGCCTTGACCCGAGCTTAACCCTTGTCTGGCAGCGTGGCGGACATCTTCCAAAGCACGAGGTCCGCATGCGCCTGTCTCTACTTATCCCGCTCATCGCAGCCGTTGGGCTGATCCTGCCGACGCTTTCGTCGGCCGCCCCGGCACGCCCATCGGCGAGTGACGCCGCCGATCTGGTAGGACACGCCGGCGGGTGTTTCCGTGTCGATGCCACGCAATGCTGCCACGCGGGACCCGACCGCTACCATTGCCACTAGGTCGAAACGAAAACGGGCGCCCGCTTGGGGCGCCCGTCTTGTTCATCGCGGCAAGGTCGGCTCAGAAGCCAGCCTTGATCCGCTCGAAGGCCTCTGCCTGACGCTCACGCTGCTCGTTCGAGATCGGCAGCTGCGCCAGGACCGGCACGGTGACTTCGCCAAGGCCCGCGGCCTCCATCGCTTCGGCGCCGAGCGCCTGAAGGGCGGCGTCATTGGCCGAGCCGAAGCCGTTTTCCAGAAGCGGGCCGGCGGACACGTCGGCATGCATCGCGTTCACGAAATCATACGCCTGATCCTCCGAGCCTTCGCCCGCGGTCATGTTGACGTAGCCGCAGAGCCACACGCTCGTGCCTTCGGCGGTGTTGCGCGAGAAGCCGACCGGGAAACCCTCGTCGGCAAGCGCGACGGGCACCTCGTTCCACGCCCAGGCGGCCAGCACCTGGCCCGAGGCCATCAGCTGCTGGATCTCGGCGGGGTCGACCCAATAGGTCAGCAGGTTCTCGTGGATGCCGCGCAGCCAGGCGGTCGCCGCCTCGAACTGCTCGTCCGTGACGTTGGCCCAGTTGGTCACGCCAGTGGCGAGATAGGCCAACGCATAGGCATCATCGACGTTGTCGGGGATCGAAAGGCGGCCCGCGTAGGCCGGGTTGTTGAAGATCTCGAGCGTCGCGACATCCTCGGCCGGGACCTCGTCGGCGTTATAGGCCACGGCGGTCGAGCCATAGTCGGTCGGCAGGAAGAACAACTCGGCCGAGCCTTCGAGAACGTCCTCGCCCACGAGATCGGCGTTCAGCGTCTCGTAGGCGGCGATGCGCGACCGATCCCAGGCCTCGATGATGCCCGACTCCTGCCAGCGCGGCACGGAGCCTGCGCAGATATGCGTCACGTCCGAGCGGAAGCCGGCCAGAAGGCGCTGGAACGCCTCGTCCTCGTCGCCGAAGAACACGAATTCGGGCGATGCGCCGTGCTGTTCGACGAAAGGCTGGTGGAACGACGGGTCCTCGAACCCGGAATAGTCGAACACCAGAAGGTCCTGCGCCATGGCGAAGGACGGAACGGTCAGCGCGAGGGCCAGGGCGGTGCCGAGGGCCGGGCGATGGGTCATGATGATGCTTTCCCTGTTGGTGAGTGGTCGATGGAAACCGCCAAGGAACCTAGGGCTCAAGACCCTGTCCTGCAAGGGGCTTCAACGGGTGTCGCGGCCCTTCAGGCGTGCGGCGAAGACCGAGCGCGCCAGCTCGCGGGTGTAGGCCTCGAGCTCTTCCAGAGCGGTCCCGACGGCCGCGCCATCCCGCGCCTCGGCGGCATCCGCGATACGGGTGTGAAGGCCGATGATCGCCTCGCGTGAGCGGGCGGTGAAGGTGATCATGTTCATCAGCGGCTGCATCGCCTCGACCGCGCCCGCAAGCTGGTAGGACAGCACCGGGTTGCCCGCCGCATCGACCAGCGCCCGGTGGAACGCCACATCGGATGCGCAGAACGCCTCATCCGTGAGGCCAGGCTGGCCCTGCCGCGTGATCTCGGCGCGCATGGTGGCGAGGTGGTCGGGCGCGCGCCGTTCCGCCGCCAGTGCGGCACAGGCCCGCTCCATCGCGAACCGCGCCTCGCAGGCGGTGTCGAAGCTGACCTCGTTCATGCCGAGCAGCAGGGTCGAGGTGGTGATCTGCTGGGCGTGCGCATCCTGGTAGGACAACCGGTTGACGAATGCCCCGCCAAACGCGCCGCGCTGCGTGCGGATCAGCGATTGTGCGGCCAGCCGCTTCAGCGCCTCGCGCACGGTGGGGCGCGAGACCTCGAACTGCTCGGCAAGCTCCGCCTCCGACGGCAGGCGGTCGCCGACGATCAGCTTGCCCGACACGATCGCATCCCGGATCGCGGCGGCGATCTGGGCGGAAAGGTCGGCGGGATTGTTCGGGTCGATTTTCATTTGTCAGACATTTAAAAGTCTGACAATTCTCTTGTCCAGCGAAACGAGTCGTTTGGGAGGACGGCACGCTATGATCGCAACCCGCATCCGCGCGATGGGCGCCCCGCATTGGCTGGGCCTTTATGGCCTTATCCTCGGCGCCTGGGCCCTGCTTTACGCAATGGCCGTGCCGGCCGATTTGCGCGCCGCCTCCGCGCTTTATGGGATCGAGTTCCTCGCCGCGCTTTGCGTGGCGACGCCGGATGCTGCGGGCTATTTCGGCCTCTTTGCCATGTGGGCGATCATGTCGGCCGCGATGATGGCACCCACAGCGCTGCCCGCGCTCGCCACCTACGAAGACCTCGGCCAGGCCGGGGCCGAGACACGGCTTTGGGGCCTTGTGGCCGGCTACCTCGCCATCTGGGTCGGCTTCTCGGCCTTCGCCGCGGCCGCGCAACTTGCGCTTTTCCAGGCGGGGCTGCTCGATGCTTTCGGCACCAGCTTGTCCGGCCCGCTGTCCGCGGGCCTGCTGGCCCTGGCCGGCGCGTGGCAGTTTACGCCCCTCAAGGAGGCGTGCCTGTCGAAATGCCGCGCGCCGATGATGTTCTTCCTCGAGCACTGGGAGGAGGGGCCGGTCCGCAACGGCCTGCGCCTTGGCGCGGTCTGCCTTGGCTGCTGCTGGGCCTTGATGCTGCTGGGCTTCGTCGGCGGCGTGATGAACCTCGCCTTCATGGGGATCGCCACGATCCTGATGGCACTCGAGAAACTGCCCGAGATCGGGCGTTGGCTGACCCGTCCGCTGGGTGTGGCGCTGCTGGGTGCGGCGCTCGTCACGCTGGGCATGGCATTCTGAAAAGGGAGAGAGACATGGCAAGCGACCGCATCGCGACCCAATCGCGCATCGACAACCGGGCGGCAGATGCGCCCCGCTCCGGCCACGGGTCCGTGCCCTGGACGATCAAGGGCGAATTGATCCTGAACTGCAACTGTACGGTCTTCTGCCCCTGCGTCGTTTCGCTGGGCCTGCACCCGCCGACCGAGGGGCACTGCCAGACCTGGGGCGGCGTGCGTATCGACAGCGGGCAGTATGGCGATGTGGACCTGTCGGGCCTCAACATCGGCCTTTTGATCGAGATCCCCGGCATGATGAGCCGCGGCAACTGGAAGGTTGCGCTGTTCATCGACGACCGTGCCAGCGACGCGGCCTATAACGCGCTCGTCGACATCTTCTCGGGCAAGGCGAAGGGCACAACGGGCCTCTTCCAGGTCCTTGTCGGCGAAATCATCGGGGTCGAGCGTCAGCCGGTCAGCTACGAGACCGACGGCAAGACGCGTCACATCACGGTGGGCCGCAAGATCGAGGGCGTCGTGTTCCCGGTCGGCGGCAAGGACCCCGACGAGGATATCGTGATCCACAACACCAAGTACTGGATGGGGCCGGACATCACCGTCGCGACGGCCTCCAAGGGGCGGGTGCGCGCCTATGGCCGGGTCTGGGATTTCGACGGCCGCTCGGCCGAGATCTGCCAGATCGACTGGTCCGGGCCCGGCAAGGGGTAGGGCGGTGATCACGCCCGCCTATTGCCAGACCATGGCGCGCTACAACGCGTGGCAGAACCAGTCGCTGTTCCAAGCGGCGGCGGGTCTGTCAGAGGCGGCGCGCGAGGAAGACCGCGGTGCCTTCTTCGGGTCGATCCGGGCGACGCTCAGCCACCTGATGTGGGGCGACCTGATGTGGATGGCGCGCTTCGATGGGGGCGAGGCGCCGGGGGGCAGCATCACCGGGTCTCCCGCCATGTTCGACTGGGCGACGATGTGGGTCGAGCGCCCCAAGCTCGACGCGCGCATCGCGGGCTGGTCCTGGATGGTGACCGAGGACGATCTTGCGGGCGATCTGAGCTGGCATTCCTTCGCGCTGGGGCGAGATATGTCCAAACCCTATGCGCTGTGCGTGGTCCATCTCTTCAACCACCAGGCGCACCACCGGGGGCAGGTCCACGCGATGCTGACCGCCGTGGGCGCAAAGCCCGACGACACCGATTTGCCCTTCATGCCGGACGAGGTTCCCGAATGGCGCTGATCTCCCCCTCGCGCCGCTTGCGCCGCACGCCCTTTTCCGACGGGGTCGAGGCCGCCGGCGTGACCGCCTACACGGTCTACAACCACATGCTTCTGCCCACGGTCTTCGCCTCCGTGGAAGAGGATTACCACCACCTGAAATCCGCCGTGCAGGTTTGGGACGTGGCCTGCGAACGACAGGTCGAGGTGCGCGGGCCCGATGCGGCCAAGCTGGTGCAGATGCTCAGCCCTCGCGACCTGCGCGGCATGCTTCCAGGGCAGTGCTACTACCTGCCCATGGTGGACGAGACGGGGGGTATGCTGAACGATCCGGTGGCCGTGAAACTGGCCGAGGATCGCTGGTGGATTTCCATTGCCGACAGCGATTTGTTGTTCTGGGTCAAGGGGATCGCCCATGGCTACCGGCTGGATGTGCTGATCGACGAGCCCGATGTCTCGCCGCTGGCGGTGCAGGGGCCGAAGGCCGACGAACTGATGGCGCGGGTCTTTGGCGACGGCGTGCGCGACATCCGGTTTTTCCGCTTCAGCTTCTTCGATTTCCAGGGTCGGTCGATGGTCGTGGCCCGCTCGGGCTATTCCAAGCAGGGGGGCTTCGAGATCTACGTCGAAGGGGCCGACATCGGCATGCCGCTCTGGAACGCGTTGATGGAGGCGGGGCGCGATCTGGACGTGCGCGCGGGCTGCCCGAACGGGATCGAGCGGGTCGAGGGCGGGCTTCTGAGCTACGGGAACGACATGACCCGCGACAACACCCCCCACGAGGCCGGGCTTGGCCGCTTCTGCAACACCAAGACCGCGATCGGGTGCATCGGGCGCGATGCGCTGCTAAGGGTGGCGAAGGAGGGGCCTGTGAAACAGGTCCGCGCGATCGAGATTGGCTCGACCCGCCTGCCGCGCTGCGACCGGCCCTGGCGGCTCTTGGCCGGGGTGAAGCAGGTGGGGCAGGTGACCTCGGCCGCGCAATCGCCCGATTTCGGGTGCGGCGTGGGGATCGGGATGGTGCGCATGACCCATTGGGACGAGGGCGCCGAGCTGATCGTCGAGACCCAGGACGGCTCGTTTCCGGCGCGTGTGAGAGAGACGTTCTGGATTTGAAAACAAAACTTTGCGGCGCGCAATTCATGTGTCGCATGAAGAAAGAGGGACCGAGATGACATTCCGTGCGCTTGTGGTGGAGAAAGAAGACCAGGGGCCGACCTCGGCCTCGGTGATGATGCTCGAGGACGACCGGCTGCCCGAAGGCGACGTGACGGTCGCCGTCGAGTATTCCACGGTGAATTACAAGGACGGCCTGTGCATCGGGCCGGGCGGCGGCTTGGTCAGAACCTACCCGCATGTGCCGGGCATCGACTTCGCGGGCACGGTCGAGGCCTCGGAGGATCCGCGCTACAAGCCCGGCGACAAGGTCGTCCTGACCGGCTGGCGCGTGGGCGAGGTGCATTGGGGCGGCTACGCCGAGAAGGCGCGGGTCAAGGCCGACTGGCTGGTGCCGCTGCCAGACGGGCTGACGACGCGGGAAGCGATGGCCGTGGGTACCGCGGGCTTTACCGCGATGCTCGCCGTGATGGCGCTTGAGGATCACGGGCTGAAGCCCGGTTCGGGCGAGGTGCTGGTGACGGGGGCCGCGGGTGGCGTCGGCTCTGTCGCGACCGCGATCCTGGCAAATCTCGGCCACGAGGTGGCCGCGGTCACCGGGCGACCCGAGCAGGAGGATTACCTGAAGGGCCTCGGGGCCACCCGCATCGTCCCGCGCGAGGAACTGAACGAGACCGTAAAGCGCCCTCTCGAGGCCGAAAGCTGGGCGGGCTGTGTCGACGCCGTGGGCGGCGCGATGCTGGCGCGCGTTCTGGGGCAGATGAAATACGGCGCCTCGGTCGCGGCCGTCGGTCTTGCCGGCGGCGCGGGGCTTCCTGCGACGGTGATCCCGTTCCTGTTGCGCGGTGTGAACCTTCTGGGCATCGACAGCGTGATGCAGCCGTACGAGAACCGCCTGCGCGCCTGGGAGCGCATTGCGCGCGATCTGCCGATGGACAAGCTCGAGGCGATGATCCAGCCCGCGACGCTGGCCGATCTGCCGGAGTTGGGGGCCGCCATCCTGAAGGGTGGTGTCCGTGGCCGCGTGGTTGTTGATGTGCGGGCCTGACCCAGCGGGGATTGCGCCGACTTCGTCGTCGCCGGGGGCGCGCCGCTTACGCGGCGCGCGGCCCCTTGGCGGGCGAGGGGCGCTCGCCCCCTTGTCTCGCTTTGCCTTTCCCGTCGCGCATGCGTATTTGGAGAAAGGTGAAGCAGGGGCCGGGGACGGTAGGGACATGGCGAAAAAGCCGAGCGGGACGAACACGAGCGGGCGGGGGCAGCGCGATCTGCGCACCAAGGTCAAGACCGCCCGCGGCCGCAAGCTCAGCTCGACACGCTGGCTGGAGCGGCAGCTGAACGACCCCTACGTGCAGCGCGCCAAGCGCGAGGGGTATCGCGGGCGCGCCGCCTACAAGATCATGGAACTCGACGACAAGTACCGCTTCCTCGTGCCGGGCGCGCGGGTCGTCGATCTCGGCTGTGCGCCCGGCGGCTGGTGCCAGGTGGCCGTGCCGCGGGTCAACGCGCTCGGCGAGAAATCGGGCAAGGCGGTGGGCCGCATCATCGGCGTCGACCTGCAGGAGGTGGACCCGATCGCGGGGGTCGAGCTGCATGTCCTCGACTTCATGGAGGATGGTGCAGACGACAAGGTGAAGGACTGGCTTGGCGGCAAGGCCGACGTGGTGATGAGCGACATGGCCGCGTCGTCCTCGGGGCACAAGCAGACCGACCATTTGCGCATCGTGGCACTTTGCGAGGCGGCGGCGCAGCTCGCGTTTGACGTGCTGGAACCCGGCGGCACTTTCGTTGCAAAGGTGCTGGCCGGTGGTGCCGAGAGCAGCCTTCAGGCGCTGTTGAAGCAGCGCTTCGACAAGGTGGCGAACGTGAAACCGCCCGCCAGTCGGTCGGACAGTTCCGAGAAATTCGTGGTTGCGACCGGGTTTCGCGGCTGACCCCATATTTCGGGCTTCCCTTCGGAGCCGACCCATGGGATAGGGCACGCGCAACGCAATCCCCGATCCGAGGAGATCCCGATGGAGATTCGCGAGGCGCTGACCTTCGACGACGTTCTGCTGGTTCCCGGTGCAAGCTCCGTCTTGCCCTCCGATGCCGATACCCGCACCCGCGTGACCAAGGCGATCACGCTCAACATTCCCTTGCTCAGTTCCGCGATGGACACCGTGACCGAGGCGCGCATGGCCATCGCCATGGCGCAGGCCGGCGGCATGGGTGTGATCCACCGCAACCTGAGCGTTGAAGAGCAGGCGCGCGAAGTACGGCGCGTGAAGCGGTTCGAGAGCGGCATCGTCTACAACCCGATCACGCTGACCCCTGACCAGACGCTGGCCGATGCCCGCGCGCTGATCGAGCGCTACGGCTTTTCCGGCTTCCCCGTGGTCGACGAGAAGCGCCGGGTGCTGGGCATCGTCACAAACCGCGACATGCGCTTTGCCGAGCGCGACGACACGCCGGTGCGCGTGATGATGACCTCCGACAACCTTGCCATCCTGCGCGAGCCCGCCGACCGGGCCGAGGCGATCAGCCTGATGAAGGCGCGGCGGATCGAGAAGCTGCTGGTCACCGATGCGGAGGGCAAGCTCACGGGCCTTCTGACGCTGAAGGACACCGAGCGCGCCGTCGTGAACCCCAATGCCTGCAAGGACGATCTGGGCCGGTTGCGCGTGGCCGCGGCCACGACCGTGGGCGATGCGGGCTTCGAGCGGTCCGAGGCGCTGATCGACGCGGGCTGCGACCTGATCGTGATCGACACGGCGCATGGCCATTCCGAGGGCGTGGCGCGCGCGGTCGAACGGGTAAAGAAATTGTCGAACGAGGCGCAGGTCGTGGCCGGCAACGTGGCCACCGCCGAGGCCACGCGGGCGCTGATCGGCGCGGGCGCGGATGCGATCAAGGTCGGCATCGGCCCGGGCTCGATCTGTACGACGCGCGTCGTAGCGGGCGTGGGTGTGCCGCAGCTCACCGCGATCATGGATTGTGCCGAGGCCGCTGCCGCGACGGGCACGCCGGTGATCGCGGATGGCGGCATCAAGATGTCGGGCGATTTCGCCAAGGCGATCGCGGCGGGTGCGCATTGCGCCATGGTCGGCAGCATGATCGCGGGCACCGACGAGGCGCCGGGCGAGGTGATCCTCTACCAGGGCCGCAGCTTCAAGAGCTACCGCGGCATGGGCAGCCTTGGCGCGATGGCGCGCGGCTCGGCGGATCGGTATTTCCAGAAGGATGCCGCCAGCGACAAGCTGGTGCCGGAAGGGATCGAGGGGCAAGTGCCCTATAAAGGATCTGTCGGGAACGTGCTGCACCAGATGGTCGGCGGCC
>CAZVQL010000067.1:0-10547 GCA_964629305.1 uncultured Roseicyclus sp.
TTGGCGTAGAGATCGGGGATGATCACGGTGCCCTTGTGGCGCAGGATCTCGTCGGCGCCGGCGGTCACCGGGCCGTTCGCGGCCTCGATGACCAGCGGCGCCTTGATCGCGGCGGCGTTGTGCATGTTGATCACACCTTCGAGGGCGGCAGGGATCAGGATATCGCACTCGGCCTCGAGCACGCGGCCACCTTCGGCATGGTAGGTGCCAAGCGGGCAATCCTTGACCCCACCGTGGCGCATGATCCAGTCGCGCAAGGCGGCGATATCGAGGCCCTCGGCGTTCTCGATCGCGCCGTCGCGCTCGATCACGTGGGTAACCTTGCAACCGTCCTCGGTCGAGAGGAACAGGGCCGCGTGATACCCCACGTTGCCAAGGCCCTGCACGATGACGCGTTTGCCGTCGAGCGTGCCCGAAAGGTTCGCCTTGGCCACGTCGTCGGGGTGGCGGAAGAATTCCCGCAGGGCGTATTGCACGCCGCGGCCCGTCGCCTCGACACGGCCCTGGATCCCGCCCGCGTGGGGCGGTTTGCCGGTCACGCAGGCGCGCGCGTTGATGTCGGTGGTGTTCATCCGCGCATACTGGTCGGCCATGATCGCCATCTCGCGCTCGCCCGTGCCCATGTCGGGGGCCGGCACGTTCTGGGCGGGGTTGATCATGTCGCGCTTGATCAGCTCGTAGGCGAAGCGGCGGGTGATCTTTTCCAGCTCATCCTCGTCCCAATGGCGCGGGTCGATGCAGAGCCCGCCCTTGGAGCCGCCGAAGGGCGCCTCGACCAGCGCGCATTTGTAGGTCATCAGCGCGGCCAGCGCCTCGACCTCGTCCTGGTTCACGCTGGGGGCATAGCGGATGCCGCCCTTGACCGGCTCCATGTGTTCGGAATGGACCGAGCGGTAGCCGGTGAAGGTGTGGATCTCGCCCCTCAGTCGGACGCCGAAGCGCACCGTGTAGGTCGCGTTGCAGACGCGGATCTTGTCCTCGAGGCCAGGCGGCAGACGCATCAGCGCCGCGGCCCGATTGAACATCAGATCTACCGATTGTCGAAAACTCGGCTCACCCGTCGCGGCATTCATTGGTGTCTCCTCCCCGTGGCGCGGGCCGTGGATTCGGCCCATCGATTCGTCTCCAAGCAGGGCACAGTCGCGCCACGGGACGCAACCCGTGCGTGAAAGATGGAATTGTTAATGAACTGTAAACAAAGCGGGCGCGGCATACCGTTGCCTCAATTCTGCCTTGGTTTCAGTGGAAAAGCGCCGAGTGCGTCGTGCAGCCAGCACGATGTCGTGACGTTGTGATCGGAGTGGAGCCCATGCACCACATCAACTCAATCATGAACCCCGGCCTGCGGGCAGAGCGCTGCCTGCGGCATCTGCCGCGCCGTTTCGTGCGCCGCGAAGATGGAACCGTGACAGTGTTCGCGGCGATCGTTTTTGTGCTGATGATCGGCGTAGGCGGGATCGCCGTCGACATCATGCGATACGAAACGCAAAGGGTGCAGTTGCAGTACACGCTCGACCGCGCGGTCCTCGCCGCGGCCTCGCTGTCGCAGACAAGGGACCCCGATGAGGTGGTTCAGAGCTATTTCGAAACAGCCGGGCTTGCCGATTACCGCCTTCAGGTCGACGTCGAGGAAGGCGTGAACTTCCGTCGAGTCGAGGCTCGGGCCGAGATGGAACTGCAAACGCTGTTCATGTCGCTGTTCGGCCAGCGGGTTCTGACATCGCCTGCAGCCGGCGCCGCCGAAGAGCGGGTGCGCAACATCGAAGTTTCGATGGTTCTCGACATCTCTGGGTCCATGGCCTCCGCCAACCGGATGACGAACCTCAAGCCAGCCGCGCGGGAATTCGTGACCTCGGTCCTGAGCGCCAACGACAACCCCAATAATGATCAACTCGTCTCGATCTCGATCATCCCCTACAACGGGCATGTGAACGTCGGAACGACGCTGAGCTCGGTTTTCCAGCTGACGGACGAACACACCTATTCGCGCTGCTCGCGCTTCTACTGGGATGATTTCACCGTCTCGGGCCTCAATCCGAATGTACCGATCCAGCGCATGGCGCATTTCGATATCACCTCGAGCAACTGGTCCGACCCGATCCAGAATCCGCGCTGCCCGACCAGCGACTACGGCGCAATCCTGCCTTGGTCGAACAGCGAAGCCGACCTGCACGCATTGATCAACAGCTTCGATCCCGAGGGTACGACCGCGATCGATGCGGGCATGCGTTGGGCCGTTGCGCTTCTCGACCCGTTGGCACGGCCGGCCCTGAACGGGCTCAACTCGGCCGGTCGCGTCGATGACGACTTCGTCGGCCGCCCCGCCGCCTATTTCGATGGAGAGACGCTCAAGATCGTCGTTCTCATGACCGACGGTGCGAACACCGAGCAATACGATGTCGTCGAGCAATATCGCGAAGGGCCGAGTCCGTTCTGGCGCGACCCGGACGACGGCGATTTTTCGGTCTACTATCCGCAGTGGGATCTCTACTGGCATGAAGACCACGACACGTGGCGCGACTACCCCGACGGGGGGAACGACAACGATGCCGTGCAGCTCGACTATGCCGATCTGTGGCACCACATCCCCGTGGCCGAGGTCGAGGAAGACCTGTTCCACCGTGACGCCTGGGAAGAGCACGAGAACCAGAACTCCACGGTGAACCAGTGGCGCCGGAACACGATCCAGGCCACCGGGAACCTGTACGAATTCTGGGACATCGTCGACCAGTATGTCTGGGCCGACGAAGGCGACCGCCGCCTGCGCCAGATGTGCGACGTGGCGCATGACCAGGGGATTGTGGTCTTCTCGATCTCGTTCGAGGCGCCGACCCGCGGTCAGCAGGTGATGCAGTACTGCGCCTCGTCGGACGCCCACTACTATGACGTGGATGGCATCGACATCTCGAACGCTTTCGCTTCGATCGCACAGACGATTAACCAGCTGCGTCTTATCCAGTAACGAGGACAGTCGTGAGGCATCTCACCGATCATATCCGCCGGTTCGCGAGGGACGAGCGCGCGACCTCCACCCTGGAGTTCGTGATCATGTTCCCCGTGGTGCTCACGTTGTTCATCGCGGCGTTTGAAACCGGCATGATCCTGTCCCGCCAGGTTCTTCTGGAGCGCTCGCTGGACGAGGCCGTGCGCATTCTACGTCTCGTGCGGACGATCACCGACCCCGTTACGGGCGACCCGCGCCCACTGACCTCGGCCGACATCCAGGACGCGATCTGCGACAACACCAACTCGATCCCACGCTGCGACGAGGTGCTGGTGGTCCAGCTGACCCGCGTGAACCGGCAGACCTATGACATCCCCACGCCGGATGTCGTCTGCGTGGATCGAAGCGACCTGACGGTCCAGCCCAACAACACCTTTCAACAGGGGCAGGACAACGAACTGATCCTGATCCGGACATGCGCCGTGGTGGACCGGATCCTTCCCTTCTCGGGTTTTGGCCTGAACCTCGTGCGCGACGACACCGGTGGGATTCACATCGTCGCCTCCTCGGTATTCGTGAACGAGCCGCAGTAAAGAGCAGAAAAGAGACGTACGATGACCCTTCGACTTCTCCGCCGTTTCTGGAAAGACACCTCTGCCGCTGTCGCGATGGAGGCGGTGATCATCACCCCAGTGCTCGCTTGGGCCTTCATCGGCAGCTTCGTGGTGTTCGATGCCTTCCGCACGTACAACACATCGATCAAGGCCACCTTCGCAGTGGCCGACATCCTGTCGCGCCAGACCAACACCGTCTTTGCGTACGATATCGATGGCATGAGCCGCATCTTCGAGCACATGGTCCGCAACCACGGCGACGCCCGCCTGCGCGCCACGCAAATCCTCTATGACGCAGATACCGACACGTACAGCGTGGACTGGTCCTACGCGACCAATGGCGAAGCGCGCCTCTTCACCGCGAACCTGGTCGATCTCGAGGGGCGCCTGCCGATCATGGCAGACGCGGAGCGCATTCTGCTGGTCGAGACCTTCATTCCTTACCGCCCGGCGTTCAACACCGGCTTGAGCGTGATGACCTTCGAGAACTTCACCTTCACACGGCCACGCTACGCCGGCCAGGTGCCGTTCAATCCGAATGTCACGACGCCCCCGGCACAGACCAGCTGATCCGTCGCCTGCGACACAGACGATGTCGCCATGAGGCTTTCCTTCACCGGGCAGCCGTTGAATAGTGCCGTGAAACCTCGCCCGGGCGACCGACAGGAACCATCATGCGCTATTCAGGCTGGCAGGTGCTGGCACAGGGACTTACGGGCAATCGCGGCTGGCGCCCCGCCTGGCGCGACCCGGCCCCGAAAGACGCCTATGACATCATCATCATCGGCGGTGGCGGCCATGGTCTTGCCACCGCCTTCTATCTCGCCAGCGAGCACGGCCTGACCAACATCGCAGTGCTCGAGAAGGGCTATCTGGGCGGCGGCAACATCGGGCGCAACACCACGATCGTACGTGCGAATTACGGGCTGCCCGGCAATTCCGAGTTCTACTCGCACTCCCTGAAGCTGTGGGAGGGGATGGAGCAGGCGCTGAACTACAACGTGATGCATTCGCAGCGCGGCATCATCAACCTGTTCCACTCCGACGGCCAGCGCGATGCCTATGCGCGCCGCGGCAACGCGATGATCAACCAGGGCGACGACGCGATCCTGCTGGACCGTGAAGGGTGCCGCAAGCTTCTGCCTTATCTCGATTACGAGCAGACGCGCTTTCCGATCTATGGCGGCCTCTACCACCCGCGCGGCGGCACGGCGCGGCACGATGCGGTCGCCTGGGGCTATGCGCGCGCCGCCGACCAGCGGGGCGTCGACCTGATCCAGAACTGCGAGGTGACGGGCATCGACGTCGAGGGCGGCGTGGTGAAGGGCGTGCAGACCTCGCGCGGTGCAATCCGCGCGAAGAAGGTGGCGATCGTCGTTGCGGGCCGCTCCAGCCAGGTGGCGGCGATGGCAGGCATGCGGCTGCCGATCGAGAGCCATGTGTTGCAGGCCTTCGTGACCGAAGGCCTCAAGCCCTGCATCGACCACGTCGTGACCTACGGGATGGGCCATTTCTACATCAGCCAGTCCGACAAGGGCGGTCTTGTCTTCGGCGGCGACCTCGACTTCTACCCGTCCTATGCAGCGCGGGGGAACCTGCCCATGGCCGAGCATGTGGTCGAGGCGGGGATGACGCTGATGCCGATGATCGGCAAGGCGCGGATGCTGCGAAGCTGGGGCGGGATCATGGATATGTCTCCCGATGGCTCGCCCATCATCGACAAGACGCATATCGACGGGCTCTACCTGAATTGCGGCTGGTGCTACGGCGGGTTCAAGGCCGTGCCCGGCTCGGGCCATACCTTTGCCCACCTGATCGCCACCGACAGCCCGCACGAGGCCGCGGCGCGCTATCGCCTCGACCGTTTCGAAACCGGCAGGGGATTGATGGATGAAGAAGGCACCGGCTCTCAGCACAATCTGCATTAGCATGTGCGCGGCCCTCTCCCCCCTGCCCGCGATGGCGATACCCGGCGGCTGCTACGCCAGCACCTATGATGCCGCGCACCTGGCGGCAAACCCCGATCAGGTGGTGGAAACGCTCGCCCTCTACTTCACGCCCGACGCGACCCGCGAGGGCGTGGCCCGGGTAGAGCTGCGCGCCGTCATGGCGCGGCAGGGCCACGCGGTGCGGCGTGGCGTCGGCGGCGCGGCGCTGGAGGAATTCGGGCTCTGCGGCCCCGAAGGCAGTTGCGTCATCGCTTGCGATGGCGGCAGCTTCCACATCCTGAGCGCCGACCGCGAGACGGTCGAGATCGAGACGACCGACGCCCGCGTTTCGTCCCAGCCCTGCACACCCGGCATGCCGGTCTCGACGCTGGCCGACATTCCCGGCGAGATCACCACCTACCGCCTGAGCCGCGCGCCCGACAGCGCCTGCGGCCGCTGAGAGAAAGACCGAGGAGAGCCATGCTAATCCCCTGCCCCCTCTGCGGCGCGCGCGACAGCCGGGAATTCACGCCCAAGGGCCACGCGACCTATCTCGACCGCCCCGCCGAGGATGCCGGCGCGCAGGCATGGAACGACTACCTCCACCTGCGCGAGAACCCGGCTGGCGCAACGCGGGAGCTGTGGTTTCATGGCGCGGGCTGCGGGGCCTGGCTGGTCGTGGAACGCAACACCGTGACCCACGCGGTCACCGGCGCCCGGCTTGCACGTGAGGTGCGCGATGCGGGTTGACGGGCGCGGGCTGATCGACCGGAACCAGCCGGTCACCTTCAAGTTCGATGGCCGCTCGGTCACGGGCTACAAGGGCGATACCGTCGCCTCGGCGCTTCTGGGCAAGGGCGTCAAGCTGATGGGCCGGTCCTTCAAATACCACCGCCCGCGCGGTGTGCTGACCGCCGGCTCGGAAGAGCCGAACGCGCTGATGGAGGTGGGCACCGGTGCGTCGATGACGCCCAACACGCGGGCCACGGTGCAGGAGGTGTATGACGGCCTCGTGGTGCAGAGCCAGAACCGCATCGGTCCGCTCGACCGCGACCTGTTGTCGATCAACGATGCGCTCTGGCCGTTCCTGAGCGCGGGGTTCTACTACAAGACCTTCATGTGGCCGCGCGCCTTCTGGGAAAAGCTATACGAGCCGGTGATCCGCCGCGCAGCAGGGCTGGGCCGGATCACGCGCGAAGGCAGCCCCGAGCGGCATGAAAAGGCGTTTGCCTTCTGCGATGTGCTGGTGATCGGTGGCGGCCCCGCGGGGCTGATGGCGGCGCTGACCGCGGCCAAGGGCGGGGCGGACGTGATCCTCGCCGAGGAAACGGCAGAGGTCGGCGGCAGGCTTTTGTCGGATGCGCAGGAGATCGACGGTGCGCCTGCCGCCTACTGGCTCGAGGATATCCTGAAGGAGCTGCAGGCCACCGGCCGCGTGCGCGTGATGACCCGCACAAGCGTCACCGGCGCCTATGACGACGGCAGCTACGGCGCGCTGGAGCGCGTGGCGCGCCATGTCGCCCCCGCGGACGACCTGCCGCCCGAGTGCTTCTGGCGCATCCGTGCGCGGCAGGCCGTGCTGGCCGCGGGCGCGCATGAGCGGCCCATCGCCTTCCCGATGAACGACCGCCCCGGCATCATGCTGGCGGGCGCTGTGCGCACCTACCTCAACCGTTACGGCGTGGCACCGGGGCGCAACGTGACGATCTTCGCCACCAACGACGACGCCCACCGCACCGCGGTGGAACTGCTGGACGCGGGCGTGAAGGTCGCCGCCGTGATCGACAGCCGGACGGGTGTGAGCGCCCAGGGTGACTACCGCCTGATCGAGGGCGGGCAGGTCATCGGAACGAAGGGGCGGCAGGGCCTGAGCCAGATCACCTACCGTGCGGGCAGCCGGACGGACACGCTGATTACCGATTGCCTGGCCATGTCGGGCGGCTGGAACCCGGCGGTTCACCTGACCTGCCACCTTGGCGCGCGGCCCGTGTGGGACGCGGAAGCCAAGATGTTCCTGCCCGCCCCCGGGGCTGTGCCCGGCATGACGCCCGCGGGCGCGTGCAACGGGGCGATGTCGACGGCGGCCTGCCTGTCCGAAGGGTTCGAGGCCGGCAAGGCCGCTCTGAAGGCGTTGGGGCTACGCGCGCCGCGCGGCGTGAGCGTGCCCGAGGCCGATGATGAAGCGGGCCGCGCGCAGGCGGTCTGGTATGTCGAGGGTAAGGGCCGCGCCTGGCTCGACTTTGCCAATGACGTGACGACCAAGGACGTGAAGCTGGCCGCGGCAGAGGGGTTCGCCTCGGTCGAGCACATGAAGCGCTACACGACGCAAGGCATGGCGCCGGATCAGGGCAAAAACTCGAACATCAACGCGCTGGCGCTCTTGGCCGACAGCACGGGCCGCGGCATCCCCGAGACGGGGACGACGACCTATCGCCCCCCCTTCATCCCCGTGACGATGGGCGCGATGGGCGCCTTCGCCGAAGGGCACGGGTTCGCGCCCGAACGGCGCACGACGAGCGATGCCGCAGCACGGGGGCGCGGCGCGCCGATGATCGAGGCGGGGCTGTGGTACCGCCCCTCCTACTTCCCCGCGCCGGGCGAAAAGACCTGGCGCGAGGCCTGCGACCGCGAGGTCGCCATGGTGCGCAATGCCGTGGGCGTCGTCGATGTCTCGACGCTGGGCAAGATCGACATCCAGGGACCGGACGCGGGCGCGTTTCTCGATTTCGTCTACACCAACATGTTCTCGACCCTGAAGGTCGGACGCGCGCGCTATGGCCTCATGCTGCGCGAGGACGGGCATGTCATGGACGACGGCACGACCGCGCGGCTGGGTGAGCATCACTACGTGATGACGACGACGACCGCTGCGGCCGCGCAGGTCATGGCGCATCTGGAGTTCGTGGCTCAGGCCCTGCGGCCGGACCTCGACGTGAGGATCATCTCGGCCACGGAACAATGGGCGCAGTTCTCGGTCGCGGGGCCCTTGGCGCGGGAGCTTCTGAACGGGGTGTTGGACCGGCCGATCGACGACGAAAGCTTCCCCTTCATGGCTTGCGGCGCGGTGAAGGTGCATGGGGCGGACGGGCGGATCTTCCGCATCTCCTTCTCGGGCGAACATGCCTACGAGGTCGCCGTGCCCTCGCGCTATGGCGATGCGCTTTACCGTGACCTCGTGGCCCGGGCCGAGGCGCTTGGCGGCGGGGCCTACGGGATGGAGGCGCTGAACGTTCTTCGGATCGAAAAGGGGTTCATCACCCATTCCGAAATCCATGGCCGCGTCACCGCCTATGACGTCGGGATGCAGCGGATGCTGTCGCAGAAAAAGGATTTCATCGGCAAGGCCGCCGCCGCGCGGCTCGGCCTGCTGGAGCCTGACCGCGAGCGGCTGGTCGGGCTCAAGCCCGTGGACCCGGACGGCAAGCTGACCGCCGGTGCGCGGCTTTTCAAACAGGACGACCCCCACACCCGCATCTACGATCAGGGCTATGTCACCTCGGTCGGGTATTCGCCGACGCTGGGGCACATGATCGGGCTGGGCTTCCTGCGCCACGGGCCCGAGTGCGAGGGGCACGAGATCGAGATGGTCGATCACCTGCGCAAGGTGAAGACACGGGTCGAGGTAGTGAACCCTGTCTTCTTCGACCCCGACGGAGGGCGCGCCCGTGGCTGAGTTGATCGCGAAGTCTCCCGCCCATGGCCGGACCCCGTTTGAGGCCGGCGGCGTAACGCTGACAGAGGCACCGATGGCCCCGATCTGGGCCGTGATGCCATATCGCGGCAAGGCCGAGGCGCTGTCGAAGGCGTTGGACAAGGCGCATGGCGTTGGTTTCCCCGACCCCGGCGCCGTGCTGGCCGCAGGAGACGTGCGTATCGCCTGGAGCGGCCTGGACCAGGCGTTCCTGATGGGGGCGGTGCCGGACGCCAAGCTTGCCGCCCACGCCGCGTTGACGGATCAGTCCGACGCGTGGACGCACCTGGTGCTGGAGGGGGCCGCCGTGCGGGACGTGCTGGCGCGCTGGACCCCCGTCGACCTGTCGCGGGCCGCTTGCCCCCCGGGAAGCGCACGTCGGACGCTTGTCGGGCACATGTCCGCACTGATCCTGCATTCCGAAGGCGACCGGTTCGAGGTGCTCGTCTTCCGCTCTATGGCCGCCACGGCCGTGCACGAGATGACCCGCGCAATGCGGGCGGTTGCAGCGCGCGCGGCGCTCTGATCTCAGATGTCACTGTGGGGCCGAATGCCCCTCAGTTCCATCGCGGCTTCGGTTATGACGACCATGTCGGCGGCAAGGTCTCGCTGCCGGTAGGACCGGTCGGCGGCGCGGCGCGACCAGGTGCGATGGGCGTTCCTGAGCTGCGCATCGGTGAACTCGGTCCGATCGGTAAACATCGCAAGCCGCCGCTCTACCGTGCGGGGGTCGAAGGTCTGCACCTGTCCGCTGGTTAGCCGGGCCAGCACGACCTCATCCGCGGTCGGGCCGGTGGGGCGCTCGGGTGCCTGCCCGCCATTCGCCATGAGGTAGGCCGACATCATCACGACGCCGAGTGCTGCGGCGGCGAAGAACCCCTTGCGCGTCGAGGCCGCGCCCAATTCGCTTGTCCAGAATACTCGAACTGCTGCCAGCATCACATCGCTCCACCCGATTCCGAGGAAACAATACCCGTGGACTTAGGCGGCATTGGGACGAAACCGCGAACGGTGCGGGGCGTTTCATCCCCAGACTATCCCCCGCTTTCGCGCGCGCGCCGCTGGACAGGCCCCCCACGCCCCCCGATATTACGCCCATGAGCCTGCCCCCCGGATTCCTCGACGAACTGCGCAGCCGTGTCTCGATCTCACAGGTCGCAGGCCGCAAGGTGATCTGGGACACGCGCAAGTCGAACCAGGCCAAGGGGGACATGTGGGCGCCCTGCCCCTTCCACCAGGAAAAGACCGCAAGCTTCCATGTCGATGATCGCAAGGGGTTCTACTACTGCTTCGGCTGCCACGCGAAGGGGGACGCGATCGGTTTCGTGCAGGAGACCGAGAATGTCGGCTTCATGGAGGCGATCGAGATT
>CAZVQL010000067.1:10557-12727 GCA_964629305.1 uncultured Roseicyclus sp.
CGGCCCAGAGGTCCGACCGCAACACCGAGCTTGCCAAGGCGACCGAGGCGGCGGTCGCCCATTTCCGCCTGCAACTGAAGACCCAAGCCGCATCCGAGGCCCGCGCCTATCTCGACCGGCGCGGTCTGGACCCGGCCACGCTTGACCGGTTCGAGATCGGCTTTGCCCCGGATGCCTGGCAGGGGCTTTGGGATGCGCTGAAGGCGAAAGGCTTCACCGACGAGTTGTTGCTCGAGGCGGGGTTGGCCAAACCCAGCCAGAAGGGCGGCAAGCCCTATGACACCTTCCGCGGTCGGATCATGTTCCCGATCCGCGACCCGCGTGGGCGCTGCATCGGCTTTGGCGGGCGGGCGATGGACCCGAACGACAACGCCAAGTACCTGAACTCGCCCGAGACGCCGCTCTTCGACAAGGGGCGCACGCTGTACAACCACGGCCCCGCGCGCGAGGCGGCTGGCAAGGGCCAGCCCCTGATCGTGGCCGAGGGCTACATGGACGTCATCGCGCTGGTGCGCGCGGGCTTCGAGGCGTCGGTGGCGCCCCTTGGCACCGCCATCACCGAGGACCAGCTGCGCCTTCTTTGGCGGATCGCGGACGAGCCGATCATCGCGCTCGACGGGGACACCGCGGGCCTGCGTGCCGCGATGCGGCTGGTCGACCTTGCGCTTCCGATGCTCGAGGCGGGCAAGACGCTGCGCTTCTGTATCCTGCCCGAGGGGCAGGACCCCGACGATCTGCTCAAGGCCAAGGGCCCCGAGGCGATGCGCGCGCTTCTGGAGGGGGCCGAGCCGCTGGTGCGGATGCTCTGGCGGCGCGAGACCGAGGGCCGCGTCTTCGACAGCCCCGAACGGCGTGCTGCGCTCGACCGGAGCCTGCGACAGGCGATTTCGCGCATACCCGACAAGGGCCTCATGCGCCATTACGGCGAAGCGCTTGCCGAGCTGCGCCGCACGCTCTTCCGGCCGCAGCAGGCGCCGGGGCGCGGCAGATGGACGGGCCCCAGGGGCCGCGGCTTTGCCGAGGCGCAGATGCCGCTTGCCGAAACGCGCAGCTCTGCGCTGGGGTCCGGAGCGCTATCGGCGGATGACCTGAGGATCACGCTGATCCTTGCCACGCTCTGCCGCTATCCCGGCCTGGTCGATCGGTTCGAAAGCGATCTGGACAGGCTGGTGCCCCGCCATCCCGATCACGCGGCCCTTGTGGACCTGTTGCTCGGCACCGAGGCCACCGATGCGGAGACCGTGATCGAGGACTGCAGGGCCAGGGGCCTCGGCGCTGCCCTTGAAAGCCTCATGGACATGGCCCATCTGCGCATAACGCCGATCCTGCACGGGCCACCCGCGCCGGAAAAAGCCGCCGCGACCCTTTCGGAGGAGTTCGCGAAATACCATGCCACGCGGGCGCTGGAGGCTGAAATGACCGAAGCGCTGGAAGACCTGGAGACCGCGCAAGAGGGCGACTCACGCCTCGTGCGGCGCCTGAACCACGCGGTCCAGAGCCGCATTCGCGCAGGCCGCCCGACCGGCAACGAGGCGACCGGCGCTGTCAGCGAAGACACAACGGCCCTGTCACAGGGGTTGCGAGCCTTGATAGAGGCCCGCGTCTGGGAGAAGAAAAGCCGCTAAGCGCCCTATGCGAATCAGTGATTCGCGCTACATAACTTGCATACGAAACGGTTCGACTCGGTTTCGCGCCCCGGTTGCACCCTCGCCACGATACGCCAAAGGACATTTGCCCATGGCCAAGGACACCGACGATCGCAAGCAGCAGGACGGTGACGAGCCGGAGATCGGCCTCGACATGAGCCAGGCTGCGGTCAAGAAGATGATCGCCGAAGCACGGACCCGGGGCTACATCACCTACGACCAGCTCAACACGGTCCTGCCCCCCGATCAGGTGTCCTCGGAACAGATCGAAGACGTGATGTCGATGCTGTCGGAAATGGGCATCAACGTCATCGAGGATGACGAGGCCGAGGAAGACGGTGACGGGCAAAAGGGCTCGACCGAAGTGGTCGAGACTTCGACCTCGCGCGAAGTGGCGGTCTCGCAGACCGAGACCGAGAAGCTGGACCGCACCGATGACCCGGTGCGCATGTACCTGCGCGAAATGGGCTCGGTCGAGCTTCTGAGCCGCGAGGGCGAGATCGCCATCGCCAAGCGGATCGAGG
>CAZVQL010000068.1:0-12677 GCA_964629305.1 uncultured Roseicyclus sp.
ACAGAACACCCGTCCTGGGAATCCCCCGATTCACGTGCCACTCAAACCGCTCTAGCTCTGGCGTAGGGTCACGTCCCAGTCCTTGGAAAGGTCCATCAGCAATCTCGCGAGCCTTGGTTATCCGCTTGGCGTCGGTCGGGAAAGTGATGGCCTTGGGCTGGACTGTAATGTGTTCCATGTGCTTGGGCGAACCGCACCGGTACGATGGGCACAGGCCAGGCTTTCTTGAACCAGGGCCGCCATCGCCTCTGAGCCGATGCGCTGGCGCCACCGGGTCATGAAACAGCGGTTGGCCGGCACTTGGTGCTGGAAGACGCTCTCGCCGCAGAAATACTGGAAATAGAGGTCGTGCACCACCGGTTGCACACGGAAGGGAATCTTGCGGAATCAGTTATTGCCGGCCGACTCGAACCCGGCTCATTCCGCCGGCTTTGCCATTCTTCACGGACGAGCACTTATCGCCCTGTCCAAATCTTCCCAGCCAGTTCTTCTATGCGGACCCGGCCAAATCCGACAGGCAGCTCGCTCTCAGTCAGTGACTATAATGCCGCAGGAACCAGTCGTAAGTTAGCCGCACGCCGTCCACAAGGGACGTGCGCGCTGTCCATCCCAGTGCCGCCAATCGACCGCCATCCATCAGCTTGCGCGGCGTGCCGTCGGGCTTTCCGGTGTCGTGGACGAAGCGACCGCGCCAGCCAACCACGTCGGCTACAATTACAGCGAGGCCAGCAATGCTCACTTCCTCGCCCCCACCGACATTAATGTGCTCCTCCGCCGAGTATTCGCGTAGTATAAACGCCAGCGCATCGGCAAGATCCTCGACATACATGAACTCTCGGAGTGGCCGCCCACTGCCCCATAGCAACACCTCATCTTGGTTATCCGCCTTGGCTTCGTGTACCTTGCGTAGAAGCGCCGGCAGGACGTGGCTCGACATTGGGTCGAAGTTGTCGCCCGGACCGTAGAGATTGGTCGGCATGGCCGAAACGTAGTCCCTGCCGTACTGCCGCCGGTATGCTTGGCACATCTTGATGCCGGCGATCTTGGCCACAGCGTACCACTGATTCGTCGGCTCCAACGGGCCTGTCAGGAGCGCGTCCTCGCGCATGGGCTGCGGCGCCTCTCGCGGATAGATGCAAGAGGACCCCAGGAAAAGCACCTTGGCCACGTCACAGCGATGGGCCGCGTGAATCAAGTTGGTCTCGATGGCCAAGTTCTCGTAAATGAACTCTGCCGCTCGGGTGTCGTTGGCAAGGATGCCGCCGACCCTCGCGGCGGCAATCACCATGGCATCGGGACGGTGCTCGGCCATCCACGCCTCGACGTCCGACTGGCGCGTCAGATCGAGGTCAGCCCGCGCTGCGGTCAGAACCGTGCAGTCCTCTCTCGCCAGCCGGCGCGCCACCGCCGAACCCACCATGCCGCGGTGGCCGGCGACGAAAATCCGCTTGCCCGCCAGATCAAATCCCATCATCCCCGACGGGCTGCCAACTGCGTCAGTCATGGCGGGCCTTCGCCTCGCCGGACTGGCGCAGCACTTCTAAGTCAGCCTGAACCATTTCGCGCGCCATCTCGCGCACAGTCACCTTAGGTGCCCACCCGAGCTTCGTGCGAGCCTTGGTCGCATCACCCTGAAGGTAGTCGACCTCGGTCGGCCGGAAATAGCTCGGGTCGACCTGGACCAGCACCCGCCCAGTCGCCATATCGATGCCTTGCTCGGACACACCTTCGCCGCGCCACGCGATCATGATGCCAACCTCGGCGAAGGACATCTCGACGAATTCGCGCACGCTCATCACTTCTCCGGTGGCGAGTACGTAGTCGTCGGGCGTGTCCTGCTGCAAGATGCTCCACATCCCCTTGACGTAGTCGCGGGCATGGCCCCAGTCCCGTTTGCTGTCGAGGTTACCGAGGTAGAGGCGGTCCTGGACCCCAAGGTGGATGGCGGCCACCGCACGGGTGATCTTGCGGGTCACGAAAGTCTCGCCGCGTAGCGGACTTTCATGATTGAACAGGATGCCATTCGACGCATGGATGCCATATGCCTCGCGATAGTTCACGGTGATCCAGTAGGCATAAAGCTTGGCCGCCGCATAGGGGCTGCGCGGGTAAAAAGGCGTCGTCTCTTTCTGCGGGATCTCCTGAACCTTGCCGTAGAGCTCGGAGGTCGAGGCCTGGTAGAACCGCGTGCGGTCCTCCATCTTCAGGATACGAATCCCTTCCAGCAGCCGCAGCGTACCGACGGCGTCGGCGTTGGCCGTGTATTCGGGCGTCTCAAAACTGACTGCCACATGGCTTTGAGCCGCTAAGTTGTAGATCTCGTCAGGTTGCACCTCCTGCATGAGCCGGATCAGGTTGGTGCTGTCGGTCAAGTCTCCATAATGCATGGTGAAGCGCACGTTCTGCTCGTGCGGATCGCGATAGAGATGGTCCACTCGACCAGTGTTGAACGACGAACTACGGCGCTTGACACCGTGCACGATGTAACCCTTTTCTAGCAAGAGTTCTGCGAGATAGGCACCATCTTGCCCGGTGATCCCGGTGATTAGCGCAGTCGTTTTCGTCATATTCATCTCATTTTCACTTCCGCTCGCCCCACTACTTCCAGTGGGGCGGCCCGGCTCTGTCTTTCGTGAGGACTCTCATAGCCCATCTGCCGGTAACTGCTCAACCCCGGTCCAGCAGTTCTCATGGATGGGTTCCGATTGTGAAGCTGCGCATGAGGGTGGCCCAGGACGGAAAGACGTGATAAGCGGCGACATCACACCGAAGCAAGCCGAGCTTCGCGCCGCGTAACCCGGTGTCCACTTTTTCGGGGCAAGGTTCAGACCGGACATATCACCTGCTACGGACAGTCGAGCAGCCCGGGGTTGATTCTACCGCCGCTTCGGTGGAGACTCTGGCAGCGTAACAGGCGCAGACACCTGTCTCATTGCCGCGCTGCAGTACAAGCCTGACGCCAAACTCCAAGATGGTGCATCTTTAAATGAAACAGACTGCGGCCACAGCGCATCATCGCGTGCCGACATTCGACGACGGTTCACCGCTGTCGCATCGCTCGACGGTTCCGGGCGTTGAGCCATGGTATGAGCCTGTGGCGCTCACCGCTCGCATGGTCGGCGAACGCAGCGTCGAGGCAGATGTGGCCCGGCGGGTGCTGGACGTGCTGAAGAATATTTCTCCCGATGACTATGTGGAGAAACTCATTCTATTCTTTGAGACATCGCTCAGTTCCTACCATGACCGCTGGAGATACAGCGACATCGCGACCGCTCTGTGGGCCTGTGGCGAGTTAATAGAGCCCCGCGTCTATCTCGAGATCGGCGTTCGGCGTGGGCGCAGCATGGCCACCCTCGCGACCGTGGCACCTGAGTGCCATTTGATCGGTTTCGATTACTGGAAGCCGAACTATGCTGGGATGGACAATCCGGGTCCGGATTTCGTTCGCGACGAGCTCCGTCGGGTCGGACATCGCGGCAAGGTTGAGTTTGTCAGCGGGAACAGTCACGAGACTGTTCCGCGCTATCTCACCGACAATCCCGACCTTTATTTCGACCTTGTCACCGTTGATGGAGATCACAGTCTAGAGGGTGCGGCAGCTGATCTTTCCGACGTCTTGCCACGTCTTAAGATCGGCGGCGCAGTCGTCTTCGACGATATCTGCCATCCGAAGCATCCCGAGTTGTTTGACGTTTGGCGTGCCATCACGAGCAATCCGCTCCGCTTCAGCACCTGGGAGTACGGGGATCTCGGCTATGGGGTCGGTATCGCCGTGCGCAAGCGATAATCTTCGATGACTCGACGCATTCGGATCGGTCTGCGCGTCTTCTCGAATCCGGGCTGGCGGGGCGGAATCAACTATGTCGTAAATTGGGCGGCTGCGCTCTCGCTTCTACCTGCTAATGAACGTCCGGTGGTGGCGTTGCTCTATTTTGATGAGGCGGGGCGCAAGATCGCAGTTGAACTCCAAGACATTGTCGATCTCGTCCGACCTTGGGCCGACGCGTCGGCGCTAGATCTCGATCTCGTCTATCCGGCGACGCATGTTTTGGAGGCCCCAACTGGAACTCCGTGGGCCGGTTGGATCCCCGACTGGCAACATCGCGATCTACCGGAGATGTTCGAGGGGCGGGAGCTGGCACGCCGCAGGCTACACTACTGCTTCATGGTCGAGAACGCGCCCGTCGTCGTGGCCAGCAGCGATCACGGCCTGAGCGATATGGCACGTGCTTGCGGTTCGGAGACCGCGCCACGGAGGCGGCTGCGCTTTCCCGCCGTGCTTCGGGACACGCCGTCGCCCGCTGATATCGCGCAGGTTCGTGAAAAACTCGGACTGCCAGAGAAGTACTTGATCGTCTGTAATCAGTGGTGGAAGCACAAGAACAATGAAGCGGTCGTTGCCGCGCTTGCTCGAACTTTCGAGCCAGTGACGGTGGTCTTTACCGGCGCGACCTCGGACGAGCGCTGGCCGGATTATTTCGACAGCGTTATGCGCGTGGCGACCGAGAGCGGTGTCGAGCAGCGTATCCGGGTTCTCGGGGCTGTTCCCCGGCAGCAACAGATCGCTGCTCTGGCGGGGGCTCACGCGGTGGTCCAACCGAGCCTTTTCGAGGGCTGGAGCACCCTCGTCGAAGAGGCGCGCTCCATGCGAAAGCTTCTGGTGCTGTCAGACATCCCGGTTCACCGGGAGCAGGCGCCGGACTGGGCCGTCCTCTTTCCACCGCATGATGTGGCCGCACTTTCGGCTGCACTCGAAGCCACATGGGCGCGAGAAGCGATGCACCCAGATGCTGCGCATGCGTTGGAGCATAAGGCCTACATTATGGAATGTGCGCGCGAATTTCTGTCCCTGGCTCGAACCGCATGCAAGCGGTGGAACGCCGATCAACACGACCCCGCTGTTCTGTTGCCACGACTTCTCGCAGGTTGCAGTGTCATCGCCGAAGAGCATCGCGAGGCCTTGCGGGAATCGATCCTTGGTGCTGCGCACGCCACGATCAAGACTTCTCCTGCGGCGCTGGCTCGAGCGATGAACGCCGCTGAAGCCTCCAAGAACGAAGCTGTTTTTGCTGCGATGGAGGGAAACCTGGAGGCCCCCCTCTTGGAATCGTGGCCAGCTAAGATGAGTGCGCAGTATCGGCGCCACCGGCGGGTCTTCATCATGAAGGGCTTCTGGCGCAAGCTGTGGACGATGTGGCGGTAGTTGACAACATGGCCATGCCCGTTGCCGCTGGGTGCGCAACTGCGCGGGATCATGTTTCTGGGGGTGGTTTAGGAACACCGGTGGTTCGGCGATCTCCGGTTCGCGTGTGCTGGGTGCCGCGGGGCCGCGTGGATCGCCCAGGCAGCCGGCGAGTTTACGGGCCTACCCGCTCCGTCGCTGGACCTCTCGGAGCCCCAGACGGTCACCCTTCGAGACGATGGCGCCGCCGTCAAACCGGGTAATGATGTCCTTATCGAGAACCGGTGACAAACCGGGCAACGGAAGGGTAAGTTCGTCCATGGCGGGCGTCGTGGCCTGGGGATCCGTGTTTTTTGGCTTCGACAGCCAGGAAATACGCGATTTCAGGAGTTTACACTACACCTGCCAACGCCGGTGAGTTTTCCGGGATAGGATCATGGGGGCGGTTACGCCCGACACCTCAGGAAAACTGAACAGCCCTGCAAGGGGGTGTGTCTGGTTACCATTCTCCTTGAAGCGCTCCGGACATTTTTCTATTCTCCCGCCAACAAAACAAAGCCTTTTGTACTGTGGCTACATAGCCTGCATGGAGCAGTTGAAATGAAGCGTGAATTCCGTATCGGCAATCATGTTATCAAAGAGACGTCTGGGGACTCATTCGTGATTGCCGAGATCGGTCATAATCACCAGGGCGACATGGAAAAATGCAAGGCGCTGTTCAAGGCTGCGCACGACGTGGGCGCCCATGCGGTGAAACTGCAGAAGCGGGATAATCGGGCACTATTCACAGACGATATGTACAGTAGCCCCTACAACAGCGAAAACGCCTACGCTCCGACTTACGGAGAGCACCGAGAATTCCTGGAATTCGACAGGGATCAATATATTGAGCTCCAGTCCTATGCCGATGAACTTGGAATATTCTTCTTTTCTACGGCTTTTGATTTTCCGTCAGCTGATTTCCTTGAGGATATCGGCATTGGTGCCTACAAGATCGCGTCGGGCGACCTGACCAACACGCCACTCCTCAGATACGTCGCTTCCTTCGGTAAGCCAATGATCGTCTCCACGGGTGGCGGCAGTATGGAAGATGTACGCCGTGCTTATGAAACGATCATGCCGATCAACAGAAACCTATGCATCATGCAATGTACGTCGGGTTATCCGCCCGTCCACGAGGAACTTAACCTACGCGTAATCGAGACTTACCACAATGAATTCCCGGATATCATCATCGGTTTCTCGTCACACGACAGCGGCGTTGCCATGCCGCTGGTCGGTTACATGCTCGGGGCCCGCATCTTCGAGAAACACTTCACCCTGAACCGAGCCTGGAAAGGTACGGACCAGTCGTTTTCGCTGGAACCGACGGGCCTGCGTAAGGTGGTCCGCGACCTTGAGCGCGCCAAGATCTCGCTTGGTGACGGTGTCAAGCGCCGCTTCCCGAGCGAGGAGGCCCCTCTCTTCAAGATGGCAAAAAAGATCGTCGCGGCCCGCGACCTCGCTCCAGGGACCGTTCTGACCAACGCGGACCTGACGTTTAAGTGCCCCAACGATGGGATCCCACCGTACCGGATCGATGAATTTCTCGGCAAGGAGCTCAAAGTCGCCATGAGGAAGGACGAGACCCTGACCTTTGAAGCCATTGGCGTGACGGTCCTTGCGTGATGGCAGCCCCATTGCTCATTGGGTGCACACCATGACCGGATCCGAGAAGCCCACGGTTGTCGCGCTGATCCCTGCGCGTTCGGGCTCCAGGCGTGTCAAGGACAAGAACATCCGGTTGTTGCGCGGGCACCCGGTGCTGGCCTACTCCATCTGTGCCGCGCGCATGTCGGGCGTGTTCGATGCGATCGTGCTGTGCACCGACAGCGAAGCCTATGCCGAGATCGGGCGCCACTACGGGGCGGAGGTCCCGTTCCTCCGTCCGGCCGGGATATCCGGGGCCACATCCCCCGACATCGACTGGGTGGACCTGGCGCTGTCGGAACTGGCGAAGCAGGGCCGCCAGTTCGATGCCTTTTCGATCCTCCGGCCGACCAGCCCCTTCCGCAAGGCCGACACGATCCGCCGGGCTTGGTCCCGCTTCACGGACGCCGGGCAGGCCGTGGATTCGCTGCGTGCCATCGAGAAATGCGCCCAGCACCCCGGCAAGATGTGGGTGGTACGCGGCGACCGCATGCTGCCGCTGCTGCCCTACGGGCCAGAGGAGCAACCATGGCACTCCTCGCAATACGCGGCGTTGCCGCCCGTGTATGCCCAGAACGCCAGCCTGGAGATCGCATGGACCCGGGTCGTGACCGAAGGGCGCACCATTGCCGGCACCGTCCTGATTCCCTTCTTCACCGAGGGCGACGAGGGTGTGGATATCAACACCGCGGAGGACTGGTTCTTCGTCAACCACCTTCTGGACAGCGGGGACGCCGTGCTGCCGGAAGTTGACAGGCCGCCGTTTCCGGCGGTGCCCGGCGTCGCCTGACGCGGTGCGCCGTGCCAGCCAACAGTCATTGGGTCAAGGAATTGCACCGTGGGGGATCTGATCGGCACCGCCGTTGATGGCACGCTGTACTGGGCAAGCAAGCGCGAATTCGACCGCATCAAGATCATGAACGCTCCGTCGCTGGACCGGACGGCGGTTCATGCCGACCTCGCCCGTCTCAACACGCTCTACATGATCGCGACGGCCGGGTCCGGCCACATCGGGTCGAGTTTCTCGAGCATGGATGTGGTCGCCTACCTCTATCGTGAGGAAATGGACCGCGCCGGCGGCGACGTCTACTTTTCGTCGAAGGGCCACGATGCGCCCGGCCTCTACGCCATGCTCATCGCCGAGGGCGAACTGGCGGAGGACGGCCTTCATTCGCTGCGTCGGATCGACGGCCTGCCCGGTCACCCGGATGTTCACGTCAACGGCATGGTGACCAACACCGGCTCGCTGGGCATGGGCATCTCGAAGGCGAAGGGCATGGCCTTCGCCAACCGGCAGCGGGGCATGCCCGGTCGCATTTTCGTGATGACCGGCGACGGTGAACTGCAGGAAGGCCAAATCTGGGAAAGCCTGGTCTCTGCGGCCAACCGGAAAATCGGCGAGGTCACCGTGATCGTCGACCACAACAAGATCCAGTCGGATTACTCGGTGGATCGAACCTCGAGCCTCGGGGATCTGGTCGCCAAGTTTTCCGCCTTCGGCTGGCATGTCGAGCGCGTCGACGGCCATGATTATGCCGCGCTGGATGCCTGCTTCAAGCGCCTGCACGAAGTGCCGGACATGCCCAAGGTGGTCATCGCCGATACCATCAAGGGCAAGGGCGTGTCCTTCATGGAGGGTACGTCGATCGACAGCGATGTCGAGATGTTTAAGTTCCACTCAGGGGCGCCCCAGGCCGGAGATTACACG
Source organism: uncultured Roseicyclus sp. (assembly GCA_964629305.1). Taxonomy (GTDB): domain Bacteria; phylum Pseudomonadota; class Alphaproteobacteria; order Rhodobacterales; family Rhodobacteraceae; genus Roseicyclus. The sequence goes on from CAZVQL010000068.1 coordinate 8,580, forward strand.
TGCGCCGTTCAGGAACTCATCACCCGCATCAACGACCGCCTCGGTGCCCTCGGGGTGCAGGCGCTCGAACTGGAGGTGACCGAGCGAAAGGCGGCCCCTGCGCCCACCGCGGCCCCGGCCCGACTGTTCCCGGCCTACACCGAGGCGCTTCTGGATCAGGCGTCGCGGAACGAAAAGATCGTGGCCCTTGATGCCGACCTTGTTCTTGACATGGGACTGATCCCCTTCGCGGAGCAGTTCCCGGAACGTTTCGTCGAATGCGGGATCGCTGAGATGGACATGGTCAGCCAGGCCGGGGGTATGGCCCTCAACGGACTGCTCCCGATCGTCCACAGTTTTTCCTGCTTCCTCTCCACCCGACCGAACGAGCAGATCTACAACAACGCGACCGAGATGACGAAGGTGGTCCACGTCGGCGGCCTCTCGGGCGTGCTGCCGGGCGGTCCGGGCCACTCGCACCAGAGCGTGCGTGACATCTCCTGCCTCGCCGGCGTGCCCGGTCTCGTGATGGTCGAGCCCTCCTGTCCCGAGGAGGTGGCGCCGCTGCTCGACTGGTGCCTGAACACGCACGACGGCCCCAGCTTCCTGCGCATGATATCCATCCCCTATGCGCTGCCCTATGCACTGCCGGACGGATACACGCCGGAAGAGGGCAGAGGCGTGGCGTTGACGGAGGGCGACGCGGTTGTCGTGATCTCGTACGGGATGGTCATGCTGGCCGAGGCCGTCAAGGCGGCGCGGGTGCTGGAGGCCCAGAACCTTTCGGTGAAGGTGGTCAACCTCCCCTGGCTCAACCGCATCGACCCGGCTTGGCTGCGAGAGGTGATCGGCGAGGCTCGCGCGCTCGTCGCCATCGACAATCACTATGTGGTTGGCGGTCAGGGGGACCGGGTCTTGTCCGCCGTGGCCGAGCTTGGGCTGGGTGTGCGGTGCCACCGGTTCGGCCTGACGGAGGTACCGCCCTCGGGGACCAATGAAGAGGTTCTGGCTGCCATGGGCCTGGATGCCGCGTCCCTGGCGCGCCGTATCGCCGATACCGTTCGCGGGTGGTCCCGCGCATGACAGGCATCGGGTGACCATGCCGGGCCTGCGCCACCTGATACGGTCGACGCCCCTGTTCCGTCCCTTGCGCCTCGCCCGGCTCCGGCGCTTCGCGCGCGGCACGGGGCACGAGGACTGGGCGACCCTGCTCGGGGCCGACCTGCCCCGGCTGCGGGAGCATGTGCGGAATGCGGCGTCCGGCGCCACGGACCGCGTGCTGATCGCCACCGGGCTTGGCGGTCATTTCGCGATCAATGTCATCGACCGCATGCTGGCCGTCGCGTTGACAGAGCGCGGCGCCGCCGTGACCGTGGCGCTCTGCGACGGGGCCGTGAGTGCCTGCCAGATGTGCGAGGTCAACCTGTTCCCGAACCAGAACCGTTTCGTGGCTGAAGGCCCGGCCCGCGACATCTGCGGGTACTGTTTCCAGCCGGCCGCCGAGGCTTATGGGCCGCTCGGCATTCCCGTGGCCCCATGGGCCGGGACGTTGAAGGCCGAGGACATCGCCGCCGCCGAAGAGGCAGCCACGACCCTGGCCGTCGCCGACATCGAGGCATACGTGCGGGACGGCGTGCCGATCGGCGAACACGCCAGAGCCGGCGCATTGCGCTTCTTCGCGCGCGGCGATCTTGAACGCGAGCAAAACGGCGAGGCGGTGCTGCGCCGCTATTTCCAGGCGGCCCTACTGACCGCCATCGCCTTCGAGCGCCTGCTTGACCAGGTGCGTCCGACCGTCGTCGTGGCGCATCACGGCATCTACGTGCCGCAGGGGATCGTCGCCGAGGTGGCCCGCCGGCGCAGGGTGCGCGTGGTGACCTGGAATCCCGCCTATCGCACGCACTGTTTTCTGTTCAGCCACGACGCGACCTATCATCACACCATGATGGACGAGCCTGTCGAGGTCTGGCGGGACCGGCCGTTAAGTCCCGCAGAATCCGAGACACTGGATCGCTACCTGCGTAGTCGTTGGGAGGGAGCCAACGACTGGATTCGGTTTCACCGCAACCCCGACTTCGCACTGACGAAGAACGCGGCCGCCCTGAATCTGGACCCGGGTCGGCCCATCATCGTCGCGCTTACCAATGTGTTCTGGGATGCTCAGTTGCACTACCCGGCCAACGCCTTCCGGAACCAGAAGGACTGGCTGGTGAAGACCGTTCGCTGGTTCGAGGCCCACCCGGATCTGCAACTCGTCATTCGCGTCCACCCGGCCGAATTGACCGGAACGCCGGCATCGCGGCAGTTCGCCGCCGATGAGATTGCCAGGGTATTCCCGGTGCTGCCGGACAACGTCACACTGATCTCACCGAAGAACTCTGCAAGCACCTATGCTCTTTGCGACATGGCGGACTGTGCCATCATCTATGCCACCAAGACCGGGGTCGAACTGACCAGCATGGGAATCCCGGTCATCGTTGCCGGCGAGGCCTGGATCCGCAACAAGGGCATCACCTTCGACGCGGAGTCAGAGGATCACTATTTCGCGATGCTCGCTCGTCTGCCATTTCGGGAGCGGCTACCGAACGAGACAGTGGCGCGGGCACGGGCGTATGCTTTCCACTTCTTCTTTAGGCGCATGGTGCCGCTGCCTTTCATCACGCCGGTCACGGGACCGCGCCGGTTCGCGACGGGAATTGGCGGTCTTGACGACCTGGCGCCGGGTCGCTGGCCGGGCCTCGACGTGATTTGCGACGGCATTCTGCGCGGCACGCCCTTCCACATACTGGAAGAAGACGCGCTTCGGGGCGGTTACCCAGCGCCAGACGCCACCAGCTAGACCAAATCCCGAGCGATCCGTTCCGGATCGCGACGACGATCTGCTCTATATCGTTGACCCGGACCTTAATATACGGGCGGGCCCGGCTTGGGTTCCCGATTATCAGTTGTTTATACCGCCCGACCTATGAAGTGATCTTTCTGACCCAGGGCTGGAGGCACAGGGATTGGAGGCGGTTGGGGTCGTCGACCACGGCGTTCCAGGCCTCGCAACAGGCCTGGATGATGGCGTCCTTGTCGGGCCAGACCTGGAGGGAGAGGAAGCGCTCCCTGAGGAACAGCCAGACGCGTTCGACAGGATTGCATTCCGGGGAATACGGGGGCTGATGAACGAGGGTGATGTTTTCAGGCACCCGCAAGGACGTCGCGGCGTGCCAGCCGGCGCCATCGAGGACCATCACGGCCTGCTCGTCATCGGCCAGCGTTTTGGAAAAATCATCCAGGAAGCGCTGCATGACCTTGGTGGAGACGGTCGGCATGACCAGGGCGAAGGCGTCACCGGTGATGGGATCGATGGCGGCGAACAGATAGGTCCAGTCGAAGCGCTGATCGCACAGACCTGGGGGGCGCTGGCCCGTGATCCACCACCGATGGCACAGGCGGCCCTTCTGACCGACGCGGGCTTCGTCCTGGAAAAACAGGCGGATCCGCTTGTCCGGATGGTGCGGGGCGGCCGTGGTCAGGGCGTCGCGTTGGTCTTTTTTTTGAACTGCTGCTGGGCCTTGGCGTCCGCTCGAGGGTGAACCTGGCGGGCCTTCTGGCGCGACAGACCCATGCGGCGCAGACGTCGCCCGACGCTGTCCGGGTGCATGGTCTTGCCGAACCGCTCGGAAATCCACACCGCCAGCGCCTCGCAGGTCCAGGTGCAGACGCCGTCCACCGCCGGGTCCGGCCCCCGGGAGACGGCATCCGCAAGAACGGCCTGTTACGCTTCCGTCAGCCATTCCGGCCGGTGGCCCTTTGGCCGGTCGAACAGACCGTCAACACCCTCCGCGTTGTAACGGAGCACCGCGTCCCGCAGCGCCTGACGCTCCAGCCCGGCCAGACGGGCCGCCTCCGCTCGGCTCAACCCGTCCAGAGCGTTGGCAATGGCATACGCCCGCGACGCCGCCCGCCCGTTGCCACACCGCCGGGCCCAGCCCCGCAACGCTGTCGCGCTCAAATCTTCAGATATCTTGAGTGTCCTTGGCATGTCGCACCCTATATCATGCGACCCTACCGAATCACATCCAGGGCGACTTGGGAATCCCCCTTTGAGTCAGATCAGGCGTCGGCCGGTAT
>CAZVQL010000069.1:0-12554 GCA_964629305.1 uncultured Roseicyclus sp.
GGGTGTTTCGAAGCCTTCGGCTCCGACCCGGCGGCGCAGCGCGTCGGGCCCCTGCGGGGCCACTCCTTGCTGCGCTGGGGCCAGGTGGCGCTGTCTGCGCTCACGCCCTGACGTTGCAAGAGTGGTACGGTGCGGGAGCCTCCGGCGGGAGTTGTATTTGCCAAGATGAAGGGGGACCCACGACATCAGTATTCCCAGCGGGTCCCTGCTTCATCTTGGCAGAAACAACTCCGGGGGAGTCCGAAGGACGGGGGCAGAGCCCCCCACTTCCGGAGCGACGGTGCCTTTGCGCGCGACAGGACCAAGCCGGGCACACCCGCACCGCGTCAGCGGTGCCACCGCGGTCGTGGGCGCAGGCCGCAGGCCGAGCCACGCCGCAGGCCCCGCTAGCGTCGTGCCGCGAAGAAGGTTTTCAAGAGCGCCGAGGCCTCGGTTTCGCCGATCCCGCCGTAGACTTCGGGGGACCAATGCGACTGGGGGTGGTCGAAGACCCGCGGCCCCTGCGCGACGCCACCGGATTTCGGATCCGAGGCGCCGTAGTAGAGCCGCGACAGACGGGCCGCGGCGATGGCCCCCGCGCAAGCCGGGCAGGGCTCGAGCGTGACCCACAGGTCGCAGCCGGTCAGACGTTCGGACCCGAGCGCCGCGCAGGCCGCGCGGATGGCCAGCATCTCGGCATGGGCGGTCGGGTCGGTGAGCTCGCGCATCCGGTTGCGCGCGCGCGCGACGATCACGCCGTCCTTCACCACGACCGCGCCCACGGGCACTTCACCCGCGCGCGCGGCGGCCCGCGCCTCTTCCAGCGCTACGTCCATGTGGGATGTGAACCCGGTCATCCCGCTCTGATCCCGCCTTTCGCTCGTCCTGTCAAACCGCTATGCCCTCTCTCATGTCTGACGCAGAACGCATCGCCAAGCGGCTCAGCCGCGCCGGGGTCGCCTCCCGCCGCGAGGCGGAGCGCATGATCGAGGCGGGGCGCATCGCCGTGAACGGCAAGACCATCGACAGCCCCGCCCTGAACGTGACCGAGGCGGACAAGATCACCGTCGATGGACAGCCGATCCCCGAAGCGGGGCGCCCGAGGCTCTGGCTTTATCACAAGCCCACCGGCCTTGTGACCACGGCCAAGGACGAGAAGGGCCGCGAGACCGTTTTCGACAAGCTGCCCGAGGGGATGCCGCGGGTGATGAGCGTGGGGCGGCTCGACCTGAATTCCGAGGGGCTGCTGCTGCTCACGAATGACGGTGGCGTAAAGCGCAAGCTGGAGCTTCCCGCAACGGGCTGGCTGCGCAAGTACCGCGTCCGCGTGAAGGGTAGCCCGAAGGAGACGGACCTCGATCCGCTGCGCCGGGGCCTCGTGATCGAGGGGGAGCGGTTCCAGGCCATGGAGGTGCGGCTCGACCGGCAGCAGGGGGCCAATGCCTGGCTGACCGTGGGCCTGCGCGAGGGGAAGAACCGCGAGATCCGGCGCGCGATGGCCGAGGTCGGGCTCGATGTGAACCGGCTGATCCGCGTCTCCTACGGGCCCTTCCGGCTGGGAGAGTTGAAGCCAGGCGAGGTCGAGGAGGTCAAGCCCCGCGTGTTGCGCGACCAGTTGGGGCTGGAAGAGGCCGTGGCAGGCCATGCCGAGGCGAAGGCCAAGCCGAAGCGCCCCTTGCGAAAGAAGCCTAGCCCTTCGGCGCCCCGTCGTCCGTCCCGTCGCTGAGGCTTTCGCGCTCGATCAGTTTCGCCTGAGCCATGAAGGCGACGAAGAGGACAGCGGGCAGCACGAAGGTCTCGAAGGTCACCCAGAATTCCGTCGATTGCGTGCGCCAGACGGCCTCGTTCGCGACCGCCATGACCGCAAAGGCCGCGGCGATCCGACGTGACAGGATGAGCCAGCCGCGATCGGACATCGGCAGCATCTCTCCCATCAGAACCTTGAGCCAGCCCTGCCCCCGCAACAGGCCGATGCCGAGTGTCACGGCGAAAAAACCGTAGACCAGCGTCGTCTTCATCTTGAAGAAGCGCTCGTCGTTCAGCCAGACGGTCAGCCCGCCGAAGACCACGACCATGACGGCGGTGAAGACCTGAAGGCGGCTGATACGGCCGGTGAGTTTCCACAAGACGCCCATGGACGCCAGCAGAAGCGGTACGAACCCAGCGGTCACCAGGATGAAACCGTCGTAGTCGCGCCCGCCGATGGTCCATGTCACGTCCTGGAACCGCATGTAGGCCAGGAAGAACAGGATCGGTGGACCCAGTTCCAGCGCCTGACGCAGCCAGGGATTGACGGTCTGTTCCTGTCGCATCGGCGCTCCTCTCAGCCACCCGCCTCAACTATCACCGCCCCTGCCGCGATCAACCCCATGAGCGCGAGGCGGCGGGGCCCGACGCGTTCGCCGAGGAAAAGCCAGCCGATCAGTGCTGCGAACACCGTCGAGGTCTCGCGCAGCACCGCGGCCTCGCCCACCTGGTCGAGACGGGTGGCCAGCATGATCGAGCCGAAGCTGGCGAAGGCGACAAGCCCGCCGAAGATGCCGCGCAGCGCGAGCGGGCCAAGTGGCGGTTTGTCGGGCAGCCGGGCATAGAAGCGCGCGGCGAGGATCGGAAAGAGCAGCCCGTCGATGAAGAAGAACCACGCGAGGAAGGTGAACGGGTCCGCGGTGGCGCGAATGCCATAGGCGTCGTAGGTCGTATAGAGCGCGACGAAAAGGCCTGTCAGCACGGCGAACCAGAGCGCGGGCACCAGCGTGTCACGGGCGACGGTCACGTGGATCATGTTGTAGGCCGCAAGCCCGTAGAGCCCCGAAAGCAGGACCGCGACACCCAGCCATTGCACCGCGTTGAACGTCTCGCCGAAGAGCAGCCATGCGCCGATGATCGCGAAGAGCGGTCCGGTGCCGCGCATCACCGGGTAGACGACGGTGTAGGCCCCACGGCGGTAGCTGGCGAGTGTCGCCCATTTGTAGAGCGCGTGAATGACGAAGGCGCCGGCGAAGATCGGCCACATGTGCGGCTCGGGCCAGGGCACGACGAAAAAGGCGATGGGCGCCGCCATCAGCCCGTAGGAGGCGTCGATCGCGCCGCGGGCGAGAAGCGGATCGTGCCGCCCCTTCTGGAGTGCGCCGAAGACGGCATGCAACACCGCTGCCAGCAGGGCCAGCATCATGGCGACCGAGGCGGCGGCCTCGGTTCCCTCGATGGAGGTGATCCAGGCGCTCATCCCCCACGGACCCGATCACGGGGCGGCGTCCGCGTCAAAGAAGCGTCTGGAAACAACTCACAGGGGCTGTGGATCATTGTCAGGAATCTTCAATCCCAACCAGCGCATTGGCAAAGTCCTCAGGGTCGAAAGGTTGGAGATCGTCAATCTGCTCACCCACACCAATCGCGTGGATCGGCAGGCCGAACTTGTCTGCCAAGGCCACCAGGACGCCGCCCTTGGCGGTCCCGTCGAGCTTGGTCATGACAAGGCCGGACACATCGGCCATGGCTTGAAAGGTCTTGACCTGGCTCAGCGCGTTCTGGCCCGTCGTGGCGTCGAGCACCAGAAGCGTGTTGTGCGGCGCGTCGGGGTCTTTCTTGCGGATGACGCGGACGATCTTGGCCAGCTCCTCCATCAGGTCGGCGCGGTTCTGCAACCGGCCCGCCGTGTCGATCATCAGAAGGTCGGCGCCCTCGGCCTCGGCCTTGGTCATCGCGTCAAAGGCCAACGCGGCCGGGTCGGACCCTTCGGGCGCCGTCAGGACGGGAACGCCCGCCCGGTCGCCCCAGACCTGCAGCTGCTCGACCGCCGCGGCGCGGAAGGTGTCGCCGGCGGCGATCACCACGCTTTTGCCGGCCGCCTTGAACTGGCTGGCGAGCTTGCCGATGGTCGTGGTCTTGCCCGATCCGTTCACGCCCACGACCAGCACGACCTGCGGGGTCTTGGGGTAAAGCGGCATCGGGCGGGCCACAGGTTCCATCACGCGGGCGATCTCGGTGGCGAGCAAGCCCTTGATATCCCTGGCGGACATCAGGCGGCCATACCGCCCCTCGGCCATGTTGGCGGTCACACGCAGGGCGGTGTCGACACCCATGTCGGCCGAGATCAGCAACTCTTCCAGCTGTTCCAGCATCTCGTCATCGAGCGCGCGCCGCGGCTCGGCGGTGCGGCCCATGAGCCGCCCGAAAAGGCCGGGCTTCGCCGCGGGCGCGGGCGCCTCGGCCGGGGTCGGGGCCAGGTCCTCGACGCGGATCGGCTCGAGGTCGGCGGCGGGTGTGGGACGAGGCTCTTCGGGTTCATTCTCGGGTTCGGCCTCAGGCTCGGGTTCCGGCACGGGCTCGGGTTCGGGTTCCGGCACGGGCGGCGGCGCGGGGTCGTCACGGGGCGCGGCCTTGGCGGGTTCCGGTGGCGCGGGGTCTGGCTGCGCCTCGTCGACCGCGCCCTCCTCGATGATCGCATCGAGCCCCTCGTCGATCTTGGACGAGGAGCGAAGCATCCGGTCCTTGAGCTTCTTGAAGAAGGACATGGGCGGCCTTTCACCGTTTCTTTACCCGTTTCACCTAATACGAGGGGCGGATGAAAGGAAGGCCATGGTTTCGCCCCAAATCTTTGCCATGTAAGCTTGTGTTCAGTACCGTCACCCGACCGGGGTCCGACCCATGCCCGTCATCGCCCGTTACGCGCTCGTTACCCTGACGCCGGCCCTGCTGATCGTGCTTGGCGCGACGGTGTGGGGCTTTGCGTCCGTTCTTGCGCTCGTCTGGCTGACCCTGATCGCCGCGGGCATGGACCGGCTGCTCGAGCCGCCGAAACTGGACGATCACGACCATGCACCCTGGTCCGACAGGCTGTCGCTGGCGCTGGGGCTGATCCACCTGATGCTTTTGCCTGTCGTGCTCATCGGCCTGGGCAACCCGGCCCTCTCCCTTGGCGGCAAGTTTGCCCTTCTGATCGCCACGGCCAGCTTCTTCGGGCAGGTCAGCCACCCCAACGCGCATGAGCTGATCCACCGCAGGTCGCCGTTTCTGCGCGCCGTGGGGGCCGGGGTCTACACCTCGATCGGGTTCGGGCACCATGTCTCGGCACATCGGCTGGTCCACCACCGGCATGTCGGCACCGACCAGGACCCGAACACACCGCTGCCCGGCGAAAGCTTCTGGGCCTACCTGCCGCGCGCCTGGCGCGGGTCGTTCGAGGCGGGCCTCGCCTGCGAAGAAGAAAAGCTCGAGCGTCGCGGACTGACCGCGCGCAGCGTGCAGAACCCCTACCTGGTCTGGGTCGGCGGCGCGGCCCTGTCGCTGGTCCTTGCCGTGTGGATCGCGGGGCTGGGCGGCGGCCTCGCCCTGATCACCCTCGGCGTGCTGACCGGCGGGCAGATCCTTCTGTCGGACTACATCCAGCACTACGGCCTGCAGCGGCTGGAGCTTCCCAATGGCCGGATCGAGCCGGTCGGCCCGCACCACAGCTGGAACGCGCCGCGCGGGTTTTCCTCGTATCTGATGATGAACGCGCCCGCCCATTCCGAGCATCACATGCACCCCGACCGGCCCTATGACCGGCTGGACCCGCAGGCCGATGTGCCCACCCTGCCCTGGTCGCTGCCGGTCATGGCTATGCTCGCGACCGTACCCCCGGTCTGGCACAGGGTGATGGACCGGCGTGCGCTGAAGGTGATGGAAGCCGCACAGGCACGCCTTGCCGAGGGTAGCGGCATTCGCCCGCGCCACCCCACGCGGCCTGATCGCGACGCCGGGCGCCCTGCCCCGATCGCGGATGATCCGGATACCGATGCGCTGATGACCCGCGTGAGCCGCGCAGCGCAGTGACCGCTTAAAGCGCCACGCCCTCGCGAGGCCTGCCACTCGATCGCCTCGGCGATAAGGCGGCTGTCTTCGACCGTCACGCCATAGGCCGCGCAATAGCCGCGGATCATGGCGAGGTATTCGTCCTGCGAACAGGGATGGAAGCCGAGCCAGAGACCGAAACGGTCGCTGAGCGAGACCTTTTCCTCGACCGCCTCGGACGGGTTGATCGCGGTGGAGCGCTCGTTCTCGATCATGTCGCGCGGCATCAAGTGGCGACGGTTCGACGTGGCGTAGAAGATCACGTTCTCGGGCCGCCCCTCGACCCCGCCGTCGAGCACGGCCTTGAGCGACTTGTAATGCTGGTCGTCATGGGAAAACGACAGGTCGTCGCAGAACAGGATCACCCGCACGGGGGCCGCGCGCAGCAGCGTCAGCAACCGCCCGATCGACGGCAGATCCTCGCGCTGAACCTCGACCAGCTTCAGGTCGGGCGCTTCGGCCACGCAGGCCGCATGCACCGCCTTGACGAGCGATGATTTCCCCATCCCCCGCGCACCCCAGAGAAGCGCGTTGTTCGCAGGCAGCCCACGCGCGAATTGCGCGGTGTTGGCGATCAGCGTGTCGCGGGAACGGTCGATGCCCTGCAACAGGTCAAGGTCGACGCGGTTCACGCGTTCGACCGGCTCAAGCCTGTCGGGGTCGGCATGCCAGACAAAGGCAGGCGCCCCATGCCAGTCGGGGGCCTTGGCGGGGGCCGGGCGCAGACGCTCCAGCGCCTCGGCGATACGGGTCAGCGCGGCGTCGTCCATCGGCGTCAGAGCTCTTCATCCTCGTCGAGGATACCCTCGGCCCGCAGGCGGCGAATGCGCTGGCGTTCGACGATGCGGACCAGCTGGATCGAGATCTCGTAAAGGCCATAGACCACGGTGAACAGGATCACCTGAGTGACGACATCGGGCGGCGTAACCAGGGCGGCAAGGGTCAGGATGCCAACGACCGCCCATTTGCGCACGTTGCCCAGCCCCTCGGCCGTCACCAGCCCGGCCTTGCCCAGCAGCGTCAACAGAACGGGCAACTGGAAGCATAAGCCGAAGGCGAAGATGAACTTGAGCGCCAGGTCGAGGCTTTCGCGGACCGATCCGAGAAAGACGGTCTGGATGCCGCTTTCCGGCGCGGCGGCCGGGTTCTGGAAGGTGCCATCGCCTGCGATCAGGTTCGCAAGCGCCGGGATCGCATCGGAGAAGCCGATGAAGAAGTTCATCGCGAGCGGCGTGACCACGTAATGCGCGAAGGCCGCGCCAATGGTGAAGAGCACGGGCGAAGCGATGAGGAAGGGCAGGATCGCGCCCTTTTCGGACTTGTAGAGGCCCGGCGCCACGAAGCGCCACAGCTGGTGCGCGATCACCGGGAAGGACACCGCGAAGCCCATGATGATCGAGATCCGGATCAGGACGAAGAACTTCTCCTGCGGGGCGGTGAAGATCAGGCGCGCATCCTCGCCACGGTCTCGCAGCACCTCGGCCAACGGCTGCGAGATGAACTCGAGGATCGGCTCGGCCACGGTGAACATGGCCACCATGCCGACGACGAAGGCGAGGACGGCGCGGATCAGCCGCGTGCGCAGCTCGGCCAGATGCTCGATCAGTGGGGCCGAGCTGTCCTCGATGGGGTCCTGGGCGCTCATGATTGCGAGGTTCCGGTGCGGGCGGGTGTGGGCTCGGGCGCAGGCTCGGCGGCCGGTGTCACCTCGGGCTCGGGCGCCTCGAGCGGCGCCTCAACCGCGGCGGCCGCGGCTTCCTTGCTGGCGATGGCCTGGTCGTCACGCGCCTTGCGGCGCGCTTCGACCTCTTCGCGCATCTTGCGCGTCGCCTCGGCCTTTTCCTCGGCCATGCGGCGCGTTTCGGAGCCTTCCTCGTATTTCTCGGGGTCGAGGTCGAAATCGTCGCCGAACGTGTCCTTCAGCGCGCTCATTCCAGCCTTTTTCGGGTTCTTGGCGAAACTCGTGGCTTTGCGCAGATCCCGGTTCAGCTCGGTCATGCCGGCCTCATCGGCAGCGTCGTCCATGGCGCGCTGGAAATCCTTGGCCATGGCCCGGATGCGGCCCGTGAACTGGCCCAGCTTCCGGAACATGACCGGAAGGTCTTTCGGCCCCACCACGATCAGCGCCACGACGCCGATCACGAGAAGCTCCATCCAGCCGATATCAGGCATGACCGTCCCTGCGGTTCAGGCGGACCGCCCCCGGTTGCACGCGGGGGCAGGTGCCGCGATCAGGCGTTGTCGCGCTCGCCGCGGGGCGTCACGTCACGGGCCGCGGGGGTGTCTTCCTCGGCGGTGGTGGAGGCATTCTCGATCTCTTCGGTCGAATCCTTCACGCCGCGCTTGAAGGCGGTGATGCCCTTGCCGACCTCGCCCATGAGGCCCGCGATCTTGCCACGGCCGAACAGGACGAGGACCACAACGGCGATAAGCAGCAGGCCCGCCGGTCCGATATTGTTGAGCATGTCAGTCTCCCTTGCGCCGCGCAGCCCGATGGGGCCGCCAAGCGGCTCGCATTACAGTCTCCGGGGTTCATAGGTATGCCTTCCGGGCCGGATATCAAAGCCCCAAAACGCACGTGGGCGCGGGTGCGCCTAGCGTTTCGTGGCGAAGACGAAGCAACGGTCGCGCCGCACTGTCAGCCAAAGCGGTGTACCCGGTTTCGGCAGGAACACCGCGGGGACCGTGGCCTTGAGGATGCCGCCGTCGAAATCCATCCGGAATTCCACGAGGCTTTCATGGCCCATGAAACGCGCGCGCTCCACGACGCCGCGCGCCGGCGTGCCGTCTTGCGGCGTGGGGTTCGGCCCGCGCCCGCCGCGGTCGAAGTCGATCTTCACGTGCTGGGGACGAAAGACGATCTCGACCTCGGTGCCGTCGGCATGACCGGGGGCGAGGAACTGGCCGAAGGCCGTGTCGCACAGCGCGCCCTGAACGCGCCCGGGGATAACGTTGATATCGCTGAAAAAGGCCGCTGCGGCCTTGTCGGCCGGGGCATTGTAGATGTTGTAGGGCGCGCCCTTCTGCACGACCTTGCCATCGCGCATCAGCGCGATCTGGTCGGCCATGCGCATCGCTTCTTCCGGCTCGTGGGTGACGAGGACGACGGCGGTGCCCTCTTCCTTCAGAACCTGCAGGGTCTCGTCGCGGATGCCATCGCGCAGGCGGTTGTCGAGACCTGAAAACGGCTCGTCCATCAGCATGATGCGCGGCCGCGGCGCAAGCGCACGGGCCAGCGCCACGCGCTGCTGCTCACCGCCCGACAGCATGTGCGGGGTGGCATCGGCGTAGCCGGCCAGATCGACGCGGGCCAGCAACTCGGCCACGCGCGCCTTGATCTCGGGCTTCGGGCCTTTCAGGCCGAATGCGACGTTCTGCCCGACCGTCAGATGCGGAAACAGGGCGAAATCCTGGAAGATCAGGCCGACGCCGCGGGCCTCGGGCGGCAGATGCGTTTCGGCGTCCGAAAGGATCCCGCCATCGGCGCGGATCGCGCCCTCGGACTGCCGCTCGATCCCCGCGATCACGCGCAGCGTTGTGGACTTGCCGCAGCCCGACGGGCCCAAGAGGCACAGGATCTCGCCCGCACGAACGGAAAAGCTGACATCGGACACCACGTCGCGCCCGTCAAAGCGACAGGTGACATGGTCCAGTTCGAGGCGGGGGGCGTCAGCCATGCGGCAGGGGATACCCGATCAATTCAATCGGAATGGCAGGTAACAGCCCGGCAAGATCCTTGCAAGGATCTGCCCACGCCCTTGCAAGGGCGTGGGGATCAAGGCCTTGACCAGACCCTTGCAAGGGCCTTGCCAGCGCGCGGGTCAGATCGTGGCGTTGGTCTGGCCACCGTCGAGCAGGACGTTCTGTCCCACGATGAATCCCGCATGCTGCGAGCAGAGGAAGGCACACATCGCGCCGAACTCCTCGATGGTGCCGTAGCGCCCGGCGGGGATCGCCGACCAGCGGATCTTGCGCGCCTCTTCCATCGAGACGTTCTGCGCCTTGGACACCGCCGTTTCCAGCGCGATCACCCGGTCGGTCGCATGCGATCCCGGCAGGAGGTTGTTGATGGTCACGCCCTTGGCCGCGACCTGCCGCGCGGTGCCTGCGACATAGCCCGTCAACCCGGTGCGCGCGGCGTTCGACAGGCCCAGCTGCGGGATCGGCGCCTTGACCGATTGCGAGGTGATGTTGACGACACGGCCCCAGCCGTTGTCGATCATCTTGGGCAGGATCGCGGTCATCAGCGCGATGGGCGTCAGCATGTTGGCATCGAGCGCCTTGATGAAATCCTCGCGCCCCCAGTCCGACCACAGGCCCGGCGGCGGGCCGCCTGCGTTGGTCACCAGAATGTCGAGGTCGCCTGCGGCCTCGAGCACCTGGGCGCGGCCTGCCTCATCGGTGATGTCGGCGGCCACGGTCGTGACGGCGACCCCGTAGCGCGCGCGAAGATCCGCCGCTGTCACCTCAAGCGCCTCGGCACCGCGGGCGTTCAGCACCAGCTCGACACCGGCCTCGGCCAGCGCTTCGGCGCAGCCGCGGCCGAGGCCCTTGGACGACGCACAGACAAGCGCACGCTTGCCGGAAATTCCCAGATCCATGCCCGTTTCTCCCTCTTCATGTGATCGCGGCCTTCCCTAGCAGCGCCCCGGGCGCACCGCCAGCCTTGACCGCTGCGTCCACGGGCCCTACCGAAGGACACCGCCTTGCGCCCCAACGAAAACTTCATGCCGCATCTCGCCCCCCTGTTCCGCTTCAAGACCTACCCGGCCAGTGCCGTGCGCGCGCTGACCGGCGCCAACGAGGGCGATGCCATCGGGCTGGGGGACGCCGCGATACCGGGCGACACCTACCGGCTGTCGCGGGACGTGACGCCGCGCCGCCTGACGATATGTGACGGGCCGACGGGCGGCCAGGTCGTCGCGCGCGGCTCCGAGGTGGGCGAAGCGGGCGAGGCGCTGTCGATCGCCGACTGCCACAGCTTCATGGGCGAGACCGGCGAGATGGTCGAGGTGCTGGTCCTGCGCCACGATAGCGAGGCTGACGGCATGGTGCTGCACCTTCTGCCGCTTTCGCCGCTGAAGCCGGGCACGGAATACGATCTGATCGGCTCGTCCAGGGCGACGGCCCCGGACCGGTTCGCCGACATCGCCTCGGTCAGTTTCTTTGCCGGCACGCACCTGACTCTGGCAGGCGGCGCGCAGCGTCCGGTCGAGGCGCTCCAAGTCGGCGACCTGCTGCTCACGCGTGACCATGGCCCGCGCCCGATCCGCTGGATCGGCCACCAGACCCGCCGTGCCGTGGGCGCTGCCGCACCGATCCGCATTTCCGAGGGGACACTCAACACCGCGCGCGACCTTCGGCTCAGCCCGCAGCACCGCCTCTTCATCTGGCAGCGCCGTGACGAGATGGGCACCGGCCGGTCCGAGGTGCTGGTCAAGGCAGAGCTTCTGATCAACGGCACCACCGTCATCCGCGAGGAAGGCGGCCACATCGACAGCTACCAGCTGGTCTTCGATGGCAACGAGATCATCTTCGCCGAGGGCATCGCGGTCGAAAGCCTGCTGGTGACGGCCGAACTGCGCGCGCGCCTGCCCGCCGACCTGACGCTCGACCCCGAGGCGACCGACCCGCGCGCCAGCGCCGGGTTCGAGGTCGACGAGGCCGAGCTTGGCGATGCCCGCGACGCCGCCGCCCGCCTGACCCGCGCCAGCCGCGGCAGCGACGACTGACCAACGCGCAGGGGCGATTGCCCCCGTCCCCCCCCATCGCTATATCGCGCCCATGTTGGACAATCGCCCCACCCTTCCCGCGGAAATCGCTCGTCGGCGCACCTTCGCGATCATCTCGCACCCCGATGCGGGCAAGACGACGCTGACCGAGAAGTTCCTGCTGTTCGGCGGCGCGATCCAGATGGCCGGACAGGTCCGTGCCAAGGGCGAGGCGCGGCGCACGCGGTCGGACTTCATGCAGATGGAGAAGGACCGGGGCATTTCCGTCTCGGCCTCGGCGATGTCGTTCGACTACCAACGCCCGGATCGTAGCTACCGCTTCAACCTTGTCGATACGCCCGGCCACTCGGATTTCTCGGAAGACACCTACCGCACGCTGACCGCCGTGGATGCCGCGATCATGGTGATCGACGGCGCGAAGGGCGTGGAAAGCCAGACGCAGAAACTGTTCGAGGTCTGCCGCCTGCGCGATCTGCCGATCCTGACCTTCTGCAACAAGATGGACCGCGAAAGCCGCGATACGTTCGAGATCATCGACGAGATCCAGGAAAACCTGGCGATCGACGTGACGCCGGCCTCCTGGCCCATCGGCATGGGGCGCGAGTTCCTCGGCTGCTACGACCTGATCCATGACCGGCTGGAGCTGATGGACCGCGCCGACCGCAACAAGGTCGCGGAATCGATCAAGATCGCGGGCCTCGACGATCCCAAGCTGGCCCAGCATGTCCCCGCCGCGCTTCTCGAGAAGCTGCGCGAGGACGTCGAGATGGCGCGCGAGCTGCTGCCGCCCTTCGACCAGGCCGCCTTCCTCGAAGGGTCGCTCACGCCGATCTGGTTCGGTTCCGCCATCAACTCCTTCGGGGTGAAAGAGCTGATGGACGGCATCGCCGAATACGGGCCGGAACCACAGGTGCAGCCCGCCGAACCCCGGCAGGTCGCCCCCGAAGAGAGCAAGGTCGCGGGCTTCGTCTTCAAGGTGCAGGCCAACATGGACCCCAAGCACCGCGACCG
>CAZVQL010000070.1:0-12453 GCA_964629305.1 uncultured Roseicyclus sp.
GTCCTGCGCGTCGAGATCCGGCGCGTCTGGGAGGAGAATTTCGGCGTCTACGGCACCGACACGGTCTGGCGCCAGTTGAACCGGGAAGGCCATGAGGTGGCCCGCTGCACGGTGGAACGCCTGATGCGGGACATGGGCCTGCAAGGCGCGGTGCGGGGCAAGCGGATGAAGACGACGATCAGCAATCCGGCCACGCCGAGCCCCGACGACCATGTCAATCGCCAGTTCCAGCCCTCCCGGCCCGATGCGCTGTGGGTGGCGGATTTTACAGTTGTCGCGACGGCCATAGGCTTCGTCTATGTCGCCTTTGTCATTGACGCCTTCGCGCGGCGGATCGTCGGCTGGCGGGCCTCGGCCCGGGCCACGACGCCCCTTGTCCTCGATGCCCTGGACCAGGCCCTGCATGCCCGCGGGCCGTTTCCGGATGGGGCACTGATCCACCACAGCGACCGGAGCGGGCAGTATCTGTCGCTGACGCACACCGAGCGGCTGACCGACGCCGGTGTGACGCCGTCCGTGGGCAGCGTCGGCGACAGATACGACAACGCCCTGGCCGAGACCGTCAATGGCCTCTACAAGGCCGAAGTCATCAACCCGCGCGGCCCCTGGTCCAGCGTCGAGGCCGTCGAACTCGCCACCCTTGAATGGGTGGATCGGTTCAGCCATCGCTGCCTGCTGGAGCCGATCGGATACATACCCCCCGCCGAGGCCGAAGCCCGCTATCATGAGACCCTCCGGGAGACCATGATAGCTGCATAGGACTCACATCAACCAGCCTCCGGCAAATCCGGGGCGGTTCAATGCGTCCCGTCTGGGAGTTTTTCGACGTGCCCAAGAGAGACCTCGTCATCACCGTTGACGGCCTGAGCAAGGTCTACAGCCGTGGCGGCGTGCCCCGGAAACCGGGGGGTGGGCTTTCCCGGTTCTTCCCGTTCGCCAGTCATGGTATGGATCAGAGCGACACCTTCCACGCGCTACGCGACGTCTCCTTCCAGGTGCAACGCGGGGATCGCATCGGTATCATCGGATGCAACGGCGCCGGCAAGTCGACCCTGCTGAAGGTTCTTTCGCGGGTCACGGTGCCGACTGCGGGCGAAGTACGGATCTGCGGCCGCTTGACCTCGCTCCTTGAGGTCGGCACTGGTTTCGAGAAAGAGGCGACGGGCCGTCACAACATCTTCATGAATGCCGGACTTTACGGATTGTCCCGCGCCGAAATCGAAGAACGCTTCGGTGCGATTGTCGCCTTTTCCGGGATTGGAGACTTCCTAGATACACCCGTCAAACATTATTCGAGCGGCATGTACATGCGGCTGGCGTTCTCAATCGCAGCGCACCTCAACCCCGATATCCTGCTACTCGACGAGGTTCTGGCGGTCGGTGACATGGCATTCCAGCAGAAGTGTCTTGCCAAGATCGAAGGCCTGACGCAGGACGATGCTCGCACCATTCTGTTCGTCTCCCACAGCCTTGGGCACGTGGCGGAATACTGTAATAAGGTGATGTGGTTGCATGATGGCCAAGTGCGGTTCTTCGGTGATCTGAAGGCCGGCCTGCAACTCTATTCCGAGTTCATGGCGCCGACCATGGCCCAACCGTTGAAAGAACGGAATGATCGCCGCGGAACTGGGCGTGCCCGCATCACGGGCGTGCGCGTTGAGGACGCCAGCAGTGCCGCCTGTGACGCGCTGCGCACGGGCGCGCCAATCGACATTGTGGTCGAGTGGGATGCACTTGATATCAAACCGCACGAGGCCCAGAACGTCTTCGTCAACGTTATCTTCCTGAACGAAAAGAAACAGCGCCTGTTTGGCACGCCCAGCGACATCGTTGGGGCAGCGATCAGCATGGAGAACGGGAGCGGGCGTTATCGCTGTCGCATCCCAAAGCTACCTCTTCTCCCAGGCGTCTACACATGCGTTATAGGCATACAGATTGATGGCCAGTTGGTGGACAAGGTAGATGACGCCATGACGATCATGGTCCTGGAGGGCGATTACCACGGCACGGGCCGCCTGCCCGTCAGGCAGTTCGGAGATATCATCACCGATTACGCCTGGACTCGCGAGGCACCGCAGTCCATCGGTGTGGTAGGACGCTGAGCGGCCGATGAGTCCTCTATCAGTGTTGCGACGACTGCGCGACCGTTTCAGAGACACCCGCGGTGAAATGCGGCCCACACGATCAGTAGCAGTGCCGAACGTTGCCTCCTCCACTGCCCCAACTCTAGCTCCTGTGGCCCCCGCTTCGCCTAGCAAGCTTGTGCTTGAAGGCTCCGCCGGCGGTCCGTTCGAGCCGCTGCGCCGGGTGGCCGAAGATTGGAATGGCGCGCTCGCGCCCCGTCACCTGTTTTTCGGCGATTCCGTCTTTATCCGCGTGGCCGGGGAAGATACCGATCGCCGGCCGCTTGGGGCTATGCTGGAGGCCGCCACCGTCCGGCACGGCGGTGGCTGTGCTGTTGCCTGGTCCGCCCTGAACCTGCGCCTCTATGACGCCCTGCACGCTGTCTTGGCGACTGCAACAGCCCCTCCCGAGGTTGTCGTGCTGCCCATCAATATGCGCAGCTTTTCGCCACAGTGGTTCGGCAATCCGGCATGGCAGTTTGACGCTCACCTGCCGCTCATCCGAGCGCGGGCACGCGATCCCGGCGCACCGCTTGGGCCCATCGACGACGTCCGGGCGAGCGCCGGTTTCTATGACGACTACGACCGCCTCGCTTTGTCTTGTCCGATGGCGCCTGAAATCACTACGATCAGCGCGTTTCGCGACGTGGTCGCACACAAGCCAGTCGACGAACCGGGACAGCGGGCTCGCCTGCGGGTCATCATGGCAGTCCATTACGGTTACTTGCTGACCAGCGACCACCCGCTTTTCGGATGTCTTGACTCGCTCGCACAACGGGCGGCGGCGCTTAACCAAGCGATACTTCCAGTTCTACTTCCACTAAACATGCAACTCGGAAGTGATGTACTAGGGCCAGACTTCCGCCATGCCGTTACTGCCAACGTCGCAGTGGTCCTGGATCGCTGCGCCGCGCTCGGACTAACCCCACTCGATCTCATTGATTTACTGCCGGCTTACGCCTTTTTCCATTCTCACTCACCAACCGAGCACTTGAGGGAGGGGGGGCGCGCTGCCGTTGTCGACGCCGTAATGAATGAACTGGTCGCGGTTCGATGAAAGGGAGAGCCGGCCGGGGGAAGCTGGACAGGGCGATAAATGTGGCCCCGGTTACGTGAGATCGGATTATGTGTTTGTAGGCGCGGCCCACCCAGACGCGCCGACTCCGAATGAGGAGGAGCTATGACCCGCCAGCCCGCCGTTATCATGAGCAACCCCCTGAACAATTGCTGTCCCCCGTTACATTGAAAACCGAACGAGACCACGCCGCATACTCACGCGTACCGCGTTTTATGGACCAGCCTCTCCGAAAGCCAGTCTTGGATAGGTTGCCTGTAGAGAGCACAATGCACTCTGGATCATGAGGGGGGCGACTGCCGTCAAATCGAATTGGCACTGTCACGCCAAAGCCGTCGAGCAATAACTCTGCAACCGTACGGATCATTACTGACTCGCCCGTGGCACCGTTGAGAACTAGCGGCACACTCGGCTGTGTCATCTCGGCGGCGTGGAGTGCGATCACCACCGCATCCTCGACATGAACAAAGTCGCGCCGCTCTTCGCCGCTTCCGTGGAGATCAAGCGATTTCATACCGCTGCCAAGCCGCGTGCAGATGTCCCAGAGAAGCTGTTTACGCAACCCCGGACCATAGATCGATCCATATCGCACCAGCGCAATCCGATAGGAGCGACGCCGGGCAGCGTCGACGAGTCTTTCCTCCGCTAGGAGCTTGTGGCGACCGTAGTTAGACAAGGGTTTTACAACCCCCTCCTCATGCACCGGTGAGCGCCCTGTGTCGCCGTAGACTGCGGCCGAAGAGGGAAATATCACCACAGGTGGTGGCGACGCAAACTTAAGAGCGTGTAGAAGCGCCTCGACGCTGCCGACGCTGCGATCCAACTCAACCGCAGGATTTGCTTCCGCGCGCCCGACCGAACCGGTTCCGGCTGCGTGGAAAACGAGGTCAAATCGCTTGCGTCGCATCAAGGTGGCAAGCTCGTCGCGGTCCACGTCGCCGCGCAAGAACCGCCAGTTCGCAACCTCCTCCAATGGATTGTGACCATGGCCGATTCCCGTCACGAACCAACCGTCGCGAACTAGACGACGGCTCATCGCGGATCCGAGAAAGCCCCCAGCGCCGGTTACAAGCGCGAATCGTTGGCCGCTCAATCGCTCCTTCATTTCCATATCCGCAAAGGTGGCCGGAGTCATCGAGACAGCGTGTACCGGATCTTTGCTGGATCGGCTGCCTTCTTGGGTGAACCGCTCCTAGGGCTCCTGCAAGGAGGGCATAACCCAACCGGAAGGGACTCCAGGAGCGAGGGTGTGATCATGCTGCCTCGGCCCCCGGTTCTTTTCCTAATAGGCCGCGTCCAGCGCCCGCCCATCCAGTGATGAATGTGACCGGCGATTGTTGTAGAAGTCCAGATATTGGCCGAATGATGCCTTAGTCTCTGGAACGCTATGGTAGGCTTTCAGGTAGACCTCCTCATAATTGATCGTCCGCAGCAGGCGCTCGGCGAAGACATTGTCGCGCCAAGCGCCCCTGCCGTCCATGCTGATCTCGATCCGGTGTGTCACCAGCACCCCAATGAACGTCTTTGGACGAGAACTGGCGGCCCTGCTCGGCGCCGAAAATCAACGGCTTGGGCTGATTGGCCTACAGGTCGTCGGCCAAATAGACCGGCCGCAACCTTTAACTGCTGGTATAACGCGCCCATGGAAAGCTTCTTTGGCACCCTGAAAACCGAACTGGCCACTGGACGCCAATACGCAACCCGCGAGGAGGCCAAACGCGACCTGTCCGCTTACATCGAAGGCTACTACAATCGCCAGCGCCTCCACTCGGCCCTCGGCGACATCACACTGAAGCAAGCCGAGTTGCGCGCCGCATGACCCGGTATCCACTTTTTCGGGGCAAGGTCACAAGTTGACTGTCTCAAAGTCGTTGACACGTTCCGATTATTGCATCCGCTGCTCGATAGCGTTGCCTGCGATCCGATGAGCATTCGCCATGATCGTCAAGGTCGGAGACGTCTCCGATGCCATCGGAAACACGAGCGCATCGCAGAACACCAATCGTTCGCCGCCGAAACCGTCGCGATCAACCACGCCTTCGCCCAATGGAAGGCCACCCTGATAATGCGAGCTCGTCGCATGCCTCAGGCGAAGCTTCAGCGCCCGGTAGCCAGCACGCTGGAAGGTATCTTGAATGCTCTCCCAAAGCGGTTGCAGCCGATCCGCCCGTGCAGGCGGTCTAGCCAGCTCGATTGACAAATCATCCCTCGAGTTGAGCGTGAGCGCATATGCCTGAGAGCAGGAAGCGTCAACGAAGATGCGGCCCCAAAGCAGTCTTTCGTAGAGCAATCTCCCGAAAGGCCTGACCATGCGCCATCCCACGACCGGGACGACATTGCGCCACATGTGCTCGAACGTCGGATAGATTTGGACTTGAGCCTGCGGCAGATGGCGTTCGAGCGGGTGCATGGCCAACAGGCCGCTGGTCAGGGCGACATGCTCGCTGGAATCCGTCCGCTGCGATCTGGGTGCAATAATCGGAAAAGTCCATACGGCGTTATCTACAACTTCAATGCCCGTTACCTGCGGCAGGGACCTGAGGGCGATCTCCGCGCTCGCGATCGTGCCGGCACAAACGAAGACAAGATCGGCCCTCAACTGCGTGCGAGCGCCATCGCTTCGCAACACGTCAACCTCTCCCAGGTTGGGTTCAACGCGCAAGGCACGACCGCAGACACGTGTGATCCGTCCGGTCGCTTCCCATTTTGCGAAGCAATCTCGGGGAGAGAACATTGCCCCACGATAGCAGCCGATCATACATTCTCCGCAACCCGTGCAATAATTCCCATGATCAGCGCGTGTCTCGAGAGCGAGGACAGCATCCACCGCGCTGACGCGATACACGCCACACTGGACTGGCGTCTCTGCCCGAAGCGCCGACATGAGTCTTCTGGCGGCCAACGCGATGGGCGGCGGTGGACGGTTCACGAGCTCGGCAGCGAAGTTGCGCGAATTCACCGAGGTACTCGCGAGCCCCATGTCGTTCGCGACGGCCCGATAGTGTGGTCGCATCTCCTGCGCGGAGATTGGCCAATCGTCGAAGTCGGCATCGTCGAACGGAAGTGACGAAAGCCCCCAGAAGCTCGCGAGTCCCCCATTGTTGCTGCTGTGCCAGATCTTGCCCCAGTTCGCCACCTCCCGCTGCGCCGGACGTACACCGAAGTTGGTCTTCGGCGGCAGCAATCCCAGCCCGTACGCGCGGCGAAGGTAAGAATACAGATCGCGCCAATGCTTGCCTGACCAGTCTCGCGGCGCAACATCGGTTGAAAGTGGACCGACCGCCGGCTCCCCGATATCTACCACGGTAATCTTGAGCCACGAGTGCCTCTCGAGAGCGAGCACGGCACCGTAGGCAGCGGCGCCGCTTCCCAATACGATCACGTGCATTAGGTAGGCCTCGGCTCCGGGGTGGCAACTCCGAGCACGAAGAGCTGGTTTAGCCCGAACATGAACGACGACACGAAAATTAGCTCGAGCCCGCACCTCGATGCGAGTGCGCCCATCCCGCTCCGATCTGGAAGCTGTCTTGAGGAAGCGTATCCGAAGTCGTTGCCCACGAGCCGGAGGCGTCCCGCTATCTTGTGCAGAGTGTTCGCTCTGGGGTGGGGTGAGGTGAGCACGATCCGCCCGGAAGGGGCGAGAAGCCCAGCCATCGTCCGCAGAAGCTTTTCTTGATCCGGAACAAGACCGATCGTCGCAATCGAGACGATCGTATCGAACTGTTGCTCACACCTGTCGAGTTCGTCGACGTGGATGAAGCGGGCATCCGGACGCTTCGACGCGGCAACTTGGAGAACGCTCCTGTCGATGTCCACGCCCGTGTAGCAGGTCGGGTTGACGAAATCGAGCAAACGAGCGTCATTGCAACCATAGTCAAGTATTCGTCCGTTGATAAGAGGTACGACGTAGTTCAGGCGAATTTTCGCCAGCCAAGGCGACAGAACTCCATTCATTCGTAGCTCCCCGATGGCTACCGAGCATCCGAGGCGCTCGATTCCGGTGCGTGTGCACTACAAGATCGCGTACCCCACCACCAGAAAAAACATAATGATCTCGGCTCTACCCTTCTAACCCGGAAAATTCACCGGGGTTGGCGGGTGTAGCGTAAGATCCTGAGATCGCGTATTTTCCGGGTGTCGAAGCCAAAACACGGATTCCCGAAGAGCGACACCCACCATGGACGAACATGCCCTTCCGCTGACCGGTCTGTCACCGGTGCTGAACGAGGACATCATCGCCCGGTTTGACGGCGGCACCATCTCCTCGGACGGGCGCCTTCTGGTTCTGCGCAAGATCGAACGACGCACCGGACGGCCTGGACGATCCGCGCGACCCTGGCCGGATCCAGCACACTCACGCCGACATGATCGCCTTTCGCACGCTGATGATCGCGGACGGCTACGAGGACGCCAACGATGCCGGCGCCCTGTGCCGCGACCCGGTCTTCAAAATGGCCCTGGAGCGCCTGCCCGGCAGGGCCGATCTGTGTTCGCAGCCGACGCGCATCGTGCTGGACATGGACGAGACTGAGTTTCCCACGAAAAAGCTATCCATGGGCGCGTTGACCCAGCAGTTTGCCTTTCGACTCATGGATGCGACCAGCTCACTGTTTTTCAACGCTTTTCTATACTCATGCGAGGCGTACTGGCTGCCTAGATACGAATGATGGATCAGGCTAGGCGGAGGCTTCTAGCGCTGGGTGGCCATCATCAGCGCCACCAGGGGCAATTCGGTGCGCATATGGTCGCGCATGACCCAGCCGACCACGAGGACACCTGCGGAAATCTTGGGCTGGTGCGGCGGCCAGGGGGCGCGACAAGAGTCCAAATCCCTTATTTGGGTCGTCGAAGAGCCAATGGTCGACGTGCGATCGGCGGACGGCTTGGGTGCAGGGTTACCCCCTCTTCGTGGATATCGACGACCGCATCCTGATAAACAGCCAACGCCAGATTGAGGGAATCGGTGAAGCGCTTGCGGAAGTCTCGCAAGCGACTGTAGCCTGTTCCGAATTGTTCGTGAAGGGAACTCCATGTAATGGGTTGCGGACCGCTTAGGGAGTGAAGACGGTAGGCCAGCCAAATATATATATCTATGGAAAAGCTGTTATTGTTAATTTGTGCAATTGCTTCTTCTGAAAGCGGTACGGCATGGTCCCGTAGTTCCCGGAAAAAGGTATCTGAAAGAACGACGGACTCTGACCAGAGATTTTGCTGTCTGTCATCGTCCTCACTTGGCAGGAAAAGGCCAGCCCGCACGATGCTGTCTTTTGAAAACGCAATCCGACGTCCCTCCGTCCAGGTGAACGTCAACAGGCAGGCCGAGAGTCGATTGGCCTGTTCGCGGAACGAGCTATAGGTTTTCCCACCCGCCGAAACGCCCATGCGCTGCAGCCATTGATACATCGAGCTACCCAGTTCGATTTCCGGCGAATTGCGCCGGATAGCCTCGCTTTGCAGGTAGATCAGGATGAGCCGAGCCTGAGAGCCATAAGGGACACCATACCGGCGGTATCCCCCGTTGATGCTGGGAAGTGTGCCGGGTTCGATCAGAAGGCGAACACGATGACCTTGTTTTTCCCAGGTTTGATCGTTGGACAAGCGTTTATGAGGAAGGCTCGTTAAGGCGAATCCCGAATAGGTGACACCGATGGTTTCGGTTTCGATGCTCATCATCGTGGCCGCCACTTCAACGGCGGAGGGATATTTGGACTCTTGTCGCGCTTGGTCTTGGCCGACCCTGGCGATAAGATCGTGAACCTGACCCATCCGACAACCTTTCAGCACCATTCCATTCAATAGCCCATTACGGCCATGCAATTTCCACGATGTCAATTTGGACTCTTGTCGCGCAAACTATTTGTAGGGTTGTTTTTTCCCTTTCTAGTTTGCGCGACAAGAGTCCAGGGGATAACCTGGATTCGCGCGACAAGAGTCCAAATCGGGTGCGACAAGAGTCCAGGGGATAACTGCTTCGGCTTGTGGATAACTGTTTTTGCAGGATGGGGTGCGACAAGAGTCCAAGGGATTACTTTTCGCGACTCGGGAGACGGATCGTGCCTCTGACCGCCGATCAGGTCGAGGCTTGGTGTCCCCGCCGGCTCGATCCCGTCCAGTACCTTTTCCTCGATGTCTGCTCCGAGAAGGTCCGGGATAACGGCGTGCTCCGCGATGCCGCAATCCTGTTGGCCATCGGGATCGGCCCGGACGGACGGCGCAACGTGCTGGGTGTTTCCTGCGTCCTGTCGGAGGATGAGGTCCATGATCTGTCCCCGGTTTCCTTGGACACTCATTTGTCCGATGGAGACGACCAAAGATGGCAGCCTTCATGAAAAATTGGTAGGTTTCTGATGATGTTGATGGGTCTGTGGTCAGTGCATCCGATACATCGTCGGCGCGGGAACTGCGGGTCGGCCCCCTGGGTCCGGAACAGCGGTGGAGTGTCGCGCGCAGACGCGAGGCCGTCCGTCTTTTTGCCGAACGATACAACGCGGAGTGGTTCATCGAGAAAAACGGATACCTCAGGCCTCATGAAAAGCTTATCGAATGGATCAGCGCCCAAGGCGAGCAGGCCGCCTAATGCCATCTTGTGTCCAGACAACCGGGCATAGTACAGGTGATCATTCGTCTTTTGCATTGTCGAATTTTTACCACATTCGGGCCGCGATCGATCTTTCTTCGGCACCGACCGCATCGGCATAAATCGCGGTCGTCGATAGTTGGGCATGTCCGAGCCACCGTTGCACCAGATTCAACGGAATGCCTGCGCTGACTGCGTTCACGCCGAACCCGTGCCGCAGGCCCTTGGGAGTAGCTTGAGGGCCGCTGACTCCTGCGACCACCATGACCCTCTGGATATGACGCCATGCCGTCATGCGGCTCCAAGGCCATAGCCGATGCACCCGGGCGCGCTCCGGACGCCGTCGCAATTCACGGATACCATGCACCAGGTCCAGGGCCTCGGTGACATTCGATGGCACCGGCACCGCGCGGAATACGCCCTGCCGCCGCTTTTTCAGGCTCTCAAACACCAGGACACCATCCGCGAGGTCGACCCGATCCGCCGTCAGCGCCAGGGCCTCAGAGATGCGGCAACCACTATAGGCCAGCACCATGCA
This sequence comes from uncultured Roseicyclus sp., assembly GCA_964629305.1. Classification (GTDB taxonomy): domain Bacteria; phylum Pseudomonadota; class Alphaproteobacteria; order Rhodobacterales; family Rhodobacteraceae; genus Roseicyclus. The sequence goes on from CAZVQL010000070.1 coordinate 10,314, forward strand.
GAACGTACGGACGGCCCGATCCTGATCCTCGGCGGCCCGCAGGAACGCCGCGCGTTCCTCGGCGGAAAGATACTTCCGGGTTCCGTCGCGACCATACAGGCTCATGCCGGTGCCAGACGTAGGACCGCGACCGTCAGGGACCATCGGGCAGACCTCCGCGCAGGTATTCCAGATCCTCAGGTTGATTCGGGCGAACGCGGTCGATCAGGCCCGATAGGGGCGATTCACGACCACATACCCGATCAAGCATCACCGTAGCCGGGGATAACGCCTCACGAGCGGCGATCAGAGCGGCAAGTTGTCGGCCGGGATCGGTGGAAAGACCATGGCCGTCCAGAATACACCTTCCGAACGCCGTGCGGAGATCGTCGATTGTTTGTTTAACGAGGTCCTGGATTTCGCCCGTGACCGCAGCAGCTTGGTCCTCATTCATCACAACTGTCCTCCAAGATAGCCACGCTAGCGTTTGGCGCGCGACAGGGTCGAGAACGGCGCATGGAAGCCCTCGCTTTCAACAGATCATCCGAGATCAACAGATCATCCGAGAATCGTAACATTGGCCTCGAAACGGCACCAATCCGGCGGGGTTTGGCCGTCCGGATTCAATCGAACAGATCATCGATATCCAAATCGAGAGACGTTGCGAGTCCCCTTGCCGTGGCAAGAGAGGGGGTTTTCTTGCCCTTCTCGATCTCACTCAACATGGCCGGCGAAATCCCCGCCAATCGAGCTAATTCGATTTGCTTTAGGCCTTTCTCCTCACGCCAGATCTTAACCGGGTTCTCACCGGCCAATATGCGTTTCATGTTGTCGTGACTGATCGTCTGGCAGTTCCGGCGTTCGGCGATCAGCGCCAAATCTTCCAGATCAGCCATCCGCTCCCGCATCGCATCGTAGTCAGCACGGCTGAGCGTGATCGTCTCGGTCTCAATCATAGCTTCCCTCCGATGTCGAACAGCGAAAACGACCATGACCGTAACAAAGTCGTTTTCTATGGTAAATAAAACACGATATGTACCAACGCGGAGACGGAAACAATCTTGGTCCAGCAGGGCTTTCGAATTATCTGAGGGGCTGATGGCGCCAGTACCGTTTTGTTCTATTTATGCGATAGTAGCGCCTGCATTCGAAACCATCTTCCGCAATTCTTTCTGCGCCTTAGCGGTATACCGTGCGTCCATGAGCCGCACTTATGCCATCCCCCGAATTTTCGCTAAGAGCGAATGGCCCGTCAAGGCCATGCTTTCGCTCGCAGCGAAGAATATGGCCTCTGTTACACTATTTGTAATTTTGTCACATTTGCCGAGTATCATGATTCCGCAGATTCATGAAAACCGCATGCCCGCCCGGGCTTCATCCGGTGGCAGGTCGAGCATACGGGACTACAACCTTAAGCGTTGTGCAGTACCTCGAAACCAGTTTATGTTGCGGATCACCCGGCCCAGATATGTGCGGATCCTGCGCATCTCGCGCTGGACCCGCTTGTGCTGTTTGGCGTGGGCGTAGCGGCCCTGTTTGATCAGCGCCTGCTTGCCGAGGCGCCGATAGAGCGTTTTCCGATCAATCTGGTTCATAGCCGGTGGCGGCGAAGAAGCTGCGACAGTCTTGGATCGTGACCGCGTCAATGGCGTCGCGGATGGCGTCCCAGAGGTCGGTGACGGTCCGGGCGGCGGCCTTCTTCAGAAGAGCCTTGATCTTGGAGAACGCCAGTTCGATCGGGTTGAAGTCGGGGCTGTAGGGTACCGTCCAGGATCTTTCGCACATTTTGTCACGCGACGGCTCCGGATGAGGAAGCCCGCATCGCGTGGAGCGGCTCCATGTTCATGTGGCGGCGGGCCGACCATTGCGACCCTGCGATGTGTCGCAACCGGGCTGCCGCCAGATTGAGACAGCTCTGGCCATCCGGGAAGGCGCCCACCACCCGGGTGCGGCGGCGGATTTCCTTCATGATCCGTTCCAGCGGGTTGTTGGTTCGGATCTTGGCCCAGTGGACATCCGGGAAGGCGTAGTACGTCAGCGTCTCGCCGATATGGGCGGCCACCAGTTCGGCCGCCCGAGTCAGCTTCTGGCGGCGCAACTCCGCCTCGACAGCCGCAGCGCGCCGACAAACGTCGTCGTTTTCCAATGGCCGTGGGGCACC
>CAZVQL010000071.1:0-12390 GCA_964629305.1 uncultured Roseicyclus sp.
CGGCAAGGCCGAGCTGGACGAGATCGTCGAGAAATCGCTGCGCCGTGCCGCGATCTGGGACGAGGTGAAAGACCGCCTCGACGCGCCGGGCACGGGGCTTTCGGGTGGCCAGCAGCAGCGCCTGTGCATCGCGCGGGCCGTCGCCACGGGCCCCGAGGTGCTGTTGATGGACGAGCCCTGTTCGGCGCTGGACCCCATCGCGACCGCCCAGGTCGAGGAATTGATCGACGAGCTGCGCGAGCGCTTCTCGGTCGTGATCGTGACCCACTCGATGCAGCAGGCCGCCCGCGTCAGCCAGAAGACGGCCTTTTTCCACCTCGGGAACCTCGTCGAGTTCGGCGAGACCTCGAAGATCTTCACCAACCCCGACGATCCCCGGACCGAAAGTTACATCACGGGCCGGATCGGTTGAGGCAAGAGAGCAGGGCAGGGGAGTAGACCATGCCGAATTCGGAACACATCGTCTCGGGCTTCGACCGCGACCTCGAGGGTATCCAGGCGCAGATCATGCGCATGGGTGGCCTTGTCGAGGAGGCCATTGCGAAAGCCACCGAGGCGCTCGAGACGCGCGACTTGGAGCTCGCTCGCGCGGTGCGTGCCGGCGACAAGGCCATCGACGCGCTGGACGAACAGGTCAATGATGAGGCCGCGCGCGTGATCGCGCAACGTCAGCCGATCGCCAGCGACCTGCGGACGGTTCTGACCGTCTTCCGCATCTCGACCAACCTCGAGCGGATCGGCGACTACGCCAAGAACATCGCGAAGCGCACCGAGACGATCATCGACCAGCCGCCCGTGAACGGCACCGGCGCCTCGCTCCGCCGCATGGCGCGGCAGGTCGAGCTGATGCTGAAGGACGCGCTGGATGCCTATATCCAGCGTGACGCCGACCTCGCCGCCGATGTGCGCGCGCGCGACAAGGACGTGGACCAGATGTATTCGGCGCTTTTCCGCGAATACCTGACCTTCATGCTGGAGGATCCGCGCAACATCACCACCTGCATGCATCTGCATTTCATGGCAAAGAACATCGAGCGGATGGGCGACCATGTCACCTCGATCGCCGAGCAGGTGATCTACCTCGTGACGGGCGACATGCCCGACGACGACCGGCCCAAGCAGGACCGGACGCCGCACGATGTGGGCCTGAAGGGGTAGGGCGGGGCCATGGCGGGCGAACCCACGGTTCTGGTCGTCGAGGATGAACCGGCGCAGCGCGAGGTGCTGGCCTACAACATCCAGGCCGAGGGCTACCTCGTCATGACGGCCGAGGCCGGCGACGAGGCGCTCGACATCGTGCGCGAAACGCCACCCGACGTGATCGTGCTGGACTGGATGCTGCCGCATGTCTCGGGGATCGAGGTGTGCCGCCAGCTGAAGATGGGTGGCGACACGGCGCGCATTCCGATCATCATGCTCTCGGCCCGCTCCGAAGAGGTCGACAAGATCCGCGGACTGGAAACCGGCGCCGACGATTACGTCACCAAGCCCTATTCGGTGGCCGAGCTTCTGGCCCGGCTCCGGACGCAGTTGCGCCGTGTGCGACCTTCGACGGTGGGCGAGCGGCTTGAGTATGACGACATCCTCGTCGACCTGGCCGAACACCGTGTCTATCGCGGGGGCGAGGAATTGCGCCTCGGCCCGACCGAGTTCCGCCTGCTCACCGCCTTCATGGAGCGGCCCGGCCGCGTCTGGAGCCGCGAGCAGTTGCTCGACCGGGTGTGGGGCCGCGACATCTATGTCGACAGCCGCACGGTCGATGTTCACGTGGGCCGGTTGCGCAAGGCGCTGAAGGCGGGCGACCACGGCGACCCGATCCGCACCGTGCGTGGCGCGGGCTACGCGCTGGGATAATCCAGCCGGTAGGCCCGCGCGGCGTTGTCGCGGAAGATGCGGGGCAGGGCGTCGGCGCCCGCGAAGAACAGCGTGCGCGCCGTTTCGCGCAGGACCGCGTCATAGGGTTTTGCCAGTTTTTCAACGGGATAGTTCGAACCGAACATGATTCGGTGCGGCCCGAAGACCGACAGCAGGTGATCGACCATCGGCGCGATGGTTTCGGCGCTCCAGCCCGGCTCGAACATGCCCCAGCCGCTCAATTTGACCGAAACCTGCCGCAACTTGGCCAGTTCGGCCACGCCTGCGCGCCAGGTCGCATCCGCGCCATTGCGCGGGCTGCCCGCGTGATCGAGGATCACTGGCATTTGCGGATGGGCCGAGATGACCTCGGCCGCCTCGTGCATCTGTTCGGGATAGCACTGCAGGTCGAAGCGCAGCCCGGCGTCGGCCACCTGGGCAAGGCCCACGCGCCACGTGGCGTCAGACAGAAGCGGGCGTGGCGCGAAGCTGAGGCCGGGGTGATCGGGCAGATGGCTGACGATCTGGCGCACGCCGATAAAGCCGGGCGTCTCGGCATGGCGCGCGAGTGTCTGGGCAAGGTCGGGTGCGCTCAGGTCGGCCAGACCCACGATGGCGACAGGATGCGCGCCCGCAGTCTCGGCCACGAAACGGGTTTCGGCGACCGGGTCGGGCAGGGCGCCGTCGGTTTGCACATGGACCGAGGCGAGCGGACGCAGCGGCGTCTCGGCCAGGAACTCGTCCCACAGGTAGTCGCGTTGAATCGGCGTGGGGTCGCCGAAGGGTTTCGGCGCACCGATATCGCGGAGCCAACGATAGCCGATCTCGTCACCGCGGCTGTCAGGTGCCCAGACGTGGTGATGAGCGTCGATGAAGCCGAAAGGGAGGAGATCCTGCAGCCCGCTTGTCGACATGCGTTATTCCCATAATCATGATTATGTTAATTAAAGCCATACCCAGACGAGCGGTACGTTACCGCGTTGGTGCCCGTGAATGCCCTTGTGCGCAAGCTGTTGCGCATCGGCGACTTGGAATAATCACCTGAAGGTTGCCGCGCAATACACTGATATCAAACACTTTGCTGCGCTCTTGGCACCCACGCGCCGTACGTTACGTCGGCTAGTGCCCTGAAAACACGGAAACATCCCCCCTTCCGCAGTCCCTGCGAACGCGGCATAGTCCCCGCAGAGGGATAACGGCATGAACATTCTGGTCCTGAACGGCCCAAACCTGAACCTGCTCGGCACGCGCGAGCCAGAGGTCTACGGGCATGACACGCTCGCCGATATCGAGGCGACGTGTATCGCGCATGGCAAGACGCTTGGCATGACCGTGACCTGCGCGCAGTCCAACGGCGAAGGCGCGCTGGTCGATCACCTGCACGCGGCGCGCGGCAAGATGGACGGCGTCGTGCTGAATGCCGGCGCCTACACGCACACCTCGGTGGCGTTGCGCGACGCGATCTCGGCAATCCAGCTGCCGGTGGTCGAGTTGCACCTGTCCAACACCCATGCGCGCGAGGCGTTCCGCCATGTCTCGATGATCGCGCCGGTCTGCGTGGGCGTGATCCAGGGCTTTGGCGCTGCGGGCTATCCACTGGCCCTGACGGCGCTGCACGGACATCTGACGAAGGCGCGTACATGAGGATCCTCCAGCCCTACCTCATGATGTCGACGGTCGAGGATCTTTGGGCCCATCACACGCGCGTCATGGCAGAATACGGCTTCGACCGGCTGTTTTACGCCTTCAACGCGTTTCGGGGCGCGGGCCTGTACGACAATCCCGAGGATGCGCTGCTTCTGACCAACATGCCCACGGATTACGTGGATGCCTACGTGAATGGAGGCATGTTCCGCGACGGCGTCATGTTGCGGTGGGCGGTGCAGAACACCGGCGCCGCATCATGGGCACAGGTCTATACCGAGATGCAGCCACAGGCCTTGACCGAGGGTGAAAAGGCGATGCGCGCCCTAAATGAACGTCACGCTATAACAGCCGGATATACAATCAGTTTTCCGATGGCCATCAAGAACGCCAACGCCGGGATCGGCATGGCCGTGGAAAAGGGAAAGACGCAGGCGGATGCCGATGCGATCTGGGCCAAGCATGGTCAGGACATCGAGATCATCAACCATGTTGCCCATCTGTGCATCCTGCAGCTCCCCGCCACCGGTCAGCGCAAGCTTCTGACCGCCCGGCAGGCCGAGGTTCTGGAACTGGTGGCAGACGGCAAGACGATGCAGGATATCGCCGTCATTCTCGAGCGTAACGTGGCGACCGTCGAAAAGCACCTGCGCGGTGCGCGCGATGCGCTCGGCGTCGAGACGACGGCACAGGCCGTGCGCAAGGCCTCGATCCTGAACCAGATTTTCCGCCTCGAGGACCAGGGGCGCAACGCCGCCGGTGCCCCGCCGCGCATGGCCGGATCGGTCGCGCGACGCGACTGACACTGACCGGCCGAAACCCAGGTAAGGATTCCCTCCGTTTCCGTAGGGGCACCTTTGGGTCACTCTCTCCTTGTTGTGTGAGTGATGGCTATTTCGCCGTGAGACCGGGGGGCGCGCGCATTGGCGCACAAGAGCATCCCTCAAGGCCGGGAAACCGTGCCGGGCACGCATCGCAGCGCAATTTCGTTCCGGTGCGGGTCAACGTTTGGGTCGGCGTGCTATCCCCATGTCCCTTGCACGTCACCCTCTAGGGCGGCGCCGTCAGTGTGTTTGGCGGCGCCGTTTCTTTTTCCTCGACCCTTCGAAACCGCGATGGGCCGGCGCAAAAAGAAACGGGGCAGAGGGTGGCCCCCTGCCCCGTTTTGATCATCTGGTTTCGAGCGATCAGCCCTGGGCGGCCTTGGCCACTTCCTCGGCGAAGTTCTCTTCCTTCTTCTCGATGCCTTCACCGACTTCCAGCCGGACGAAGCCGGTGATCTCGGCGCCCGCTTCCTTGGCAGCGGCACCGACTGTCAGGTCGGGATTGATCACGAAGGCCTGGTTGACCAGCGTGATCTCGGAGAGGAACTTCTTCATGCGGCCCTCGATCATCTTCTCGATGACGGCCTCGGGCTTGCCGCTTTCGCGCGCGATGTCGATCTGGACCTGGCGCTCCTTCTCGACCATCGCGGGGTCGACGGCGGCCTCGTCCAGGGCTGCGGGGTTCACGGCGGCGACATGCATCGCGACCTGCTTGGCGAAGGCCTCGTCACCGCCCTTCAGCGCGACCAGCACGCCGATCTTGCCCATGCCGTCGGTGGCGGCATTGTGGATGTAGGCGGCAACGGTGTCGCCCTCGATCCTGGCCATGCGGCGCACGCCCATGTTCTCGCCGATGGTGGCGATCTTGTCGGTCAGCGTGTCGGCGACCGACTTGCCGCCCAGATCGGCGGCCAGCAGTGCCTCGAGATCACCGGCCGACAGCGCGGCCTGCGCGATACCCGCGACCATACCCTGGAACTCGGCGTTCTTGGCGACGAAGTCGGTTTCCGAGTTCACCTCGACGGCCACGCCGGTGCCGCCCGAAACGGCGACGGCGACCAGGCCCTCGGCGGCGGTGCGGCCGGATTTCTTGGCCGCCTTGGCCAGACCCTTGGTGCGCAGCCAGTCGACGGCGGCTTCGAAATCGCCGTCGGTCTCGGTCAGCGCCTTCTTCGCGTCCATCATGCCTGCGCCGGTGGCTTCGCGCAGTTCCTTCACCTGTGCAGCGGTGATTGCCATGTGCGTCTCTCCTGAATCATCGAATCTGCGCGCGGGTGATGCCCCGCGCGCGTGTCGGTTGCGTGACGAAGGGCTCAGCCCTCTGCCTTTTCCTCGGCAGGGGCCTCGGCTTCGGCGGCGATCGCCTCTTCCACGTTGCCCTCTTCAAGCGAGCCGAGATCGACACCGGCGGTCTCGAGCTGCGCGCTCATGCCGTCAAGTGCGGCACGGCTGACGAGGTCGCAGTAAAGCGCGATGGCGCGGGCCGCGTCGTCATTGCCGGGGATGATGTAATCCACGCCGTCGGGCGAGCAGTTGGTGTCGACCACGGCCACGACCGGGATGCCCAGCTTCTTGGCTTCGAGGATGGCGAGGTCTTCCTTGTTGACGTCGATCACGAAGATCAGGTCGGGAAGGCCGCCCATCTCGCGGATGCCGCCCAGCGAAGCCTGCAGCTTCTGCTGGTCGCGTTCCATGCCGAGGCGTTCCTTCTTGGTCAGACCCTCGAGGCCCTGCGAGAACTGCTCGTCGATCTGCTTGAGGCGGCTGATCGAGTTCGACACGGTCTTCCAGTTGGTGAGCGTGCCGCCCAGCCAGCGGTGGTTCATGTAATACTGCGCGCAGCGCTCGGCGGCGTCCGCGATCGGCTTCTGCGCCTGGCGCTTGGTGCCGACAAAGAGGATCCGGCCGCCCTTGGCGACGGTTTCGCGCACGACGTTCAGCGCCTGGTCGAGAAGCTCGACGGTCTGCGTGAGGTCGATGATGTGGATGCCGTTGCGGTCACCGTAGATGTAGGGTGCCATCCGCGGGTTCCAGCGCTGGGTCTGGTGGCCGAAGTGAACGCCAGCTTCCAGAAGCTGACGCAGAGAGAAATCAGGGAGCGCCATCCAAGTGTTCCTTTCCGGTTTGCGCCTCGGCGAAGGTTCAGGGTGACGCGCCGCGGGGGCGCTGACCCAACCGGTGGACCGAACGGGGATGTCTCCCCCGAAGGCCCGCCTTCGCCTGTGAAGTGAGCGCGCAGATAGGGGGTTTCGGGGGGGAAGGCAACCCCCTGCCCCGTCTGGCGCGCCCTTGGCTGAGGCTGCGCCGAAAGTGGGGGCTCTGCCCCCGTCGCTTTGCGACTCCCCCGGAGTTGTTTTTGCCAAGATGAAGGATGGACCGGATCGGGCCTTGGCGCTATGCGGCAGGCATGACGCGGACACCGGATATCCTGTGCATCGGCTCGGTCCTGTGGGACATCATCGGGCGCACCGATCTTTCCATGGCGCTTGGCAATGACAAGCCGGGGCGCATCGCGCGGCTGCCGGGGGGCGTGGCGCTCAACATCGCGATGACGCTGGCGCGCTTCGGCCTGAAGCCGGGGCTCGTGTCGGTTGTGGGTGACGATCCGGCGGGGCGCGAGCTGGTGGCGGCCTGCGAGGCGATGGGCCTTGATTGTGCGCCGCTGCTGGTCGACGCCGACCTGCCCACCGATCAGTACATGGCAGTCGAGGCGCAGGGGGCGCTGGTGGCGGCTTTGGCCGATGCGCATTCGCTGGAGGCCGCGGGCGACCGCATCTTGGCGCCATTGGCCGACGGGCGGCTGGGCAGTGCCGCGGCGCCCTGGGCCGGGCCGGTCGCGCTCGACGGAAACCTGACCGAAGCGCTTCTGGCCGAGATCGCGGAAAGCCCGCTTTTCGCCGCCGCCGACCTGCGCATCGCGCCGGCCTCGCCCGGCAAGGCGGAGCGGTTGCGCCCGCTGTTGCGGCACCCGCGCGCCACGCTCTACGTCAACCGCGAGGAGGCCGGGCTTCTGACCGGCACGCGGCCCGCCAATGCCGCGGCCGCCGCCGAGGCGCTGGTTGGCGCGGGCGCGCGGCGGGTGCTGGTGACGGCGGGCGCCGAGATGGCCGTGGACGCCGCGCCCGACCGCATCCTGACCGCCGTGCCGCCCCCCGTTCAGGCGCGCCGGATCACGGGCGCCGGCGACACTTTCATGGCAGCGCATATCGCCGCCGAACTGGCCGGAGCCGGACCGGAGGAGGCGCTGCGCGCCGCGGTCGAGGGCGCGGCCGCCTATGTCTCGGGAGACATCGCATGACAGCCACCCCTGCCCTGCCCCTGCGTTTGTCGCCCGAGGTCGCGCGGGCCCTCGAGACCGGGGCCCCGGTCGTCGCGCTCGAGTCGACGATCATCACCCACGGGATGCCCTATCCGCAGAACCTCGAGACGGCCCGGCAGGTCGAAGCCGAGGTTCGCGCTTCAGGCGCCGTGCCCGCGACCATCGCGGTGATCGAGGGCGAGATCCGCGTGGGGCTGGAAGACGCCGCGCTGGAGGGGTTGGCGCAGTCCAGGGGTGTGGCCAAGCTGAGCCGGGCCGACCTTGCCGCGTGCCTGGCCACCGGGGGGACCGGGGCCACGACGGTGGCCGCCACGATGATTTGCGCCGCGCGCGCAGGGATCGGGGTTTTCGCCACGGGCGGGATCGGCGGCGTGCACAAGGGCGCGGAGGAAAGCTTCGACATCTCTGCCGACCTGCAGGAGCTGGCGCAGACGCCCGTCACGGTCGTGGCGGCGGGGGCCAAGGCCATCCTCGATCTTCCGAAGACGCTGGAGGTTCTGGAAACCCTCGGCGTGCCGGTCATCGCCGTGGGCCAGGACGGCTTTCCTGCCTTCTGGAGCCGCGAAAGCGGCCTGCCGGCCCCTTTGCGCATGGATGACCCCGCTGACATCGCCGCGGCCCACGCGATGCGGGCCGCGCTGGGTCTGCCCGGAGGGCAGCTCGTGGCGAACCCTATCCCCGCGGGCGACGAGATCGCCGCAGACAGGCTTGCCCCGCTCATCGCCGAGGCGCAGCGCGAGGCGGATGCGGCAGGGATCGCCGGCAAGGCGGTGACGCCCTTCCTGCTGCAGCGCCTGTTCGAGCTGACCGATGGACACACGCTGACGGCGAACATCGCCCTCGTTCTGAACAACGCCCGTCTCGGGTCGCGTATCGCGAAGGCACTGGTCGACAGATCGCGCGGCGGTTGAGCGGCGGTTGAGCGGCTGGCGCTTGTGCGCACCGGGCGCACCGCCTACATAACGCGGGACAGGGGCGTGTGCCCGCGCCCTCTCCGCCCTTGCCCGGACAGCACGACGCGCATGCAGCTACCCGAAACGCCCCCGCCGCCGAAGCGCGGTTTTCTTGCCGGATTGCGGTCGAGCTTTCTGACCGGGCTCGTGGTGATCACGCCGATCGGCGTCACGATCTGGCTGATCTGGGCGCTGACGGGGTGGATCGACAGCTGGGTGCTGCCGCTGATCCCGGCCTCCTACAATCCCGCCACGCTGATCCGCGACCTGACCGGCATCGAGGTGAACATCCGCGGCATCGGCGTCGCGACCTTCCTGATCTTCACGGTGGTGGTCGGCTGGATAGCCAAGGGCCTGATCGGCCGGTCGCTGATCCTCTGGGCCGAGGGGCTGGTGCTGTCGATCCCGGTGATCCGCAGCCTCTATTCCGGGCTCAAGCAGATCGTCGAGACGGTGTTGAGCCAGGGCGACCAGAATTTCGACAAGGCGGCGCTGATCGAATACCCTCGCAAGGGGATCTGGGCGATCTGCTTCATCGCCTCGAACGCCAAGGGCGAGGTGCAGGCGAGCACGGCCGAGGACGTGGTGGCCGTCTTCATGCCGACCACGCCCAACCCGACCTCGGGCTTCCTGCTCTTCGTGCCGCGCAAGGATTTGATCGTGCTCGAGATGTCGGTCGAGGATGCGGCGAAGCTGATCATCTCGGCAGGCCTCGTCTACCCCAATGGCGAAGAGGCCAAGGCCGCCGTCGAGCAAAAGGTTCCCGACGCGGCCGAGTAGGCAAGCGGTCAAGCGGGAGCAGGCATCCGCGCTCCGGCACGCGCGTTGAGCAGCACCGCGGCGAGAAGGAAGGCACCGCCGGCCAGCGTGGCGGGGCTGGCTGTTTCTCCGAGCAGCAGCCACACCCAGAACGGGGCGAGCATGACCTCGATCATGGTGATGAGCGCAAGGTCCGCCGCCGCGACAACCCGGCTTCCCATGGTGAACAGAACCATGCCGCCCGAGAGCGTGAGCGCGCCCATCGCGATGGCCCAGAGCGCATCACCGGGCGGCACCGCCAGCGCCTGCCCTGCGGTTCCGGCCAGAACCGCGGCCGTCACCAGTGCGAAGACACCGCCGAGGAACACGATGGGAAGCGGGTCACCGACCCTGCCCCACCGCAGCGACACGGTGAAGACGGCAAAGCCTGCCGCACTGGCCAGCGCCGCGATGTTGCCTGCCAGCGCGCCACGTTCGAGGCCGCCACCGACCATCACCGCAATGCCCACGGCCGCCATGACAATTGAGGCCCAGGTGCGCCTGCGCACCCGTTCGCCCAGCACAGCCCACGCCAGAAGCGCGGTCAGGAAGGGCGAGGCGGCGAAGAGAAACACCGCGTTGGCGATGGTCGTGGACTGGATCGCGTAGACGGCGCCGCCGAACGCGAAGATCAAGCCGAGGCCGCCCATGACCGCCACCGGTCCCGCGCGCAGGATGGGGCCAAGGATCTGGCCGCGGCCCCGATACGCGATGAACACGGCGAGAACCGGAAGCATGCCGAGCGACCGCCAGAACAGGATCGCCCAAGGCTCTGCCGTCTCGATCTGGCGGAAGAACAGGCCCTGCAGGGACCACAGGACCGAGGCCGCCATCACGAGGGCCACGCCGGTTCCGTAACGCATGTCCTGGGTCCGTCCTGTTGCGGGGTCGACCGCTTGTCACCCCGCACCCGCAGGCCGTCGCGCCAGATTGCGACGCGCGCCTGCGCCGTTTTCGGACCTCCACCCGGAAAACAGGACGGCGCCCGAAGGCGCCGCCAGGTTTCCTTACGGTCGGTGAGATATCACTCTTCGACCCACCAGACGTCGGGCTGCCAGCCGATCCAGTCGCCGTAGATCGGGATGGTCTCGGGGTAGTGCAGTTCGGCGCTATGGGCGACGCGGCTGACGGGGTTGTGCCAGAAGGGTACGACATAGCGCATCGAGGTCAGCACCCGGTCGAGCGCGCGGACGGCGGCGACGTAGTCGTCCTGGCTTTCGGAAGTCAGCATGCGTTCGATCATCGCCTCGATCGCGGGATGACAGGCCCCCATCAGGTTGCGCGATCCCGTCACTTCGAGCGTCTCGCAGCCCCAATAGCTGTATTGCTCGTTGCCGGGGCTGAGCGACAGGCCGTAGCGCTCGTAGATCATGTCGAAGTCGAAGACATCGCGCCGTTCGCGGAACTGGGCCGCATCCACGCGGCTGACCTCGACCGCGATGCCCAGCCGCTCGAGTGCTTCGGTGTAGATGTTGACGATGGCGTCATTCTCGGACGAGCCGGTCTGAAGCAGGATCTCGAAGGTGAAGGGCTGGCCCTCGGGCGTGGTCATCACGCCGTCCTGCACGGTGTAGCCTGCCGCCTCAAGCGCCTCGAGCGCGGTGGCAATCCCTGCGCGGTTGCGCTCAGTCCCGTCGGAGACGGGCATCACGTAGCCCTCGGTGGCGCCGGGCAACAGGACGCCCTCGAAGGGCAACAGGAACTCGGCGACGCGGCCCTCTGCCGGGCCCGTCTCCATCGCCAGCGGCGAGTTGGAGAAGTAGGAGGTGATGCGCGGATCGACGCCCCCGTTCAGCGTCTGGTTGATGAATTCGGCCGGAAAGGCCTGGATCATCGCCTCACGGACGCGCCAGTCCGAGAAAGGATCGTCGCGCGTGTTCATCACGAAGCCCGTCATGCCCGAGGGGCGCTGGTGCGGCACCTCGGACAGGATCACCTCGCCCGACTGGACGCGGGGGAAATCGTAGTTGGTGGCCCAGGCCTGCGCCGAGGTCTCGCGCATGGTCGACAGGATGCCGGCGGTAAAGGCCTCGAACATCGCGGTGCCGTCGGCGAAGAACTCCATCCGCACCTCGTCGATCACGTTGGTGCCGCGGCGGAAGGGCAGATCTGCGCCCCAGTAATCGGGGTTGCGACGCAAGCTGACGAACCGACCGGCCTCGAAATCGTCGATGATATAAGGCGCGGTCGAGATCGGGATGACGTCGAGCCCGCTTTCGGTGAACGCGGTGTCCTCCCATTGCGCGGCCTGCAGGATGGGGCGCAGGCCCATGATCATCGCAAGTTCGCGGTCGGGCTCGGAAAAGGTGATGCGCACGGTACGTTCGCCCACCGCCTCGATCCCCTCGACGCGGGTCCACGCGCCGAGGTAACGGGGATGCCCCTCGGTGCCCAACGTCTCGTAGGACCAGATCACGTCGTCGACCGTGACGGGGCTTCCGTCGGAAAAACGCGCCTCGGGGCGGAGCGTGAACTCGACCCAGGAGTTGTCCTCGGCGACCTCCACCGATTCGGCGAGAAGGCCGTAGAGCGTGAAGGGCTCGTCCCAGGACCGGCCGAGCAACGATTCGTAGGCGAGAAACCGCAACTGCCACGGAACCGAGCCTTGGCGGATGTGCGGATTGAGGCTGTCGAAACTGCCCGTTTCCCCCGTCACAATGCGCCCGCCGGTGGGGGCGTCGGGGTTCGCGTAGGGCAGATGGGTGTAGTCGGGCGGCAAGGCAGGCTCCCCATACATTGCGATCCCGTGCATGGGTTGCGCCATACCTGCCCCCGCCAGCCCGACCGCGAGGGCCGCGGCCACCACGATTCGGTTGAAACACTGCGTCTTCATCTGGCAACAATCCTTCCTGCCTCAATGCTCGTTGAGGCAAAGGCTATCCGTGGCCCGAACCGGTTTCAAACTTTTCGGTTGGACATCCGGCAACCCATTGCTTATAAAGATGTCACTGCTCGATAGGTTTCTTGCCTGTATGAAACCTGCCTCAATGACTTAACC
>CAZVQL010000072.1:0-12212 GCA_964629305.1 uncultured Roseicyclus sp.
GTCCTCGGGCGTCGAGAACCTCGGCACCGACATCCGCAACTCGCTGGCCAACACCAACCCGCTCGTCAACCCCTTCGACGGGAACGTCGACGTGACGGGCACCGGCGATATCGGCGGCGTCACCGAGGCCGGCGGCTGATCCGACCTCGATCAAGAACCAGGGCGTTCCACCCAGATACCGCGAATATTCCTTTGGAACGCCCAATTCACGACACGGTTCAAGATCATTCAATCCTCATCGCAACACGGCGCGCCGGAACGGTCCGCCACAAAGGTACCAACGGAGAAACTACCAATGACCGCACTGATCAAGAATTTCGCCCATTCCGAATCCGGCGCTGTGACCGTTGACTGGGTCGTCCTGACCGCCGCCCTCGTGGGCCTCGGCCTGGCCGTCATGGCCGTCGTGTCCTCGGGCGTCGAGAACCTCGGCACCGACATCCGCAACTCGCTGGCCAACACCGTTCCCTCGGCCGATCCCTTCGCCACCAACGTCAACGTGACGGGCACCGGCGACATCGGCGGCGTCACCGAGAACGGCGGCTGATCCGCTTCACGTTCAACGAACGAGACAAGAGTGGCCGCGCCCGATCCGGGCGCGGCCATTGCACGTCTGAAGGGTGCAACAGCTCTGTCTGTATCCAGCATCCGAATGCCGCGGTCCGATCATAATGGAGCCGTATTTCCACATGATCTTTCAGCCCAGCAGGCCCGGCCGGGAATACAGGCTTCGCATCCGGCAGGACGAGACAGGAAAGGACAAAACCGATGAGACTGATTTTCGGATTGGTGCTCTTGCTTGGGATCGGCCTTGCCGGCTTTGCCGTCAAGATCGCCATGGAGCGCTTCGAGCAGTATCAGACCGCATTGGCCCAGCAGCAGCAGGCCATCATTCCGACGACCCAGGTGTATGTCGTCAACCGGCAGCTTCGGTACGGCGAACGCATTTCGGCGGCAGACTTGCAGGCCGTGCGCTGGCCGGCCGACTTCGTGCCCTTCGGCGCCTTCACCACCCTGGACGACATCTTTCCCGAAGGTGACGAAGAACTGCGCACTGTGCTTCGGACGATGGAACAGCACGAGCCGCTTCTGGCCACGAAGGTCACCGCGCCCGGCGAAGACGCCGGTGTTGCCTCGCGCCTCGAACAAGGCATGCGCGCCTTCTCGATGCGGGTCGACGTCGTGGCTGGGGTTTCGGGCTTCCTGCGCCCGGGCGACCGGGTTGACGTCTACTGGACCGGGGCCGGACGTTCCGGCGAAAGCGTGACGCGCCTGATCCGGTCGAACGTCCAGATCATCGCGATCGACCAGATTGCGGACAATGACCGCAACAATCCAACCATCGCCCGCACGATCACGATCGCGGCTCCGCCGCAGGAAATCGCGGCACTGACGCAAGCACAGGCTTCGGGTACACTGACGCTGGCCCTTGTCGGCATCAACGACGAGACAGAAACCCAGACAGTCGAGGTTTCCCGCGACGCTCTCCTCGGCGAACGCGAAGAGGTGGCCGCGGCACCCGAGGCTCCGGAAATCTGCACGGTTCGCAACCGTCGGGGCGCTGACGTCGTCGTCACGCAGGTTCCCTGCACCGAGTGACGCCACAATACTCCGAAAGAACACGCTTTAGCCCGGCAGGCCAAACCTGCCGGGCTGTTTGATTTTATGGAAACGTGGTTCAAAAACCACATTAAGGCCCACCGGCAATCGCTTGATTCTTGCGTAATTTCAGGTTTTCGGGCAGGGTGCCTTTCAAGACGGTGCGTCAGACACCGACACAGCAGTGATCATAGAGGCAGGATCACCATGAACATGATGGGTTATTTGCGTGCATGCCTACTGGGCTGCGCGGTGGCGTTCATACCGACAACAGACGCTGCGGCACAGGCGCTGCGCGTGGTAGAAGGACAGACATCCGCCACGCTGTCAGTGCCGCTGAACCGGGCGGTCGTGGTCGAAAGCGATATCCTTTTCGCCGAGATCAGCGTCGCCAATCCTGCAATCGCTGACATCGCCACATTGTCGGAACGGACGATCTACGTTCTGGGTCGCGCCCCCGGGCGCACCACGATGACGCTCTTGGGAGCGGACGGCTCACTGATCGCCAACATCGAGGTTCAAGTCGCCCCTGATGTGGCCGAGCTTCGGGACCGCCTTCGCGAAATCCTGCGCGGCGAGCCGATCGAGGTCCGCACGGCCAACGACGGCATCGTGTTGTCGGGCACCGTCAGCTCGGGGCGCATCGTGGACCGCGCCATGGAGCTGGCAGAACGCTATGCGCCGGGTCGAGTGTCGAACCTGCTGCTCGTTGGTGGCAGCCAACAGGTCATGATGCAGGTCCGCTTCGCGGAAATGAGCCGCTCGGTCCGCCAGGAACTGGGCGCTCAAATCGGCATCACAAACACTACCGGTGGCACCAACGTGAACCTCCTTGGTGGGGGCGGCATCGATGCCGAAATTGGGCGTCTCGGCGTCAGCACAACCTTCGGCACCGGGTTCGAGTTCAACATTTTGCTGGAAGCGCTCGAGACAGAGGGCCTCGTGCGGACGTTGGCAGAGCCGAACCTGACTGCGCTTTCCGGTCAATCGGCCGATTTCCTGGCAGGTGGTGAGTTCCCGGTGCCCGTCTCAGACGGTGACGGCCAGATTTCCATCGAATTCCAGCCTTTCGGCATCGAACTCGAGTTCACCCCGACGGTTGTGGCGGACGACATCATCAACCTCGATATGTCCACCACGGTAAGTTCGATCGACTCGACCATTCCCGGAGCCAATGGCGTGCCCGGGCTGCGAACCCGAGAGGCCTCGACGGTTGTCGAGATGCGGGACGGCGAAAGCTTTGCGATTGCGGGGCTGCTGCAGGATGATTTCCGGGATGGCATTTCGCAGGTTCCATGGCTCGGAGATCTGCCTGTCCTGGGCGCGCTGTTCCGTTCGGCGAACTACCAGCGCGATCAGTCCGAACTGGTCATCATCGTTACCGCACATCTTGTGACACCCGTCCGCGGCGAAGCCCTTGCCCTTCCGACGGATCGGGTAACGATCCCCACCGAGAACGAGTTGTTCTTCCAGGGCCGCACCAACGGTGGGCCGCGGCCGGGCACGGCCGAGGCTGACGTCGCCTCGCAAGACTTCTCGGGTTCCTATGGCTATGTGATGGATTGAGATGATGCAGGCTTCTCTGACACGCCCCGCCACCGCCCGCATGGCTCGCGCGCTTGCGCTGACCGTTGCAGCAACCCTCGCTCTCGCTGCATGCGACCGCGAGGCTGGCATACGCCTCGACGAAGGCGGCTTCGGCAATCCGACGATGAACAACATTCTCTACCAGACCGGGCAGCTCGACTACACGGTGATACTGAGTGAACGTTTCGCTCAAGAGGTGCCGACGACGATCAATTTCGCGTTCAACTCGGCGACCCTGGATGAAGAGGCACGGACGATCCTGCGCCAGCAGGCCGCGTTCATCCGCCATTTCCCCGAAGTACGGTTCTCGGTGTACGGACACACCGACCTTGTCGGCAGCCGCGCCTACAACCATCGTCTTGGTCTGCGCCGGGCGCGAGCAGCCGTCGATTACCTGGTGAGCCTCGGTATCGAGCGCTCGCGGCTCGACGCCCTCGTGTCTCTTGGAGAAACCCAACCGATCGTTGCGACCGAAGCCGAAGAGCGGCGGAACCGGCGGACGGTGACCGAGGTATCGGGCTTCGTGCGAAACAACCCGCTCGTCCTCGACGGGCGCTATGCTCAGATCGTCTACAGATCCTATGCAGGATCGACCGGAAGCAGCGGCGGCGAATGATCTGCGTGGGTTCGGCTCGACACATCGTCAGCCGGACCCGCCAGAACACGCTTTTGCTACCCATCAATTCCCCCTGTTGGTCCTATTCT
The DNA here is from genome assembly GCA_964629305.1 of uncultured Roseicyclus sp. Classification (GTDB taxonomy): domain Bacteria; phylum Pseudomonadota; class Alphaproteobacteria; order Rhodobacterales; family Rhodobacteraceae; genus Roseicyclus. The sequence goes on from CAZVQL010000072.1 coordinate 3,892, forward strand.
CGCCTCTTTTCCAAGCGACAGTCTGTTTCTAGAGCCCTGATTCCGGGATCATTTCCACAGGACACGGGTGTCTAAGGCGGTTCTGCCGCCAGAGCAGAAAGATGACCCGGATAATCCGGGCGGAATAGGATTTGAGGAATGAGTAGCGGACTCGCACTGCAATCGGACCCGGCGCGCGTTCTCGCCTGCACCGTCTCGAAGAACGTTCATCTTTTCGACCTTCTGATCGAGGACATGGAGGCCGAACTCGGTGAGGCGTGGGGTGACCTTACGTTCGACGAGGCACGGGCCTTCCTGGATCAACCCGATGCCGAGGATCTCGAATTTCTCGCTATCGCCGTCACGGCAGATGACGAGCTTGACCTTGGTATGGTCGGTGAACTGATCGTGGCTGCCAAGGCCCATGGCGTGCGCTCCATTCTTGTCGCACATGACCTGGGACCTGCCGCGCTGCACGACCTGTTGCGGCTTGGCGCAGACGATTTCGTTCCCTATCCGCTGGCCGAAGGTGCCCTGCAGGACGCCATTGCCCGTATTCGCGCGGCCAAGCCCGTGCCGGCCGTTTCGGCATTGGACACCCATAATCAAGGCGATGGTGCACGACCAGACGCGCCTGCCCCGGTCGAAATCGGACAGCGCATGGGTGGCCAAGCCGCTGTCTTCGCTGTCCAGGGCCTGGCCGGCGGGACCGGGGCATCGACGCTCGCTGTGAACCTCGCCTGGGAACTCGCCAACATCGACAAGCAAAAGTCGCCGTCGGTCTGTCTTCTGGACTTCGACCTGCAGGCCGGCACGGTGTCGACCTTCCTCGACCTGCCGCGCCGCGACATGGTGATCGAGCTTTTGCAAGATGCACGCACCATGGACGTCGACGCCTTCAAGCAGGCGCTTCTGGGCTACGAGGGCAAGCTCTCCGTCTTCCCCGCGCCGCCGGAACTCTTGCCGCTCGACCTGATCGGTCCGGAAGAGGTGGACGCGCTGCTTGGTTTCGCCACGCAATGCTTCGACATTGTCGTCGTAGACATGCCCCACACGCTGGTGATGTGGACCGAAACGGTGCTGAACCGCGCCGATGTCTATTTCACCACGATGGAACTCGATATGCGCTCGGCGCAGAACGCGATGCGGTTCCTCAAGGCCCTTCGCTCGGAGGATCTGCCGACCGAGAAGCTGAACTTCGTGCTGAACCGCGCGCCCGGTCTGACCGACCTGAACGGCAAGACCCGCGTCAAGAAGCTGGCCGAAAGCCTGGGCGTGAAAATCGCCACGCAGCTGCCCGATGGCGGCCGCCAGGTGATGCAGGCCGGCGACCACGGCCAGCCCCTGATGGAGTGCGCCAAGAAGAACGCGCTGCGCAAGGAAATCGCAAAGCTCGCCGATGGCCTGCACAAGGCCATGCTCGGCGAAGCTGTCGCAAAATAGAGCCCAAGGGGGACTGACCGGTGTTCGGAAAGTACAAGAAAGCGACCCGCTCCGAGGGCATCGCCCCACTGGAAGAGGCGATTGCCACAGCCAAGGCCCCGGCGCCCGAAGCCGCGGAAGCGAAGCCGTCGCAGGCGCGCGTGCAGCGCAAGACCCCTGTCGTGTCAGAGGTGCCGCGCCACGCCGCGCAGGCCGCCGATGGCGACAAGGACATGAAGCGCCGCCAGCGTCTCGACGAGATCAAGACCGAGATGCACTCGCGTCTCCTGGACAACCTGAACCTGTCCGCGCTGGAAAGCGCCAAGGAAAACGAGCTGCGCGCCGAGATCACCTCGATCGTCTCGGAGCAGCTGAACGAGCTGGGCATCGTCCTCAACCGCGAGGACCGGCAAACGCTCAACGTCGAGCTCTTCGACGAGGTGACGGGCCTTGGCCCGCTCGAGCCGCTACTGAAAGACGATACCGTCAACGATATCCTGGTGAACGGCCCGAACCGCGTCTTCGTGGAACGCGCCGGCCGGCTGGAGCTGAGCGACGTCCGCTTCAAGGACGAGCGTCACCTGCTGCGGATCATCGACAAGATCGTGTCGGCCGTGGGTCGCCGCGTGGACGAATCGAACCCCTATGTCGACGCCCGTCTCAAGGACGGCTCGCGTTTCAACGCGATGGTGCCGCCGGTGGCCGTAGACGGCTCGCTCGTGTCCATTCGTAAGTTCAAGAAGGAAAAGCTGGGTATCGACGACCTGGTGAGGTTCGGCGCCTTCTCGGAAGAGATGGCCGCCTACATCCAGGCCGCGGTCGCCACGCGCCTGAACGTCATCGTCTCGGGCGGTACCGGTTCGGGTAAGACGACCACGCTGAACGCGCTGTCGTCCTTCATCGACAACAAGGAACGCATCCTGACGATCGAGGACACCGCGGAACTTCAGCTTCAGCAGGTGCACGTGGGCCGGATGGAAAGCCGCCCGCCGAACGTGGAGGGCAAGGGCGCGGTCACGCAGCGCGACTGTCTTCGTAACGCGCTCCGGATGCGCCCCGACCGCATCATCGTGGGTGAAACCCGCGGCGAGGAAGTGATCGACATGCTGCAGGCCATGAACACCGGCCACGACGGTTCGATGACCACGATCCACGCCAACAACGCCCGCGACGCCTGTTCGCGTCTGGAAAACATGGTCGCGATGGCCGGCATCGAGATGCCGCTGAAGGCCGTGCGCGCCCAGATCGCGAGTGCTGTGCACCTGATCGTGCAGGCCAGCCGCCTTCAGGACGGCTCGCGCCGGATGGTCTCGATCACCGAGGTGACAGGTATGGAAGGCGACGTGATCTCGATGCAGGAAGTGTTCCGCTACCAGCGAACGGGCCTGGCACCGGACGGCAGGATCATCGGTCACTTCACCGCCTGCGGTGTCCGCTCGCACTACTCCGAGCGCTTCCGCCAGTGGGGCTATGACCTGCCCGCATCCATCTACGAACCCATCGCGGCGGAGTAAGAGCCCATGCAGCTGTCCATCGAGCCGCTTATCTATATCGGCATCTTCGTCGGCATCATCATGCTGGTCGAAGGTGTCTACCTAGCCATCTTCGGCAAATCCATCAGCCTGAACGCCCGCGTCAACCGCCGCCTTGCCATGCTGCAAAGCGGCACCTCGCGCGAAGACGTGCTGGCCAAGCTCCGCAAGGAGATGGACCAGCACAAGGGCTCGGTCCGGCTGCCGCTCTATGCGCTGATCGCCGACAAGGCGCAGAAGGCGAACATCGCCTTTTCGCCGGGTCAGCTGATGCTGGTGATGGTCGGCCTTGGCGTTGCGGCCTTCCTCGGCCTGACGATCCTGACCACCGCCTCTTTCCCGATCCGCATTCTCGTCGCCATCGGCATGGGCGTCGGCGGCGTCTTCTACTGGATCAATTCCAAGGCGAAGAAGCGCCTGGCCATGATCGACGAACAGTTGCCCGACGCGGTCGAACTCATGGTGCGCTCGCTTCGCGTCGGCCACCCGTTCGTGTCGGCCATCAACACGGTATCCAAGGAAATCGCCGATCCGCTGGCTTCCGAACTGGGCGTGATCGCCGACGAGGCCGCCTATGGCCGCGACGTGTCGGAATCGATCCGCGCCATGGCCGAGCGTCTGGACAGCCAGGATTTGCGCTTCCTCGCCGTGGCGGTGGGTATCCAGCAGACCTCTGGCGGCAACCTGGCCGAGATCCTGCAAGGCCTCGCCACTGTTATCCGCGCGCGCTTCAAGCTGTTCCGCAAGGTCAAGGCGATCACGGCAGAAGCCAAGTGGTCTGGCATGTTCCTGTCGGTGTTCCCGCTTCTGGCGCTGGTCGGCATCAATGTGATGCAGCCTGATTACTACGACGAGGTGATCGGAACGCCCGTCTTCATCCCTGCCTGTGCCGTTGTCGGCGTGATGCTCCTCATGAACATGTTCTTCATGAAGACGCTCGTGAACATCAAGGTCTGAGAACGGAGTTGCCCCCATGACTTTCCTCACGGACCTCTACAACACGATCAACGGTTTCATCATCGAGCAGCTTGGCGAGATGGGCCCGCTGATCGTCGCTGGCGCACTGGGTGTGCTTTTGATCGTCATTGCGCTTCCTTCGTTCCTCTTCCGCAAGAAGGATCCGCTGGACAAGCTCAAGGACATGCGGCTCGGCAACGAGGCATCGGACTCGTCTCATGCGCTGCGGCGTGGCGGCAAGGACGAGCGGCTCGACCGGTTCTCGCAATACCTCGAGCCACAGGACCAGGCCGAATTCAGTGCCGTTCAGCTTCAGCTGGTGCGTGCGGGCTATCGGTCGAAAGGTGCGGTACAGACGTTCCACTTTGCCCAGTTCGCACTCGGCATCGCCGGCCTGCTTCTCGGCACCCTCTACGTCGTGATCGCGGGCGGCGGGTCTGCTCAGAGCTCGATCCTGTCTGTGCTGATCCCTGGTGGCGTCGGCTACTACGCGCCGAAATACTGGGTTCAGCGCCGCGTTCAGAACCGTGAGGGCGAGATCACAGCCGGTTTCCCCGACGCGCTTGACCTGATGCTGGTCTGCGTCGAGGCAGGCCAATCGCTGGATCAGGCCATCATCCGCGTCGCACGCGAAATCCGCACCGGCTATCCGGCCCTGTCGGAAGAATTCGAAATCGTCGCCTACGAGATGAAGGCCGGCAAGGACAAGTCCCGCGTCTTGCGTGACATGGGTGAGCGTGTCGGCATTCAGGATGTAAACAGCTTCGTCACGACCCTGATCCAGTCGGCAACGTTCGGCACGTCGATCGCGGAAGCGCTGCGGGTCTACGCCGACGAAATGCGCGACAAACGCGTGATGCGGGCCGAGGAGAAGGCGAACAAGTTGCCGACGAAGCTGACGCTTGGCACGATGATGTTCTGTCTTCCGCCGCTTCTGATCATCCTGATCGGTCCGTCGGTCTACGGTATCGCGGTGAACCTGCAGGGAGGTGTCGGCCCCTGATCAAAGGGGGCGGCGCCTGCCGCTCAAACACGGGAGGGCATGATGAGGGGGCTCATCATCCTGACGATCTGCAGCACAGGCCTTGCGGCCTGTGTCGGCGCGCCGGACAACGAGGCGCGCCTTGATCCACTGACCAGGGAACTCGAGGTTGCAGCGCCGGCCGGTACCGTGGTGCTGGAAGAGGGCGTCGACCAGGTGCTGGTCGGTGATCGCCTGACAGACGCTGGCCAGTACGAGCTGGCCCTCAGGGCCTACTATCGCGCAGCCGCCGAGCGTGGCCTCGATGCCGAGGTGCTTACGGCCATCGGATCGGCGAACCTCAGGCTTGGCCGCATCGGTCAGGCCGAGGGCCAATTCCGCGAGGCGCTGGACGTTGACGATACCTTCATACCTGCGTGGAACAATCTAGGCGTGGCCCTGATGGAACGCTCCGAATGGGGCGAGGCGCGGCGCGTCTTCGAACAGGCCTTCGCGCTCGATAGTGGCCGTTCGGACGCGATTCGCGACAACCTGCGACTGGCTATCGCGCGAATGGAAAATTCGGTCTATAGTGAACCTAATAACCAAGATGGTCCCGGGCTTATCAGGCGCGGAGGGGGGGTCTACGTGCTCCTCGCCAATCCATGAAAGGGATCGGGACCACGAGATCGAGCAGTAAGAGGTCAAACATGACTCTCAGCCCCCGGACCATTCCGGTGGTGTTCCTCGCATTGGCCACCCTGGCCGCATGCGACACCGCCCGTTCGCCCGACGTCAACCGGGCCCTCGACCCAATAAACGTGATCGACGAGTCGAACCTCAGCAACATCATGCTGACGGCCGCCTCCCCGGAAGAGGCCGTGGCCTACTTCCAGCGCTCGGTGCGTGAGCAGCCCGACAGGATCGACTTCCGCCGCGGTCTTGCCACCAGCCTGGTGCGCGCGGGCCGCTCGGACGAGGCCGTGCCGCTCTGGCGCGAGATCGTCGACAGCGACGAGATGATCGAACAGGACCGTATCGACTATGCCGGCGCCCTGATCCGCTCGGGCGACTGGGACGAGGCCGAGGCGCAGCTTGACCGCGTGCCGCCGACCTTCGAGACCTACGAGCGCTACCGCCTCGAGGCGATGATCGCCGACAGCAACCAGGAATGGGACCGCGCGGACCATTTCTACGAAATCGCGGTCGGCCTGACGACACGCCCCGCCAACGTTCTGAACAACTGGGGGTATTCCCGCCTGAGCCGTGGCGACTATGACGGTGCCGAGGATCTGTTCCTCGAGGCGATCCGCTACGACCCCGACCTGTTCACCGCCAAGAACAACCTGGTTCTCGCCCGCGCCGCGCAGGGCAACTACCAGTTGCCGCTGGTGCGCATGACCGAAGCCGAGCGAGCGCAGCTGCTGCACACCGCAGCCCTCGCCGCGATCCGGCAGGGTCAGACGGACCTCGGCCGCGGTCTGCTGGCCGAGGCCATCGAAACTCATCCCCAGCATTTCGAGGCAGCGGTACGGGCCCTCAATGCGCTCGAGACGGAGATCCGCGGCTGATGACCCTGTCCCTGACCTTTACCGAAGCGCTCTGGTTCCTGCCGCTTGTCCTGCCCATCTGCGTCTGGGTCGCGCTCAGCGACCTGCGCGAGATGCGCATCCCCAACGTGGCCGTGCTTACGCTGACCGGCGTGTTCCTGGTGATCGGTCTCGTCCTCGTTTTCGGCCTGGGAGCGTGGACGCTCGAGACATACCTCTGGCGCCTCGCGGCCCTAGGCGTCGTGTTGGTGATAGGCTTCGTGATCTCTTCACTGGGACTCGTCGGGGCCGGAGACGCGAAGTTCGCGGCGGCGATGGCGCCCTTCGTGGCGTGGGGTGACGGCCTTTTCTTCCTGATGCTCTTCGCGCTGGTGCTGATCGGCTCGTGGCTGACCCACCGCACCGCGGGCCGCGTGCCCGCCTTGCGTCGGGCGACCGCCGATTGGGCGTCATGGGATCAGGGCAAGCTGTTCCCGATGGGGGTGGCCTTGGCCGGTGCGTTGGCGATCTACCTGGCGCTGGGGCTGAGCGCCGGACTCTAGACCCGAGCCGCGCGAGCGTCCCTGCCATGCCAAGATGCCGCCGCAATCACACGGCATCCTGACGTCGTTTCCGAAACGGGGGTTCTTCCGATGAACATGCAGGTTCCGCAACCCGAGGCGCTTTCGCCGCCGCCGCTGCGCAAGCTGACGGATACCGGCCTGACGCCGGTGATGATGCGCGACATCCTTCTGAAGACGGTCTTCCGCAAGAACGTCGAGAAGGCCTCGGACATCGCGCGCGCCATCGCACTGCCCATTCCCCTGGCGCAGGAGTTGATCGACAACCTGCGCGAGATGGGGCTGATGCAGGCCACCGGCACCCTTCACGCGACCTCTTCGTCCGAGATGGGCTTTCAGCTGACCGACGGTGGCAAGGCGCGTGCCCTCGATGCCCTGTCACAATCCGAATACTACGGGCCGATGCCCGTCCCGCTCGAGGATTACAAGGCGCAGGTCAAGCGCCAGTCGATCCGCGACGTCAAGCTGACCCGCGACATGCTCGAGGCGTCGATGGGCCACCTGATCCTGCCCAAGGGCCTGATCGACCAGCTGGGCCCGGCCGTCGGCTCGGGCCGCTCGGTGCTGATGTACGGCCCGCCCGGCAACGGTAAATCCTCCATCGCCGAGGGGATCCGCGCCGCGATGGGCGACAACATCTACGTGCCCCACGCCCTGTCCTACGCGGGACAGGTCATCACGCTCTTCGACCCGATCGTGCACACCCCGGTGAAACAGGAAGAAGACGCGAGCGGGGTCAGCCCGCTGCGCAAGGCCTCGGCCCGGTTCGACACGCGCTACATCCTGTGCACACGGCCCACCGTGATGACGGGCGGCGAGTTGTCGCTGTCGATGCTCGACCTGAACTACAATGCCGTCAGCCGCACCTACCAGGCGTCGCTTCAGCTGAAGTCGACCGGCGGCGTCTTCATCGTCGACGACCTTGGCCGCCAGGAAGAGCCGCCGCAGGCGCTGATCAACCGCTGGATCGTCCCGATGGAGATGGGCTACGACATTCTCGCCCTGCAATCGGGTGAGAAGTTCGAGGTACCCTTCGACACGCTGGTGGTCTTCTCGACCAACTTCCACCCCAACGACATCTTCGACCAGGCCGCGCTGCGCCGGATCTTCTTCAAGGTGAAGATCGACGGCCCCAACCAGGAACAGTTCCTGAAGATCTTCGCGATGGTCGCCAAGAAAAAGGGCCTGCCGCTGGACGAGGCGTCGCTCATTCACCTGCTCAAGACGAAATACCCGACGATCGACCACATCTACGCCAACTACCACCCGGTCTTCCTGTGCGACCAGATCAAGGCGATCTGCGATTTCGAGGGCATCCCCTACCAGATGCGCCCCGAATTCATCGACAGGGCCTGGGAAA
>CAZVQL010000073.1:0-12199 GCA_964629305.1 uncultured Roseicyclus sp.
TTCGGTTGGGCGCGACCCATGTGCGCGTCGGCTCGGCGATCTTCGGGGAACGCGCCTATACCTGATGCGTCTGCGCCGCCTTGCGTGCGCCGCGCCCGACCAGCGCCTCGGGGATGACCAGCCGGGTCTCGTAGCGGATGCGCGCCACGATCCAGCGCAGGTCCTGCGGAGCGAGCGCCACGCAGCCCGCGGTGGGGTAGCCGGGTCGGCGCCAGCTATGGATGAAGATACCCGAGCCGCGCCCGCGTTCGGCCCTCGGCCAGTTCCAGTCGGTGATCAGCACGATGTCGTAAAGCGGATCGGCGCGGCGCAGCGTCTCGTGGTTCGCGCGGAAGGGGGCGCGGACCATGAGGTTGTAATCCTCGTCCTTCGGGTCATCGCACCAGAGGTCGCCGGGCCGGATCGGCAGCGCCCAGTCGCAGGGACGGGCCAGCCTGTCGGGGCGATAAAGGCAGCCGACGATGCCATGCGTGCCCGCGGGCGTGCCGCCGTCGCCCTCGCGCTTGGCGCAGGCCGCGACGATCCCGCCCCGGCCCAGCGTGCAGGGGAAAAGCCGGCCCATGAATCGCAGGCCCATCGGCGTGACGACCATGTCGCGCGGTTTCAAAGCATGTGCCCCGACTTGTCGCGCTTGACGGACAGGTAATGCGCGTTGTGGCGGTTGGTGCCGGTGATGAGCGGCACGCGCTCGGTGACGGTGATGCCCTCGGCCTCCATCATCTCGACCTTGCGGGGGTTGTTCGTCATCAGGCGTACGGCGGAAAAGCCCATCCGGCGCAGAAGGTCGGCGCCGATGCGGAAGTCGCGCTCGTCATCCTCGAACCCCAGTCGGTGGTTCGCCTCGACCGTGTCGAAGCCCTGATCCTGAAGCGAGTAGGCGCGCATCTTGTTGGCCAGCCCGATCCCCCGCCCCTCCTGGTTGAGGTAGAAGAGAACGCCCGCGCCCGCGCGACCCATCTCGGCCAGCGCCGTGCGCAGTTGCGGGCCGCAGTCGCATTTGAGGCTGCCTAGCACGTCGCCCGTGAAACAGGCCGAGTGCAACCGCGCGAGCACCGGCTTGTCGCGGTCGGGGCGGCCGATCTCGATGGCGTAGTGTTCGATGCCGCCGTTCTCGGGACGGAAGATGTGAAGGCGCCCTTGTTCGGCGGCCTCCATCGGCAGGCGGGCGGCGGCGACGGGCAGAAGCGGGTGATGGCGGGCGAGGTCGTCGGCCAGCATCGCCTCGGTCAGGCAGGCGGCACCGATCTCGGCGGCCAGCGCCTGCGGGCGGTCGGTCTGAAGCGCAACGACGGCCGGCAGAAGCTGGGCTGATTTCGCCAGCATGAGTGCGAGGCGGTGCAGGCCGGCGTCGCCTTCGCGCAGCGTCGGCAGGGGGCCCTTCATCGGTTCGGCAAGGTCGAGGGCCGGGTCGGCGAGCGCGCGGACCCACTGCGCATCGACATCGCCCGGCAGCGCCACGCGGGCCATGTCGCCGTCATAGGCGCGCGCCTTGAGCGTCTCGGCGCGCCAGTTGGTGATGGCCACGACAGGCCGCCCCGGCAACGCGCGGAGCGCCGCCAGCCGGGGGGCTGTCAGCGTCTCGGCGGCCAGCACGATCAGGCCCGCGCCCGCGCCTTCGATCACGACCGGAAGGCCGACACGCAGGTCGGCGCGCGCACGCGCGACATGTTCGGTGGGGGTGGGCAACAGGCTCATGCCGCCTGCATACTGCCGCGGGCCGGGATTTGAAACATTCCCTCGCGGCCCGACACGACGCCGTGAGATTGTTTTTCAGTCGCTTGTCAAAAGGGCCGCCGGCGTCAATCTGCATCCCATGACGATGTGAGGAGCCGGTGATATGGCCAATTTGAAGAAGATCCTGCTGGTCGATGACGACGACGACCTGCGCGAAGCGCTGAGCGAACAGCTTGTAATGACCGAGGATTTCGACGTCTTCGAGGCCGCCAACGGCGCACAGGGCATGGAACGGGCGAAAGAGGCGATCTACGACCTCGTCGTGCTCGACGTGGGCCTGCCCGACACCGATGGGCGCGAGCTGTGCCGCCTGCTGCGCAAGCAGGGCGTGAAATGCCCGATCCTGATGCTGACGGGCCATGACAGCGACGCGGACACGATCCTTGGCCTCGACGCGGGCGCGAACGACTACGTGACCAAGCCCTTCCGTTTCCCGGTTCTGCTGGCCCGTATCCGTGCGCAGCTGCGCCAGCACGAGCAGTCGGAAGATGCCGTGTTCCAGCTGGGCCCGTACACGTTCAAACCGGCGATGAAGATGCTGGTGACTGAAGACGACAAGAAGATCCGCCTGACCGAGAAAGAGACGAACATCCTGAAGTTCCTCTACCGCGCGCAGGATGGGGTCGTCGCCCGCGACGTGCTGCTGCACGAGGTCTGGGGCTACAACGCAGGTGTCACCACGCACACGCTGGAAACGCACATCTACCGGCTTCGGCAAAAGATCGAGCCCGATCCCTCGAACGCCCGGCTTCTGGTCACGGAAAGCGGCGGTTATCGGCTGGTGGCCTGAGCAAGATCCCAGGTGTCGGGGTTGCGACACCATCCTCCCCTGTTGGACTGCCCGGCCTTTATTGGCCGGGCTTTTTTCTTGTGCCCGGCAGCCTTGCGCAGGGGCGACCGCGCCGGTTCCATAGAAGGGGTGCGGTCGTTAACCCTTTGTTTAGCCAGAGCGAGTTCTCCTTTGCGTAGTTGATTTGGATCAAGGTGCAACCCAAGGTTGACCCGTAAAAAGACCCTACAACCTCCCTGTTGGACTTGGCCCGAACCTCGGTTCGGGCCTTTCTTTTTGCGCCGGCCTGTCCACCGGTCTGGCCATCGCCTGCCGCGCTTCGTAAACCGGGGCGACCTGACAGGACCGGAGACCGCCCATGCCCTTCACGCTTGCCACCTGGAACATCAACTCGGTCCGCCTGCGCGCCGACCTGGTGGTGAAGCTGCTGAGCGAAGAGGGGCCGGATGTGTTGTGCCTGCAGGAGTGCAAATCCCCGGTCGACAAGATCCCGGCCGAGGTCTTTGCCGCGGCGGGCTACCCCCACATGGTCGCGCGCGGGCAGAAGGGCTACAACGGCGTCGCCATCCTGTCGCGCCTGCCGCTGGAGGATGCGGGCCACCGCGACATGTGCGGCAAGGGCGACGCCCGCCACGTCGCGGCGCGGCTGGACAACGGTGTCACGATCCACAATTTCTACGTGCCCGCGGGCGGGGACGAGCCCGACCGCGAGAAGAACGAGAAGTTCGGCCACAAGCTCGATTTCCTGACCGAGATGCGCGATTGGTTCGGCGCCGACCGGCCCGAGAAGTCGATCCTGGTGGGCGATCTGAACATCGCCCCGCGCGAGGATGACGTCTGGTCGCACAAGGCGCTTCTGAAGGTCGTGAGCCACACGCCGATCGAGGTCGAGCACATGGCCCAGCTGCAGGAGGCCGCCGGTTGGGTCGACATCACGCGGCAGGATTTTCCCGACGGGCTGCTCTACAGCTGGTGGTCCTACCGCGCGCGCGACTGGGATGCCGCGGACAAGGGCCGCCGCCTCGATCATGTCTGGGCGACGCCCGATATCTCGAACGCGGGCCACTCCAGCCGCATCCTGCGCGCTGCCCGTGGCTGGGAAAAGCCCAGCGACCACGCCCCGGTTTTCGCGACATTCGACCTGTGAACCCTTGGCGCGCGGGGCTTGCGCGCGCATATAGGGGCCAACGCGTGCAGATGTGACGGAGACAACGATGCTGGAGCTCGGACAGGGACGGGGCGATGCCGCCCCCGCAACCGACCTGATCAAGGACGGGACCGAGGCCACCTTCATGGCCGACGTGATCGAGGGCAGCCGCGAGGTGCCCGTGATCGTCGATTTCTGGGCCACCTGGTGCGGCCCCTGCAAGACGCTTGGCCCGATGCTGGAAGCTGCCGTGACGGCGGCCAAGGGCAAGGTGAAGATGGTCAAGGTCGACGTGGACAAGGAACAGCGCCTTGCCGGTGCGCTGGCCCAGCAGGGCCTGCCCTTGCAGTCGATCCCGACGGTCGTGGCCTTCGTGGACGGCCGCCCGGTCGACATGTTCCAGGGCGCGATCCCGCAGGGCCAGATCAAGGAGTTCATCGACCGCCTGATCGCGATGGGCGGCGATGACGGCGGGCTTGCCGAAGCGCTGGAGGCCGCCGAGGCGATGCTGGCCGAGGGCGCTGCGACCGATGCCGCCCAGACCTTTGCCGCGATCCTTGGCGAAGAACCCGAGAATGCCGCCGCGATGGGCGGGCTGGCCCGTGCGCACATCGCCATGGGCGAGATCGACAAGGCCGAGGGCATCCTGAACACCGCCCCCGACGCCATCGCCAAATCGCCCGAGCTGGAGGCTGTGCGCGCACAGATCGCTTTGGCACGTCAGGCCGAGAACGCCGGGCCGCTGGCCGATCTGAAAGCCGCGGTCGAGGGCGATCCCGCGAACCTTCAGGCGCGCTACGACTACGCGCAGGCGCTGCATGCCGCGGGGCAGGTGCAGGAGGCGGTCGACGAACTGCTCGAGCTTTTCCGCCGTGACCGCGAGTGGAACGACGGCGCAGCCAAGGCGCAGCTCTTCACCATCTTCGAGGCGCTGAAGCCGCAGGATCCCATTGCGCTGAACGGGCGTCGTCGGCTCTCGTCGATGATCTTTGCCTGACTTGGGTGGGGCGCTAGGTCCATGCCCATGATGTCAGCCGCCGATCTTCCCGACACGATCCCCGTCTTTCCGTTGCCCGGGGCGCTGCTTTTGCCGCGCGCCCGGTTGCCCCTTCATATCTTCGAGCCGCGGTACCTTGCGATGCTCGACGACACGATGAAGACCTCGCACCGGCTGATCGGCATGGTCCAGCCGCGCGAGGTGCCGGGCTCGGACGAAAAACGCCTGCACGCCATCGGCTGCGCCGGGCGGCTGACGCAGTTCTCTGAGACCGAGGACGGGCGCTACATGATCACGCTCGCTGGCATGTCGCGCTTCCGGATCCGCGAAGAGGTGTCGGGCTTCACCCCCTATCGCCGTTGCGACGTGACGTGGGACGGGTTCGCCGCCGATCTGGGCGGGGTTGAGCATGACCGCGGCTTTGACCGGCCCGCCTTCCTCGACCTCTTGGGGCGGTATTTCGACGCCATGGCGCTTTCGACCGACTGGGACAGCCTGAAAGAGGCGGAGGATGAGTTGCTCATCAACTCGCTTTCCATGCTCTGCCCGTTCGACCCCGAGGAAAAGCAGGCGCTGCTCGAGGCACCCTCGCTGACGACCCGGCGCGAGACGCTGGTGACGCTAATCGAGTTTGCGCTGCGCGGCGGCGGCCCAGAGGAGCAGATGCAGTGAGTGGCGGCGATACCCCGATCGTCGACCGCCGCATGCTCGAGGCGCTGGTCTGCCCGATGACCCACGCGCCGTTGAGCTACGATGCCGAGCGGCAGGAGCTGATTTCCAAGGCGGCCCACCTGGCCTACCCCATTCGCGGGGGCATTCCGATCATGCTGGAAAGCGAAGCGCGGCAGCTCGACTAGGGCGGCGTCAGAGCGCGCGGCCCTGCAACAGGCGCGGCACATCACCCGTCAGGCCCGCGGCCTCGCGCATGAAGGCGCGGCGCAGGCCGGGAACGGCGCTGACCGCACCCATGCCGATGTCACGCACAAGGCGCAGCGCTGGGTTGTCGTTGGAAAACAGGCGGTTGACCCCGTCCGTCGCCAGCGCAAGTGCTGCGGTGTCGAAGCGCCGCCAGCTCTGGTAGCGCGCCAGCACGTCGGCCGCCGCGAAATCTTCGCCCCGCCGCTTCGCCTCGGCCAGCACTTGCGCCAGCGCGCCCACGTCGCGCAGCCCGAGGTTCAGGCCCTGGCCGGCGATGGGGTGGACGCCGTGCGCAGCATCGCCCACCAGCGCAAGGCGCTCGGCCACGAAGGCGTTGGCGATGGTCAGGTTCAGTGGATAGGCGTAGCGCTGACCGGCGAGGGAAATCTCGCCCAGGAAATCCCCGAAACGCGGGCGCAAATGGTCGAGGAAGGCCGCGTCATCGGCCGCCATCAGGCGCTTGGCATCGGCGTGGCGCTCTGACCAGACGATCGAGGAGCGGTTGCCGGGAAGCGGCAGGATCGCAAGCGGCCCCGGCGGCATGAAGAACTGATGCGCAATGCCCTCGTGCGGCTTCTCATGCGCGATGGCTGCGACCAGCGCGGTCTGGCCGTACTCCCAGCCGGTGCGCTTGATCCCCGCCCGCGCGGCGGTGCCCGAGCGGCGGCCATCGGCGCCGACAAGGATGCGGCCCGTCAGGGTCTCGCCCGTGTCGAGTGTCACGCGCGCCGCGCCGTCGGTTTCCTGCGCCACCACGGTCGTCGCGGGGCGGTGCCGGATCAGGGGCTCGGCCTCCATCGCCTCCAGCAGCGCGCGGCGCAGGTAGCGGTCTTCCAGCATGTGGCCCATCGGCCCTTCTTCCAGCTCGGCGCTGTCGAAATGCAGGAAGAAGGGTGCTGCCCCTTCCCCCGCGCGCCCGTCGCTGGCCTTGATCTGGAGGATCGGCTGCGCGTGATCCTCGAGCCCGTCCCACAGGCCAAGCGCCCGCAGCATCCGGACCGAGGCCAGCGCCAGCGCATAAGAGCGCCCGTCGAACCCGGCCCCTTGGCGCACATCCTCGGGCAGGGCGTCGATCACGATGGAGGACAGCCCCGCCTGCGCGCAAGCCAGCGCAAGGCAGGGGCCGTTCAGGCCACCGCCGACGATCAGGATATCCGCGTCATGTGTCATGGCCCGACTATGGCCCGCCAAGCGGGATTGTCCATGCCGCGGGCGGGCTGTAGCGTCACACCGCGACAACATGGGCAGGGTGCGGGACATGAGTGATTGGCTGTGGCAGAGCGCAAGCGATCTGGGGCGTGGCATCGGCGCGGGGCAGATCGACCCCGTCGACCTGACCGAGGCCTACCTGGAGGCCGCCGCGGCCCATGAATATGGCCCCCGCATCTACACCCGCCTGACCCCCGAGCGCGCCCGCGCCGAGGCAGAGGCCGCGCGCGAGCGGGCGAAGAACGGCGTGCGGCGCGGGCTGCTGGATGGTGTGCCGATCAGCTGGAAGGACCTGTTCGACAGCGCGGGCGTGGTGACGGAAGCCGGCACCATGCTGCTGGAGGGCCGCGTGCCCGACGCCGATGCCGAGGTGCTGGCGCGCGCCACGCGGGCCGGGACCGTCTGCCTCGGCAAGACGCATATGTCGGAACTGGCCTTTGCCGGGCTGGGGATGAACCCGGCCTATGGCGGCAACACCGACCCGCTGCCGGGGACGCCGCCCAACGTGAACGATCCGGCCTGCGCGCCCGGTGGCTCATCCTCGGGGGCTGCGGCCTCTATCGCCTTCGGGCTGGCGCCTGCGGGGATCGGGTCGGACACCGGCGGGTCCGTCCGCGTGCCTGCCGCGTGGAACGATGTCGTGGGGCTGAAGACGACGCACGGGCGGCTCAGCCTGAAGGGCGTAGTGCCGCTGGCCGAGAGCTTCGACACCGTGGGCCCGCTGGCCCGCAGCGTCGAGGATTGCGCGCATCTGCTGGCGATCATGGAGGGCGGCAAACCCGCCGATCTGCGCGGCGCGTCGCTTGCCGGCACGCGGATGCTGGTGCTGGAGCCCTACACCAGCGACGTGCGCGAGGCCCCGGCTAAGGGCTTCGCCCATGCGCTCGACCGGCTGACCGCGGCGGGCGTCACGGTCGAAACGGGCACCGTGACCGGTATCGAAGAGGCGATGGACCTGTCCCCGGTCCTTTTCGCCACCGAAGCCTATGGCACGTGGCGCGACGTGATCGAGGCCGCGCCGCACAAGATGTATGCCCGCATCCTCGACCGTTTCCGCGGAGGGGCCGATCATTCCGCCCCCGACTATGTCGCCGCCTGGCGCCGCCTGCGCGCGTTGCGCGCGGTCTGGGCGGCGGAAACCGCGGGATATGACGCCGTCATCCTGCCCACGGTGCCCAACACGCCACCCGATATCGCAAGGCTGATGTCCGACCCGGACTATTACGTCACCGAGAACCTGTTGACGCTGCGCAACACCCGTGTCGGCAACCTGATGGGGCTTTGCGGGCTGAGCCTTCCGACGGGCACACCGTCTTGCGGGCTTATGATGCTGGGCGCGCCGATGGCCGAGGAGCGATTGCTGCGGCTGGGGGCGGCGGCAGAGGCGGTATTGGCCTGAACGCCACAGCCGTCTGAAACCCCGCTGCTTTTTCTGGACCGGCTGCCTGCGACACTGTAGGTTTGCATCAAACGGGGCGTTCATGACCCCGAACTTGAGGCAGATTGATGGTGTTTCCCGAGCGGTTCTCGAACCTGCCCGAATATGCGTTCCCGCGTCTGCGGAAGCTTCTCGACGTGCATGCGGCGGGCGGCCCGGTCGTGCACATGACCATCGGCGAGCCCCGCCACCCCTTCCCCGCCTGGGTCGGGGACGAGATCGCGGGCGCGCTGGACGGGATCGGGCGGTATCCGCCCAATGACGGCACGCCCGAGTTGCAGACCGCCATCGCCCGCTGGATCGCGCGCCGCTACGACGTGAGCGTCTCGGCCGACGCGCAGGTTCTGCCGTTGAACGGCACGCGCGAGGGGCTGTTCAACGCCTGCCTCGCGCTCTGCCCCGAGACGAAGGGCGGCAAGAAGCCTGTCGTGCTGATGCCGAACCCGTTCTACCAGGTCTATGCCGTGGCCGCGCTGGCCGTGGGGGCCGAGCCGGTCTACGTGCCCGCCACGGCCGAAAGCGGCGACCTGCCCGATTTCGCGGGTCTGCCGGCCGAGGTGCTGGATCGCACGGCGGTGGTCTACATCTGCTCGCCCGCCAACCCGCAGGGCGCGGTGGCCGATGCGGCCTATTGGGAAAACCTGCTGGCGCTCGCCGAGAAACACGATTTCCGCATCTTCGCCGACGAGTGCTACTCGGAGCTTTACCGCGACACGGCCCCCGTCGGCGCGCTTCAGACGGCGCATCGCATCGGGGCCGACCCCGAGCGGGTGGTGATCTTTCACTCGCTCTCCAAGCGGTCGAACATGCCCGGCCTGCGCTCGGGCTTTGCCGCGGGCGGACCCGAGAGCATCGCGCGGCTGAAGCAGCTGAGGAATTACGCCGGTGCGCCGCTGCCCATCCCGTTGATGGCGGTCGCGGTGCGGGCGTGGGGTGACGAGACCCATGTCGAGGAAAACCGCGCGCTCTACCGCGCGAAATACAAGATCGCCGACGAGATCCTTGGCGACGTGCCCGGATACACCGCCCCGCAGGCGGGGTTCTTCCTGTGGCTGCCCGTCGAGAACGGCGAGGCGGCGGCGGTGAAGCTCTGGCAGGAGACGGGCGTGCGCGTCTTGCCAGGGGCCTACCTCGCCCGCGAGGTGAACGGACAGACCCCCGGCGCGGACCGCATCCGCGTCGCGATGGTCGCGGAACAAGAAGAAATGCGCGATGGGCTGACCCGGCTCAAGGCGTGTCTATACGAATGAGGACAGAGAGCGATGGCTTATCAGACCCGACAGCGTGACCCCCTGCTCGACGACCGGATGCATGAAATCCTGGTCCGGTTCGGGCAGCAGGCCACGGGCTTCGCGCTTCTCGGTCTTGCGGCCGCGCTGGCGGCGCTGCTGTTCTCCTACGCGCCGGACGATCCAAATTTCATGGCCGCGACCGATGCCGTGCCCCAGAACCTTCTGGGCCGCTTCGGCGCGTCGATTGCCGCGATCCTGATGATGATCATGGGCTATGGTGCCTTTCTTCTGCCGGTGGCGTCGCTGGTCTGGGGCGTGCGCTTCCTGACCCAGACGGGTCATGAGCGGGCGATCGGGCGCAGCCTGTTCCTGCCCATCGCGGTGGCGCTGGCGGCGATCTATGCCGCCTCGATCACGCCGCCGCAGGACTGGACGCACAGTTTCGGCCTTGGCGGCCTCTTTGGAGACACGATCCTTGGTGCAGTGCTGAACGCGCTGCCGATGAGCCCCGAGGCGGGGTTGAAGCTGCTGGCGGCGCTGGCCTTTGTCGGAGGGGTGTTCCTGTCGCTTTTCGTGCTGGGCGTCGACCGGATCGAGATGCGTCATGGCCTGCGGTTCCTGATCCTCGGCCTTCTGTCGGTGGGTGCGATGGTGTCCGGCGGGCTGCGCAACGCAGGGGCCGGCGCGGGCCGTGCGGCCACGCACCTGGCCGAACGCCGCGCGGCGCGGGCCGCGCAGACCACGCCCGAGCGGGCGCCGACCCGGCTGGCCACGGATCCGGCGCTGCGCACCGTGCCGATCGTTCATGACGACGAGGATGAGGGCGAGATCGCCCAGCCTGCCGCGCGCCGGTCGCCGGGCCTGTTCGCGCGGATGCCGATGCTGCGCGCCCGCGAGGCCGAGCCGCGCATCGAGCCGGAACTGGTCGTTCCCGGCGGCCCCGCCGTCGACGAGGTGGATGCGCCCGACGAGGACCGCATCCGCGCCCGCATCGCCGACGTGATCAAGTCGCGCGTGCGCCGCCCCAACGTGATTGCCGAGGCCGCGCAGCGCCGCCGCGGCGTGCTGCCCGCCTCGGCACTGGCGGCCGCCGCGCCCGCCGCCGCGGCGAACCCGGCCGCCCGGGTCGAGCCGCCGCTCACCGCCGCGCGCCGCCCGGTTGCCGCACAGCCCGCACTGGCGCAGTCCGCCTATGCCGCGGAACCCGAGAACATGTTCCTCGATGACGAGGACGACACGGCTGTCGCGTATGCTTCGCCGGCACAGCGCCCCGCCGCGCCGCCGGTGCAGACCGAGTTGCAGCGCCGCGTCATGCAGCGCGCGGCCCAGCGCAAGCCCGCCCCCTCGCGGCAGGCGCAGGCAGACGCGCAGCCCTCGCTTCCGCTGCAACAGGCCGAAGCGGCCTACGAGCCGCCTTCGCTCAGCTTCCTGACCAACCCCGACACGATCCAGCGGCATCACCTCAGCGACGAGGCGCTCGAAGAAAACGCGCGGATGCTGGAGAACGTGCTGGATGACTACGGCGTGAAGGGCGAGATCGTCAGCGTCCGCCCCGGCCCCGTCGTCACCATGTACGAGCTGGAACCGGCCCCGGGCCTCAAGGCCAGCCGCGTGATCGGCCTTGCCGATGATATCGCGCGCAGCATGAGCGCGCTGTCGGCCCGCGTCTCGACCGTGCCGGGGCGTACCGTGATCGGCATCGAACTGCCCAACCAGAACCGCGAAAAGGTGGTGCTGCGCGAGATCCTGAGCCACCGCAGCTTTGGCGACGGCAACCAGCGCCTGCCGCTGGCGCTGGGCAAGGACATCGGCGGCGACCCGATCGTCGCGAACCTGGCCAAGATGCCTCACCTGTTGATCGCGGGCACGACCGGCTCGGGCAAGTCCGTGGCGATCAACACCATGATCCTGAGCCTGCTCTACAAGCTCAGCCCGGAAGAATGCCGGATGATCATGATCGACCCCAAGATGCTGGAACTGTCCGTCTATGATGGCATCCCGCACCTTCTGTCGCCCGTCGTGACCGACCCCAAAAAGGCGGTTGTCGCCCTGAAATGGGTCGTGGGCGAGATGGAAGAGCGCTACCGCAAGATGTCGAAGATGGGCGTGCGCAACATCGACGGCTACAACGGCCGTGTCGCCGATGCGCTCGCCAAGGGCGAGATGTTCAAGCGCACCTACCAGACCGGTTTCGACGACGAGACGGGTGATCCCGTCTTCGAGACCGAGGAGTTCCTGCCCGAGAAGATGCCCTTCATCGTCGTCATCGTCGACGAGATGGCCGACCTGATGATGGTCGCCGGCAAGGAGATCGAGGCCTGCATCCAGCGCCTTGCGCAGATGGCGCGGGCGAGCGGAATCCACATCATCATGGCGACACAGCGCCCGTCGGTCGATGTCATCACCGGCACGATCAAGGCGAATTTCCCCACGCGGATCAGCTTCCACGTGACGTCCAAGGTCGACAGCCGGACGATCCTGGGCGAACAGGGCGCCGAGCAGCTTCTGGGCATGGGCGACATGCTTTACATGGCGGGCGGTGCCAAGATCACCCGCGTCCACGGCCCCTTCGTCAGCGACGAAGAGGTCGAGGAAATCGTGACCCATCTGAAAAGCTTCGGCCCCCCCGATTATGCCTCCAGCGTGCTCGACGGGCCCGACGAGGAGCGCGAAAGCGATATCGACGCGGTGCTGGGCCTGAACACCGGCGGCAACACCGACGGCGAGGATGCGC
>CAZVQL010000074.1:0-12080 GCA_964629305.1 uncultured Roseicyclus sp.
GGTGCGGACCGGCCCAGATGTAGAGGAAGATCAGCGCCCAGAAGTGGATGATCGAGAGCTTGTAGGAATAGACCGGGCGCTCGGCCTGCTTCGGGATGAAGTAGTACATCATCCCCAGGAAGCCCGCGGTCAGGAAGAAGCCCACGGCGTTGTGGCCGTACCACCACTGCGTCATCGCGTTCTGCACGCCCGACATCACGGTGACCGAGGCCGAGCCGAAGATGGAAACCGGGATCTGCAGGTTGTTCACCACGTGCAGCATGGCCACGGTGACGATGAAGGACAGCAGGAACCAGTTGGCGACGTAGATGTGCGGTTCCTTCCGCTTCATCAGCGTGCCCATGTAGAGCAACAGGAACGCCACCCACACGATCGTCAGCCACAGGTCGGTCAGCCACTCGGGCTCAGCGTATTCCTGGCCTTGGGTCGAGCCCAGCAGGTAGCCAGTCGCCGCCATGGCGATGAACAGCTGGTAGCCCCAGAACACGAACCACGCGAGGTTGCCGCCCCACATGCGCGCCGCCGAGGTGCGCTGCACGATATAGAAGCTGGCCGCCAGAAGTGCGTTGCCGCCAAAGGCGAAGATCACCGCCGAGGTGTGAAGCGGACGAAGCCGTCCGAAGTTCAGGTAGCCCTCGGCCCAGTGGAAGTTGAGCACGGGAAAGGCCAGCTGAAAGGCGATAAAGACACCTGCAAGGAAGCCCACGACCCCCCAGAAGGCCGTGGCGATCGCCGCGGCCTTGACCGGTCCGTCCATGTATTCGTTGGCGGGCGCAAGCACCTTGGGCTCGCCCGTCTTGCGCAGTACCACCACGAACGTGATGGCGGCCGCGCCCATGATCAGCAGGGCATGGACCAGGTAGGCCGCGTCCCGCGCGTAATTGGCCGCGATCGCGGCACAGACCGCGACGAGGCCAAGGATCAGAAGCTTCACATAATCAAGCATTGATCGTCCCTTCGTGATGCCCCGGTTCCGACTCGAAAGCCGTCCGGAGCTGTTCCATCTGACCCTCACATCGCGGAAGGGCCCGCCCAGAGCCTTGATCCATGTCAAACGCAACGCTTTGCCCGGTTGATGCAGGTCAAGGTGCGGCGACCTGCCTCGGCCTAAGCCGGGTCAGGAGCCCACTTGAGGGAGGAAACCATGGCCTACAAATCGATCCTGACCGTACTCACCGACGCCAAGGACGCGTCCGCCGTGCTCGACACCGCCGTGCCTTTCGCGGCCGCCTGCGGGGCGCATCTGGACGTGCTCTGCCTCGGCATCGACCGGACGCAGACAGGGTATTATTTTGCCGGCGCGACCGCGCTCATGCATGACGAGACCATCGCCCAGGCCCAGGCCGAAGCGACCGAGATCGAGACCGCCGCGCGCACCATTCTCGAGCGCAGCGATATTTCCTGGGGTGTCGACGCGATGGTCGCGCAATCGGCCTCGGTCGCTGGGCTCGTCGCGCGGCGCGCCCGCTTCGCCGATCTCGTGGTCCTGCCCAAACCCTATGGCGAGGGGCAATATGCCGACGCGCCCGTGGTGGTCGAGGCGGCGATGTTCCAGGGCAATGCCCCGGTCGTCGTGCTGGCCGACGGCAAGCCCGTGCCGCTTCAGCCCAAACGCGTGGTCATCGCCTGGAACGAGTCGGCCGAGGCCATGGTCTCGATCCGGCGCGCGATGCCGCTGTTGCAGTCCGCCGACGAGGTGAACATCTGCATCGTTGCCCCCGAGCGCCACAGCAGCGAATCCTCGGATCCCGGTGCCGAACTCAGCAAGATGCTGAGCCGCCACGGCGTCAGCGTCGAGGTGACGATCCTTGCCCAGACGCTGCCGCGCGTGTCCGAGGTGATCGCGCGCCATGTCGCGGATATCGACGCCGACCTCTTGGTGATGGGCGCCTACGGCCACTCGCGCTTCCGCGAGGCGATCCTGGGCGGGGCGACGCGCAACATGCTCGAGCACGCCAAGGTGCCGGTCTTCATGGCGCACTAGGCGATATCGCAAACGAAAAACGCCCCGCAATTCGCGGGGCGTTTTTTCGTGGCACGCGGGCGTAGGTGAGACCGTTCAGAAAACGCCGCCGTCCGAGTCGTCGCCGGTCTCGTCCATCAACAGGTCGAAATCGGGGATCACGATGTGGCGCTTGCCCTCCAGCCGGATCACGCCATCCCGCTTCAGGCCCGACATCTGCCGGCTGACCGTCTCCAGCGTCAGGCCGAGGTAATCGGCCATGGCCTCGCGCGTCAGCGGCAGGTCAAAGGCCATCTCGCCGGTGTTGGCGTGTTGATGGATCGTGGCATCGCGCCGGGCGATGATCGACAGGAAGCTCGCGATCTTCTCGCGCGCGGTCTTGCGCCCCAGCAGCAGCATCCATTCCCGCGCCGCATCCAGTTCGTCCAGCGTCATCTCCAGCAGGCGCTGGCTGACATGGGCGTTGGTCTTCAGCATCTCCTGGAACGGCGCACGCCGGAAGCAGCAGAGCTGCAGATCCGTCGTCGCGGTCACGTCATAGGTGGCCCGCTCACGGTTGGGGCGGCCCAGGAAATCCGACGGCAGCAAAAGGCCCACCATCTGGCGGCGCCCATCCTCCATCGTCTGCGTCAGGGCCGCGACCCCGTGCACGACCGAGGCGACGAAATCCATCTTGTCACCTGCCCAGACGATCGTCTGCCCCGCCTCGTAGTTGCGGTAATACTTGATCGCCTCGAGATGCTCGAGTTCGTCCGTTTCGCAGCGCGCACAGACGGCGCGATGCCGGATCGGGCAATCCGCACAATCGGCTTGCGGGAAAGCGAGTTGTCGCTGTGGCATTGGTCCCTATCCCTTCCGCCTCTCGGCTGACGGGCTCGGCTTGATCTGGGTCAAGGTCAAGCTGCGCGTTTCGGTTCTAGACGTATAACAATGGAACACGTCAATCAACTTCGCCGCATGGGTCTCTTCGACGCGAAAGTCCCACGCTATACCAGCTACCCTCCGGCCACGAAGTTCTCGAACGACGTGTCCGGCCCTGTCTTTCTTGACTGGGTCGAGGCGATACCCTCCGGCTCGCGGATCTCGCTCTACCTGCATGTGCCCTTCTGCCGCAGGTTGTGCTGGTTCTGTGCCTGTCGCACGCAAGGCGTCCGCTCGGACGAGCCCGTTCAGGCCTATGTCGAAACCCTGAAGCAGGAAATCCGCGCCCTCGGCGCGAAACTGCCCGACGGGGTCGAGGTCGCGCGCCTGCATTGGGGCGGCGGCACGCCGACACTTCTGTCGCCCGAGATGATGACCGCGTTGTCCGAGACGCTGCGCGAGTCGTTCACCCTTACCCAGGACCTCGAGTTTTCGGTCGAGATCGACCCGAACGAGATCGACGAGCCGCGCATCGCTGCGCTGGCCGCGGCGGGCATGAACCGCGCGTCGATCGGCGTGCAGGACTTTGACCCGGACATCCAGCAGATCATCGGCCGCATCCAGGGCTACGAGGTGACGCGCGCCGCGGTCGAGGCATTGCGCAAGGCCGGCATCCACTCGTTGAACGCCGACATCCTGTTCGGGCTGCCGCACCAAAGCCAGCAGCGGATTTCCGAATCGGTTCAGATGCTTCTGTCCCTCTCGCCCGACCGGGTCGCGCTTTACGGCTATGCGCATGTCCCGTGGATGGCCAAGCGGCAAGCGATGATCCCGACCGAGGCGCTGCCCTCGCCCGAGGAACGGCTTGCGCTGTTCGAGACCGCGCGCCGCCTGTTCCTGTGGGACAGCTACCAGGAGATCGGGATCGACCATTTCGCCAAGACCGAGGACAGCATGGCAGTCGCCGCGCGCTCCGGCCACCTTCGGCGGAATTTCCAGGGCTACACCGACGACACCTGCGATGTGTTGATCGGGCTCGGTGCCTCGGCCATCTCGCGCTTCCCCCAGGGCTATGCGCAGAACGCCAGTTCGACCGCCGCCTATCAGAAGTCGGTGCGGGCGGGCGAAATGGCGACCGGGCGGGGCCACGCCTTCAAGGGCGAAGACCGGCTGCGCTCGCGCATGATCGAGATGCTGATGTGCGAATTCCGGATCGATTCGGACGCTATCGCCGAGGAATTCCGGCTGCCGCCCACGCGCCTGACCGAGTTGTTCAGCGCAGCGGCCGAGCAGTTCCCCGGCATGGTGCGGATCACGCCGGACGGGTTCAACATCCTGCCCGAAGGACGGCCGTTGGCCCGGATGATCGCCCGCGCCTTCGACGAATACGAGATGCGCGCCGAAGGCCATTCCTCGGCCATCTGACCGTTGTGCAGCCCGACCGGTGATCCAGCCGAACCGCGCCCTGTCAGGGAATGGGGCCGGCTCCGGTCGAACCCTGCGTTCGTCCTGCACCGCCCCCCGACCCGTGATGGGCGCAAACGGGGGTGTATTGTTGCGCGTCATGCAACCAAGAGTTGCACAATTGATGGCGGATCACAACTAATATGGACGATAGGTTTTTCCGTCAGGCTGCCCCGACCTCGCCAAAGGCCGCACGCATCAGGTCGCGCGTATAGTCCGACCTCGGGTTCCGGAACAGCGCCTGGGTCTCGCCCGTCTCCACCACGTCGCCATTGCGCATGACGATCACCTTGTGGCTCAGCGCGCGCACCACCTTCAGGTCATGGCTGATGAACAGGTAGGCGATGCCGTGCTTGCGCTGAAGCGCGCGCAAAAGCTCCACGATCTGCACCTGCACCGTCATGTCGAGCGCGCTTGTCGGCTCGTCCAGCACCACCAGCTTGGGTCGCAGAATCATCGCCCGCGCGATCGCGATGCGCTGCCGCTGACCACCCGAGAATTCATGCGGGTAGCGGTCCATCATCGCGGGGTCGAGGCCCACCTCGGCCAGGATCTCGGCCACCCTTTGGCGCCGGTCCTCGCGGCCCACACCATGCACGGTCAGTCCCTCGGCCACGATCTGCTCGACCGTCATCCGGGGGGACAGGCTGCCGTAAGGGTCCTGGAACACGATCTGCATGTCACGCCTGAGGGGCCGCAACTCGCGCGAGTGCAGGCCCTGCACGTCGCGGTTCATGAAGATCACCGGCCCCTGCGAGGAAATCAGCCGCATGATCGCCAGCGCCAGCGTCGTCTTGCCCGACCCGCTTTCGCCCACGATCCCCACCGTTTCGCCCGCGCGCACGCTCAGCGTGGCGGCGTTCACCGCCTTCACATGCCCCACAGTCCGCCGCAGGAAGCCGCGCTGGATCGGGAACCAGACGCGCAGCGCGTCGGTCGCCACGATCTCGGGCGCGTCCTCCTCCACCGGGTCGGGGCTTCCGGTCGCCTCGGCGGCCAGCAGTTTCTGCGTGTACGGGTGGCTGGGGTTGGCGAAGATCTCGGCCGTGCGGCCCTGTTCCACGATCACCCCGTTCTGCATCACGCAGACCCGGTCGGCGATGCGCCGCACGATCGTCAGGTCGTGGGTGATGAACAGCAGGCTCATGCCCAGGTCGCGCTTCAGATCGGCCAGCAACTCCAGGATCTGCGCCTGGATCGTCACGTCCAGCGCAGTCGTCGGCTCGTCCGCGACCAGAAGCTTGGGACCATTGGCCAGCGCCATCGCGATCATCACGCGCTGCCGCTGCCCACCCGACAACTGGTGCGGATAGGCGCCCAGCCGGCTTTCGGGGTCGCGGATGCCGACCTTCTTGAGCAACTCCACCACCCGCGCCTGCGCCGCCGCGCCGCGCAACCCTTGGTGCAGCATCAGGCTTTCGGTGATCTGCTTTTCAAGCGTGTGCAGCGGGTTCAGCGAGGTCATCGGCTCCTGGAAGATGAAGCTGATGTCATTGCCGCGGATCTGCCTGAGCAGCCCCTCGTCCGCGCCCACCATCTCCTGCCCGTCATAGCTGACCGAACCGGTGATCTCGGGTGCACCGGGGATCAGGTTCACCGTCGACAGCGCCGTGACCGACTTGCCCGACCCGCTTTCGCCGACCAACGCGACGGTCTCGCCATGGTCGACATGGAAGGACACGCCGCGCACCGCCTGCGTTCCACCGAACCGGACGGACAGGTCATGCACCTGAAGGATCGGGTCCGCCATCAGCGTGCCTCCGCCTTTTCCGCGTCCACGGCCTCTTCGGGGGCCTGCGAGGCCACGAAGGTCTTGCGCGGGTCAAAGGCGTCGCGGATGCCCTCGAAGATGAACACCAGAAGCGACAGCATGATCGCGAAGGTGAAGAACGCGGTGAAGCCCAGCCAGGGCGCCTGCAGGTTGTTCTTGGCCTGTAGCGTCATCTCGCCCAGTGACGGGGCCGAGGACGGCAGGCCGAAGCCCAGGAAGTCGAGGCTGGCAAGCCCCCCGATCGTGCCCGTCACGATGAAGGGCAGGAAGGTCAGCGTCGCCACCATCGCGTTGGGCAGAACGTGGCGATACATGATCGTGCCGTTGCCGACCCCAAGCGCGCGCGCCGCGCGGACATACTCGAAATTCCGCGCCCGCAGGAATTCGGCGCGCACCACGCCCACAAGTCCCGTCCAGCCGAAGAGCACCATCAGGAACACGAGCAGCCAGAAATCCATCACGAAAATCGCGGATATGATGATGATTATGTAAAGGCTGGGGGTGGAGTTCCAGATCTCGATGATCCGCTGAAAGATCAGGTCGAGCCAACCGCCGTAATACCCCTGTGCCGCGCCCGCCGCGATCCCGATGACCGAGGTCAGGAAGGTCACGACAAGCGCAAAGGTCACCGACAGCCGGAAGCCGTAGATCACGCGGGCGAGTACGTCGCGCGCCGTGTCATCCGTACCCAGCCAATGATCGGCATCAGGCGGCGAAGGGGCGGCACGCCCGATGTCGTTGACGGTGTTGTAGCTGTAGGGAATGAGCGGCCAGAGCAGCCAGCCCTCGTCCACCTCGACACCGCCGAAGCTACCGGTCTCCTGCACTTCTTCGATCACGCCCTCGGGGTCGTCCCAGCAATCGTCCAGCCCGCCCGACACGATCAGGCATTGCACCTCGACATCGCGGTAGACGGCCTCGGTCCGGAAATCGCCGCCGAACTCGGTCTCGGGGTAGAAGTTGAAGATCGGCGTGTAATAGCCGCCCTGGTACTGCACCAGAAGCGGGCGGTCGTTGGCGATGAACTCGGCAAACAGGCTCAGGCCATAGAGGATCGCGAAGATCCACAGCGACCAGAGCGCGCGGCGGTTCGCCTTGAAATTGTCCCACCGGCGGCGGTTGAGCGGCGACAGGAACCCCTGCCGCGCCGGCGGCACCATGATCGGCGGCGTCGGCCGCAGCCCCGGTTCGGGGTCGAGGCGCGGGCGTGCCGGATCGGGGCCGCGGGGATGATCGTCGGGCAAGGCCATCTCAGGTCTCCCGCGTCTCGAAGTCGATCCGTGGGTCGATCCAGACATACATCAGGTCCGACAGGATGTTCACGACAAGGCCGATCAGGCCGAAGACGAAAAGCGTGCCGAAGATCACCGGGTAGTCGCGGCTGACCGCCGCCTCGAAGGCCAGACGCCCGAGGCCGTCGAGCGAAAAGATCGTCTCGATGATCAGCGAACCGCCGAAGAAGACGCCGACGAAGACCGCCGGGAATCCAGCGATCACGATCAGCATCGCGTTGCGGAAGACATGGCCGTAGAGCACGCGATTTTCCCGCAGCCCCTTGGCCCGCGCCGTCATCACGTATTGCTTCTTGATCTCGTCGAGGAAGGAATTCTTCGTCAGCAGCGTCAGCGTCGCAAAGGCCGAGATGGTCGAGGCCAGCACCGGCAGGGTGATGTGCCAGAAGTAATCACCGATCTGCTGGATCAGGTTCATATCCTCCCACCCGTCCGAGGTCAGGCCGCGAAGCGGGAAGATCTGGAAATACCGCCCGCCCGCGAAGACCACCAGCAACAGGATCGCGAAGAGGAACCCGGGGATCGCATAGGCCACGATGATCACGCCCGAGGTCCATGTGTCGAACTTCGACCCGTCGCGCGTCGCCTTCTGGATGCCCAGCGGGATCGACACGAGATAGGCGATCAGCGTCGACCACAGACCCAGCGAAATCGACACCGGCAACTTTTCGATGACCAGGTCGATGACCGAGATCGAGCGGAAATAGCTCTCGCCGAAATCGAAGCGCATGTAGTCCCACATCATCAGGAAGAAGCGCTCGATGCCGGGGATGTCCTCGGCCACGCAGGCCGGATCGTCGAGGTCGGGAACCCCCGTGAACCCCTCTTCGCAGACGATACGGGCAAAGTTGAACTGGATGCGCAATTCGTCGAGGAACTGCGGCGGCAGACCGCGCGCGCCCTCGTAGCCGCTGCCCTCGATCTCGGCGGCGCCCGTCTCGGACCCGCCGCCGGAGATGCCGGCGAACACGTCGCCCTCGCCCTCGAGCTGGGCGATGACCTGTTCCACAGGACCGCCCGGCACGAATTGCGTCAGCGCGAAGTTGATCACCATGATCCCCAGAAGCGTGGGGATCATCAGCGCGAGGCGTCTGAGGATATAGGCTCCCATACCTGGTTACAGCACGCCCTGATCGCGAAGCGCCTGCTCGGCCTCGGGGTCGACCCACCAGAAATCGAGGAAGCCGATGCCATAGGGCGGCAGCTCTTCGGGATAGCGGTAGTGGTTGTAATAGGCGACCCACGCGCTGTCGTTGAACCATTGCGGCACGCGGATGCGATAGGCACGCAGCACGCGGTCGAGCGCGCGGGTCGCGACCTCCATCTCCTCGCGGGTTTCGGCGCGGATCACCGTCTCGAGCAACTCGTCGATCACCGGATCGGACAGGCCCGCCACGTTGAACAGGCTCTCGTCCGCGCCGATCGACCCGAAATACTGGCGCAGGTTGGTGCTCGGTTCGTAGGACATCGGGAAATGGTCGGTCAGCAGGTCGAAATCCGCATCCCGCTGGCGCTGGTTCATCTGCGCCCCGTCCACGCGCGTCAGCCGCGCGTCGATGCCGATGGCGCGCAAATTCTCGACGTAAGGATTGATGATCCGGTCAAAGAGCGGCCCGGCGTTCAGGAACTCGACCTCCAGCGTGCGCCCCTCGGCATTGCGCAGCAGACCGTCATCGCCCGGCACCCAGCCCGCTTCCTCCAGCAGCGCCGTCGCGCGCCGCGCCTGGCGGCGGTCAAAGGTGCGGTCGGGGTCCGACGCGGGCGTGGAGAACGGCACATCGGTGAACACTTCTTCCGGGATGCGCCCGCGGAAGGGTTCCAACACCGCCAGCTCTTCGGGGGGCGCCATGCCCTCCGCCTCGAGGTGGGTGTTCTCCCAGAAGCTGTCGACGGGCTGGTAGAGGCCATAGAACAGCGTCTGGTTTGTCCATTCGAAGTTGAACATCAGCGCGATGGCTTCGCGCACGCGCGGGTCCTGGAACTTTTCGCGCCGCAGGTTGAAGACAAAGCTCTGTCCGCTCGCGATCAGACCCTGGGGGATTTCCTCGCGGATCACGACGCCTTCGTTCAGGCGCGGAAAATCGTAGCTGTTGGCCCAGTTCTGAGACGAGTTTTCCTGCCGGAACATATAGTTGCCCGCGGTGAACCCCTCGAAGGCGGCAATCGCGTCGGCGTAGTATTCCACGCGGATCGACCCGAAATTGTGCCGCCCCTTATTGAGGGGCAGGTCGTTGCCCCAATAGTCCTCGTCTCGCACGAAAACGGTCGAGCGGCCCGGATCGACCTCGCCAAGCACGTAAGGGCCGGACCCCACCAGCGGCTCCAGCCGGCTTTCCGAGAAATCGCGCCCGCTGGCCTCGTGGCTCGCGCGGCTGAAGACGGGCAGGCCGCCCGCCGCCTCGATCCGGCCGCGGACCTGGCTGTCTGGGTTGAAGTTGAAGCGGATCGTCCGCTCGTCGATCACCTCGGCGCTGTCGATGGTCAGCGGGATGTTCGCCCGGAACGAGGGCAGCCCCTCGTCGCGCAGGATCTCGTAGGAAAAGAGCGCGTCGTCGGCAGTCACCGGCGTGCCGTCGGAAAAGCGCGCCTCTTCGCGGATGGTGAAGATGACGTAGGACCGATCCTCGGGATAGGCCATCGTTTCGCAGAGCAGGCAGTAGCTTTCGCCGATCGTGTCGAGCGTGCCTTCCAGCATCGACTCGAAGAAGATGTTGGCCAGCACGGCCGGATTGCCCTGGTTGGTATAGGGGTGCATCGAGTCGAAGGAGCCGCCCGCGCTCGACCAGCTGAGCGACATCTCGCCCCCCTGCGGCGCATCGGGGTTCACATAGTCGAGGTGCTCGAAATCGGCGGGATAGGTCAGATCCTCCAGCCCGAAGGTTGCGAAGCCATGGGTGACGGTCAGCGCCTCGTCCTGCGCGCGGGCCGGCAACGCGGCCAGCGCCAGGATCACGGCGGCGCCGAGCGGCAGCGCGAAAAGGGCGGGGCGGGTGCGGATCACCGGGGCGGCGACCGCGAGGGCGGCGGGGCGTTCGGTCATGCGGATCTCCAGGCTCGTCCTCTGGGGCTCTTGCCCCCTTTATCTGTGTCGCAACACGTTAAGGACCAGCCCCGCATGGGTTCAAGTTGAGAATGCGTGATCGGCGGTGATCGGGCCGACCGAAACGAAAAAGGCCGCCCCATCGGGCGGCCCTTCGATCAGGTGTCGCAACGCCTCACTCGGTGGTGGTCGCGAGATAGGCGATCAGGTTCGCCCGATCCTCGACATCGCGCATCCCGTTGTAGGCCATCGCGGTGCCCGGCGCGTATTCGCGGGGGTTGGCGATGAAGTTCGACAGGTTTTCCGGTGTCCATTCGCCGCCCATCGACGCGAGCGTGTCCGAGTAGTTGAACCCGTCCGCCGCGCCCTTCGGACGGTTGACCACACCGTTCAGGTGGGGACCCACCCCGTCGTTGCCATTCAGCGCGTGACAGGCCGAGCACTGGCGCCACAGGCGCTCGCCCGCGCCCGCATCGGCGGCGGCGTAGACATCGGCAAAGGCGACCTCGACCACCTCTTCCTCGACAGCGGCTTCGCCTTCTTCCTCGATCAGGATGGCGTAGCCCGGCACGTGATCCTCGCCGTGGTTCTCGATGTTGTAGAGCCCCTCGGCGGCCCAGCCGCCCAGAAGAAGCACCAGCATTGCGCCACAGACAGAGGCGAACGCCTTGGTGATGGTCATGGTGTCCAGCATGGTCTTCCCAATCGTATCGCGGTTTCGGGGGTATGTATGGGGTTTCACCGACCCAAGGCAAGGTGTAGGGAGCGCGACGAAACGCCCACTCGCGCGAAGGTGGAGACATGACCGCACGCATCGCCTTTCAGGGGGAACCCGGCGCCTATTCGCACCAGGCTTGCCATACCGCGCGCCCGGGGCTCGAGGCGTTGCCCTGCGCCACGTTCGAGGATGCGATCGAGGCCGTGCGCAGCGGTCAGGCCGAGCAGGCGATGCTGCCGGTCGAGAACACGACCTATGGCCGCGTCGCCGACATTCACCGCCTTCTGCCCTCCTCGGGGCTACACATCGTCGACGAGGCCTTCGTCCGCGTGCACATCAACCTTCTGGCCGTGCCCGGCGCCAAGCTCTCCGACGTGAAGGAGGCGTGGTCGCACCTCGTCCTTCTGCCCCAATGCGCCCGCTTCCTGCGCGAGCAGGGCATCACCGGCCGCGTCAGCCCCGACAATGCCCGCGCCGCCCGCGACGTGGCGGCCTGGGGCGACACGTCGAAAGCCGCGCTTGCCTCGGAACTGGCGGGCGAGATCTACGGCCTCGACGTGCTGGCCCGCCATATCGAGGATCACGACACCAACACCACGCGGTTTCTCATCATGTCGCGCGAGCCCGACATGACCCGCCGCGCCGATCACATGATGACGACCTTCGTCTTCCGCGTGCGCAACATCCCCGCCGCGCTCTACAAGGCGATGGGCGCCTTCGCCACGAACGGCGTGAACATGACCAAGCTGGAGAGCTACATGGTCGACGGCTCCTTCACCGCGACGCAGTTCTACGCCGATATCGAGGGGCACCCCGACGACGCCAACGTCCGGCTCGCGATGGAAGAGCTGGAGTATTTCACCAGCTATCTCAAGATCCTCGGCACCTACCCGGCCGCCTCGGTCCGCGACTGAGTGCGCTGAACGGCAAAGCCCCGAGGTCTTTCGACCTCGGGGCTTCGGGTCCCGCGG
>CAZVQL010000075.1:0-11994 GCA_964629305.1 uncultured Roseicyclus sp.
TCAAGAAGCCGTTCTCGCAGCGTCTGCTGGTCGAGCGCATCCGCTCGATCCTCCGACGGCAAGAGGCGATCGCCTCCGACGCCGCCGGCGTGCCCGAGGAAAGCGCCGTCATGGTGCGCGGCCAGCTCTCGATGGACCCGCTGCGCCACGCCGTCACCTGGAAGGGCAAGGACGTGTCGCTGACCGTAACCGAGTTCCTGCTGCTGCAGGCCCTGGCCCAGCGCCCCGGTTTCGTGAAAAGCCGCGACCAGCTGATGGATGTGGCCTATGATGAGCAGGTCTATGTCGATGACCGCACCATCGACAGCCACATCAAGCGTCTGCGCAAGAAGATGCGCCAGGTCGATGACGACTTCACCGCCATCGAGACGCTCTACGGGATCGGCTATCGCTACAACGAAGAATAAGGCAGCAAAGCGTGCCCGCCGATCTTTCCATGACCAACCGACGCGCCAGCGCCAGGGCGGATATCGTTCTGGGCGAGGACTGGGACCGTCCGCCCGGCTCGGTCGAGAGCGAGCTCAAGGCGGCGCGTGCGCGACGGAACGTGATCTCGCTCAACCGATCGCCCTTGGCGCGGAAGATCATCCTGTTCAACCTGCTGGCCATGGTCGTGCTGGTTGCGGGCGTGATGTACCTCAACCCGTTCCGCGACAGTCTTGTCGTCCAGCGAGAGCGGGCTCTCGCAGTTGAGGCACAGCTGATCGCAGAGGTCCTGGAAGCGCAGCTTCCCACAGACGGTCCCGGCAGCCTTACCGGTCCCGGCGCAATCGACCCTGCGCAGGTGCTCAGCCGTATCAGCCTGTCGGACGGTGTGGACGTGTTCGTCTACACCCTGCCGGCCACCCTCGTCGCCTCGACGGAAAGCCTGTCGCTCTCGCCCGCGCGCCCGGTGCGGGGTCTCGACGGAAGTCGGCAGGAGACCCTCCTGATCACGGATTTCCTGAACACGATCTGGTCGGGCCTGTCGGGTCTGTTGGGCAGCGACGCGAATGCGCCGGCCACCACGACAAGTGCAGAGCTGGCTGCAAGTCTGATCGCTCCCGCCGCAGAGGGGCTGACGGTTCTGAACCGCGGCGTGAACACGACCGGCACGCTCTATGCGGCCGCCACGCCGATCACCGGCAATTCTGGCACGATTGGCGTGGTCGTCGTCACGACCGCTGCCGGCGAGATCGACCAACTGGTCCGCGTGGAACGCGAACAGCTCTTGCAGATGTTCGTTGTC
Organism: uncultured Roseicyclus sp.; assembly: GCA_964629305.1. Taxonomy (GTDB): domain Bacteria; phylum Pseudomonadota; class Alphaproteobacteria; order Rhodobacterales; family Rhodobacteraceae; genus Roseicyclus. The sequence goes on from CAZVQL010000075.1 coordinate 1,229, forward strand.
GCGCTGCTTGTCTCCATCGGCCTCAGCCTCGTGCTGGCCTCGACCATCGCCCATCCGCTCGCAGACCTCGCCGAAGCGGCCGAGTTGGGGCGCGACAAGAACGCCCGCAAGATGAGCCCGACGCGCGTGCGTATCCCCGACCTCACGGGCCGCCCCGACGAGATCGGGCGGCTGTCCGGCGCGCTGCGCGGCATGGTTGGCGCCCTCTACGACCGGATCGACGCGAACGAACAGTTCGCCGCAGATGTCAGCCATGAGATCAAGAACCCGCTGGCCAGCCTGCGCTCGGCCGTGGGCACGATGCGCCTTGCCAAGACCGAGGATCAGCGCAACCGCTTGCTCGAGGTGATCGAGCATGACGTGCAGCGCCTCGACCGGCTGGTCTCGGACATTTCCAACGCGTCCCGCCTCGACAGCGAACTGGTCAAGGAGGAGGAAGAGGAATTCGACCTCGTCCGTACCCTTCAGAACATCTCGCAGTATCATTCCGAAGAGGCCGCGAAGAAGGGCGTCGACTTCATCACCGACCTGCCGCCCGAACGAATCCGCATCTCGGGTCTCGAGGGACGGCTGGCACAGGTGTTCGTCAACCTGCTCTCGAATGCCATTTCCTTCTGCGAGGAAGGCGATGCGGTGCGCCTGTGGACCCGGCAGCGCGAGAATCGCGTCCTGATCGTGGTCGAGGACACCGGCCCGGGCATCCCCGAAGAAGCTCTGACCAAGGTCTTCAACCGCTTCTATTCCGAGCGTCCGGTGAAACAATTCGGCAATCACTCGGGTCTCGGGCTCGCTATTTCCAAGCAGATCATCGAAGCCCATGGCGGTGTGATCTGGGCCGAGAACATCCGCCCGACCGAGGCCGATGCCACCTCCGAACCGCTCGGCGCGCGTTTCGTGGTCGGCCTGCCGATCTAGGCCCCTGCCAGCATGACCGACACCCCACCGCCCGAGCCGATCACCCGTTGGGTGACGGCGCGGGACGGTGACGCGTTTTGGCTGAACGCGACCGCGGTCGCGATCGCGGATCGGGGGATCCTGATCCTCGGCGCGCCCGGCTCCGGCAAATCGAGCCTCGCGCTGTCGCTGATCGCGCTCGGCGCGACGCTGATTTCCGACGATGGGGTCCGGCTGATCCCGGCACCCGACGGGGCCATGCTGGAACGCCCGCCCCAGTCGCCGGACCTGATCGAGGCGCGCGGCATCGGGCTGCTGCATGGCGGTCCCATCACACCCGCCGCACCGCTTGCCATCGCCGTCGACCTCGACCGGCAGGAGACAGCCCGCCTTCCGCCGCGACGCTTGGTCGCGATCGGGGATGAGACGCGCCCGTTGATCCACGGCGGCCAAGCGCCGACCCTCGCGCCAACCCTCGTCATCATGGCGCGCCACGGTCGCGCCGAGCCCTAGGTGGCCACAGGACCCATGCAGAACGACCCTAAGACCACGCCGTCACAGGACAGGCCCCCGGCCCGCGTCATCTTCGTGACCGGCCCTTCGGGCGCGGGCAGGTCCACCGCGATCAACGCGCTCGAGGACCTCGGCTTCGAGGCCATCGACAACCTGCCGCTCAGCCTTCTGCCACGGCTGCTCGAGGGCGCGCCGCCCGACAAGCCGCTTGCCCTTGGAACCGATGCGCGCAACCGCGATTACTCGGCGACCGGCCTCGTCTCGGCCGTCGACCGGCTGGTCGAGACGCCGGGCTATGCACCGGACCTGCTCTACCTCGACTGTGCCGCCGATGTCCTGCAACGCCGTTACTCCGAGACCCGCCGCCGCCACCCGCTCGCCCCTGATGCCGACCCTGCGCAGGGCATTGCGCAGGAACTGGCGCTGCTCGTCCCCGTCCGCGCCCGCGCCACCGTGCTGATCGACACCTCGGCGCTTACGCCACATGACCTGCGCGCCGAGATCGCCCGCCTCTTCGCGCCCGAGGGTGCGGGGCGGCTTGCGGTGACGGTGATGTCCTTCTCCTACCGGCGGGGTCTGCCGACGGGTGCCGACCTCGTGTTCGACTGCCGCTTCCTTCGCAATCCGCACTGGGACCCGGTGCTGAAGCCACAAGACGGCCGCGCGCCCGAGGTTCAGGCCTACATCGCGGCCGACGCCCGTTTCGAAGCCTTCCGGGACAAGGTCATCGACATGGCCGACCTTCTCCTGCCGGCCTTCGAGGCAGAGGGAAAAAGCCACCTGACGATCGCCTTCGGATGCACCGGCGGGCAACACCGCTCGGTCGCGATGACCGAAATCCTGGCCGCCCATCTTGCAGAGGCCGGGTGGCCGGTGTCTAAACGGCACAGGGAAGTGGAACAGCGCCGCGCCGAGACGGCCGGCGGGGCTGACAGGCCAGAGGCGAAAGACAGGTGATCGGCATCGTGATCGTCGCCCATGGGGGGCTCGCATCCGAGCTCAAGCGGGCGGCGGAACATGTGGTCGGCCGACAGGCGGCGATGATCGCCATCTCGATCGGCCCCGAGGACGACCGCGCCGCGCGCACGCGCGAGATCTGCGAGGCCGCGGATGCTGTCGACGACGGATCGGGCGTCGTGGTGGTGACGGACATGTTCGGCGGCTCGCCCTCCAACCTCTCTCTCACGGCGTGCCGCCCGCAGAACCGCAAGATCCTGACCGGGGTAAACCTGCCCATGCTGATCAAGCTCGCGAAATCCCGCCAGCTGAGCGTCGATGACGCCGTGGCGCGTGCCGCCGAGGCAGGGCGGCGCTACATCAACAGCTTTGACGGAGCACCCTGATGTCCGAAGACAGCGTCACACGCCATTTCGACATCGTGAACGTGAAGGGCCTTCACGCACGGGCCTCGGCCCGGTTCGTGGAAGTGGTCGAGGAGCATGACGCAACGGCCACCGTGCGGCGGGATGGGCTGAGTGCCGCCGGGGATTCGATCATGGGCCTTTTGATGTTGGCAGCTTCCATGGGAACCTCTATTGAGGTCGAAACCACCGGCCCTGAAGCGGAGAAGCTGGCCGATGCGCTTCAAGCGCTCGTCGCGGACCGCTTCGGCGAGGAGACCTGAGCCGGGGAAAATGACGGCAAAGACGCGATGGGACGAGGGCGCGTGACCGATACCAGTTCCCGCAACATAACTGCGCCGCGACCGGCGCTGCGACCGGGGCCCGAGCGGGTCTATGACCGGCGCAGCCTGACCTATGCCAACAGCTTCGACAGTTTCTGGACCCGCCACGCGATCAAGGCGATCGAATGGCTGACCGGCAAGATCACCATCATCCGCCGCGTCCGCCAGTTCGAGACGATGGGTGACTTCAAGGGTCAGGCCTTTTGGCCTGCGACGATGAAGGTGATGGGCATCGACCTGCAGACGCCGCAGCACCAGCTCGACCGCATCCCGGCCGAGGGGCCGGTGGTCTTCGTCGCCAACCATCCGCACGGTCTTGTCGACGGGATGATCCTGGCCGATCTGATCGGTCGGCGCCGCCTCGACTACCGCATCCTCACGCGCGCGCTTCTGACCGGGCTGGACGAAAGCGCGGCCGGCTACATGATCCCCGTGCCCTTCCCGCATGAGCCGGAAGCGCAAGAAAAGATGCTTCAGATGCGGGCGAGCGCGATGGCGCATCTCGAACAGAAGGGTCTGATCGCGCTCTTTCCGTCCGGGGCCGTCGCAGCATCGGAGACCATGATGGGCCCCGCCATCGAAGGGGAGTGGAACGTCTTCACCGCCAAGATGATCCGCAAGTCGGGGGCCACGATCGTGCCCTGCTTCTTCACCGGGTCCAACTCGCGCTGGTACCAGGTCGCCAACCGCATCTCGCCGATCCTGCGGCAGGGCCTTCTGATCCACGAGGTCGTGCACAGCTTCGACAAGCCGCAGGCGCCGATCATCGGCAACCCGATCACGCCCGACCAGTGGGAAAGCCGGATCGGCAAGCCGCGCGAGTTCATGGCCTGGCTGCGCGCGCGCACCCTGTCGCTCAGGGACGACCCCGACCAGGTGTGACGCCCGTTTCCTTGAAAGATCCGTCGCGTCAGCGCGTCGGTACCGGCACCTCGCCGCGGTAGTCGTAGAACCCGCGCTGCGTCTTGCGGCCAAGCCAGCCGGCCTCGACGTATTTGGTCAGCAGCGGGCAGGGCCGGTACTTCGTGTCGGCAAGCCCGTCGTGCAGCACGTTCATGATCGCAAGGCAGGTGTCGAGCCCGATGAAGTCGGCCAGTTCCAGCGGCCCCATCGGGTGGTTCGCGCCCAGCTTCATCGACTCGTCGATCGACTTCACGTTCCCCACACCCTCGTAGAGCGTGTAGACCGCCTCGTTGATCATCGGCATCAGGATGCGATTGACGATGAAGGCGGGGAAATCCTCGGCCGTGGCGGCCGTCTTGCCCAGCCGGTCCACCACAGCCTTGCAGGCCGCGAAGGTCTCTTCATCCGTGGCGATGCCGCGGATCAGCTCGACCAGCTGCATCACGGGCACCGGGTTCATGAAGTGGAATCCCATGAACTTTTCGGGCCGGTCCGTGCGGCTGGCCAGCCGGGTGATCGAGATCGAAGAGGTGTTCGAGGTCAGGATCGTCTCGGGTTTGATATGCGGCAGCAGATCCTCGAAGATCGCCTGCTTGACCGTCTCACGCTCGGTCGCGGCCTCGATGATGAGGTCGCTCGGACCGACATCGGTCAGCGTCGTCGTCGTGCGGATGCGGGCCATCGCCTCGGCCATCTCGGCCTCGGAGATCTTCCCGCGCCCGACCTGGCGCGACATGTTCTTCTCGATCAGCGCCATGGCGTTCGACAGCGCGTCGGCGCTGATGTCGGTCATCACCACGTCATAGCCCGCAAGGGCACAGACATGGGCGATGCCGTTGCCCATCTGTCCAGCGCCAACCACACCGATCGACTTGATGTCCATGTCCGTCCTCTCGCGCGCGCACGTGAGCGCCCCGTGTTCCATGCGCAGGATAGGCCCGGCGCAGCGCGAGAGACAAGCCCACCCCCCGCGGCCCAAGCGCGCGGGCGCGATCCATGGAAATCCCTAAAAAACACAGAAAAATAGTAGTTTAGCGCTTTGGCAACGCCTTTGCTGGATGCTGGCCCTGGGTGAGTCTTCAATCTGGTGGGAGCGAAGGAGATGAGTTTCGAACACCGCGGCCCCATGCCGCTCGACTACCGTCCGGTCGTCTATCCGGGATCGGTCCTGCGCTTCCGTGGTCCGGGCAATGGAATGGTCCGGCCCTATGTGCTCTGCCTCGGCGGATCCGAGACATTTGGGCGGTTCGTCCACGCCCCGTTCGCGGCCCAGCTCGACACGAGCCTGCCGCTCGACGTGGTGAACATGGGAGTGATGAACGCGGGCCTCGACGTCCTGTTGGGCGACCCCGCGATCCTGTCCGCACAGGAAGGCGCCAGCGCCGTCGTGCTGCAGATCACCGGGGCACAGAACATGACGAACCGCTTCTACTCGGTGCATCCGCGCCGGAACGACAGGTTCATCAGGGCGACCAACATGCTGCGCACGATCTACCGCGATGTCGATTTCACCGAGTTCCACTTCACGCGGCACCTGCTGACCCATCTCAGGGGTCTGTCGCCCGACCGGTTCGCCGTCGTGGTGACCGAGCTGCGTGCCGCCTGGGTCGCGCGAATGTCCGGCTACCTGCGCGCTACGGCGGCCCCTGTCCACCTGCTGTGGCTGGCACGCCGCCACCCTGATGAGCCGGGCTGCGCCCACGCGCTGGGGCATGATCCGCTTTTCGTGACGCGCGAGATGCTCGAGACCGTTTCGGCCCATGCGGCCTCCGTCACCATCGTCGCGCCCGACGTGGGCAAGCAGACGACCACGACGCGCGGCATGTTCTTCGCAGCAAGGGAAGAGGCCGCGGCGCGCGCCCTGCCCGGCCCCGACCTTCATGACCTCGCGGCCGAACGTCTCAAGGCCGCGCTAAGCTGAAACGGAAACCGCCCCGCACCCGGGGGTGCGAGGCGGCAAATGGTTCGACGAGATGCCTCAGAGCTTGCCGGTCAGCTCCGGGATGGCCTCGAACAGGTCAGCGACAAGCCCGTAGTCGGCGACCTGGAAGATCGGCGCCTCTTCGTCCTTGTTGATCGCGACGATAACCTTCGAGTCCTTCATCCCGGCAAGGTGCTGGATCGCCCCCGAGATGCCGACCGCGATGTAAAGCTCGGGCGCCACGACCTTGCCGGTCTGGCCCACCTGCCAATCGTTCGGCGCATAGCCCGAGTCGACCGCCGCGCGGGACGCGCCCACGGCGGCGCCCAGCTTGTCGGCCAGCCCCTCGATCAGCGCGAACTGCTCTTCCGAGCCCACGCCGCGCCCACCGGAGACGACGATGCCCGCGCTGGTCAGCTCGGGCCGGTCCGAGGCCGCGACCTTGTCCTCGACCCAGGACGACAGGCCAGAGGCCGCCGGTGCATCCACCATCTCGACCGAGGCCGAATTGCCCGTGCCTGCAGCGTCGAAGGTCGAGGTGCGGAAGGTCACGACCTTCTTCGCATCGGACGACTTCACGGTCTGGATCGCGTTGCCCGCGTAGATCGGGCGCTCGAACGTGTCGGCGTCCACGACGCCCGAAGCGTCCGAGATCACCATCACGTCCAGCATCGCCGCGACGCGCGGCATGATGTTCTTGGCGTCCGTCGTCGCGGGCGCAACGATGTGGCTGTAATCGCCCGCAAGGCCCACGATCAGGTCTGCCGTCGCCTCGGCCAGACGGTGGCCCAGGCTGTCGCCTTCGGCGCAGAGCACCTTGGACACGCCCGCGATCGTGGCCGCCTGGTCGGCTGCCGCCTTGGCCGACGCCCCGGCGCACAGCACCGTCACGTCGCCCAGCTTGGTCGCCGCCGTCACCGCCTTGGCGGTCGCGTCCATGTTCAGCTCACCCGAGGTCACCTCGGCCAGAAGAAGAACCGCCATCAGATCACCCCCGCTTCGTCCTTGAGTTTCGCGATCAGCTCGTCGACCGAGCCCACCTTGACGCCGGCCTTGCGGCTTTCGGGCTCGGTGGTCTTGACGATCTCCAGCCGCGGCGTGACGTCGACGCCGTAATCGGCGGCCGTCTTCTCATCCAGCGGCTTCTTCTTCGCCTTCATGATATTGGGCAGCGACGCGTAGCGCGGCTCGTTCAGGCGCAGATCGACGGTGACGATGGCCGGCATCTTCACCTTGATCGTCTGCAGACCGCCGTCGACCTCGCGAGTCACGACCGCGGAGTCGCCCTCGACCGAAACCTCGGAAGCGAAGGTGGCCTGCGACCAACCCAGAAGCGCGGACAGCATCTGGCCCGTCGCGTTCATGTCGTTGTCGATCGCCTGCTTGCCGGCCAGAACGAGGCCCGGCTGTTCCTCGTCGATCACGGCCTTCAGGATCTTGGCGACTGCCAGCGGCTCGATGTCCTGGTGCACGTCATCCGCGGCCACCACGAGGATCGCGCGGTCAGCCCCCATCGCCAGTGCGGTGCGCAGGGTTTCCTGTGCCTGCTTCACGCCGATCGAGACGGCGATGACCTCATCGGCCTTGCCGGCCTCCTTCAGACGGATCGCTTCCTCGACCGCGATCTCGTCGAAGGGATTCATCGACATCTTGACGTTGGCGAGATCGACCCCGGAGCCATCCGCCTTCACGCGGACCTTCACGTTGTAGTCGATGACGCGCTTGACGGGCACAAGTACCTTCATGCGGACCTCTCCTCTCTCGCAGCGCCTCCCCGGCGCCGCATGCCGTTTCAATGGGGAGTGATAGTGCGATCGGGGGGTGGAAAACAGGTCAAAATCGACGCGGCAGGGTCAACCGACGCCGCGTCAGACCGGATTTGCCCTAAGCCACAGCTCGGCCGCGATGGCGCCGTAACAGGCCAGCGAGCCCAGAAAGACGAAGACATGCCAGATCGTGTTGTGGAACGGCAGCTTCTGCCACAGCAGGAAGGCGATGCCGGAGGAATACGTGATCCCCCCCGCCGCCAACAGCCAGAAGCCCGTGGGGCTGAGCGCCGACACCAGCGGCCCGCCCCAGACCGCGCCCGCCCAGCCAAGGCCAAGGTAGAGCGGGATGGAGAGCCAGCCGAGCCGCGAGGAGAACAGGATCAAGAGCGCGCCCAAGGCCGCCACGGTCCAGATCGCGATCAGAAACGCGCTGTGCGCCGAAGCGAGGATCGCAAAGGGCGTGTAAGTGCCCGCGATCTTGAAATAGATCGCCGATTTGTCGAAACGGCGCAGCCGGTCGACCCAGGTCGGGCGCTGCAACAGGTTGTAGGCGGCGGAAAAGGACCACATCGCAAGGCCGGTGGCGACGTAGATGGCCACCGCCGCGACCAACGCCGGCTCCCCGATCCAGATCGCGGTCAACGCGATCATGACGGGCCCGCCGATCAGTGCTGCACCGATCCCCGAGGCATGCACGATGGCGTCGGAGATGTATTCGGCCCGAGAATAGGCCCGGATGCCAGACATGTGGCTCATGATTGGAAGATTAGCGCGTTTTGCCGACGAAACGAAGAAAACGTAGCGTCACGAAGGGGGCTGCCGCCGCTCAGATCGCCTTGCGCGCTTTCAGCGCGGCCGAAATCGTCCCGTCATCGAGGTAGTCCAACTCGCCCCCGATCGGCACGCCCTGCGCCAGCGAGGTGACGGAAACGCCCGCCCCCTCCAGCGCATCAGCGATATAATGGGCGGTGGTCTGACCGTCGACCGTGGCGTTCAGCGCAAGGATCACCTCCGAGACACCCTCGCCGGTCACACGATCCAAGAGCTTCGGGATGCGCAGATCCTCGGGCCCGATATCATCAAGCGCCGAAAGCGTGCCGCCCAGCACGTGATAGCGCCCGGCAAAGGCGCCGCCCCGCTCCATCGCCCACAGGTCGGCGACATCCTCGACCACGCAGATCTGTCCGTTCGCGCGCCGGTCATCGGAACAGATCGGGCAAAGATCGGCGGTGCCGATATTCCCGCAGTTCAGGCATTCGCGCGCCGTCTCGGCCACGCGGGCCATGCTCTCTGCAAGCGGGCGCATCAGCTGCCCCCGCTTCTTGATCAGTTGCAGCACGGCACGCCGGGCCGACCGCGGGCCAAGCCCCGGCAGGCGGGCCATGATCTCGATCAGGGCCTCGATATCCTTGGGCGCGTCGGCCACCGGCGTCGCCTCAGAACGGCATCTTCATGCCGGGCGGAAGGCCCATGCCTTCGGTCAGCTTGGCCATTTCTTCCTGGCTCTTTTCCTGCGCGCGGGACTGCGCATCCTTGATCGCGGCAAGGATCAGGTCCTCGACCACTTCCTTGTCGTCCTGGTTGAAGATCGACGGGTCGATATCCAGCCCGATCAGCTCACCCTTGGCCGTCGCTGTCGCCTTCACAAGGCCCGCCCCGGACTCGCCCGTGACCGTGATGGTCTCGAGCTGCTCCTGCATCTCGGCCATCTTGGTCTGCATTTCCTGCGCCTGTTTCATGATCTTGGCCATGTCGCCAAGACCGCCCAAACCCTTCAGCATCGGTTCACTCTCCGTTTAAATCATTCATCGTCGAACGGGTCCCAATCCTCGGGGAGGTCGTCGGGATCCGGCAATTCCGGCAGCGCCTCGGCCTGGGCCTGGGCCTGCAATTCCTCGCGCGTACGAATGGCGGCGATGCGCGCCTCGGGAAAGGCGGCCTTGACCGCCTGCAAGAGCGGGTGCTGTTCCACTTCGGCCTCCAGCGCGCTGCGCTCGGCCTGTTCCGCCTCGGCGATGGTCTGCCCACCACCCTCGTTCACGGTCGAGATGATCCAGCGCGCGCCCGTGGCCAGTTGCAGCGCGCGGCCCAGTCGCTGGGACAGATCGGCGGGCGCGGTTTCGGTCGGCTGAAATTCGATCCGACCGGGGGCGTAGCTGGCAAGGCGCAGGCAGGTCTTCACCTCGACCAGCAGCTTGATGTCGCGCGCCTGTTCGATCAGGGCCACGACGCTGTCGAAGGTCGGGTAAAGCGACAGGTCCGGCCCTTCCTGCGGCTGAAGCGCAGCTTGAGGGCCGCCATTGCTGCGGGCGACCGGCACCTGCGCACGCGGTGCGTGCACCGCCCCGCCACCACCCGAGGGGCGCGCGGGACCGGCCCCGCCCGAAGGTGCGGGCGTCGATTGCAGCTTCTTCACCAGGTCACCGGGCGTCGGCAGATCGGCGACATGCGTCAGCCGGATCACCGCCATCTCGGCCGCCATCATGGCGTTGGGGGCAAGCGCCACCTCTTCAAGCGCCTTCAGCAGCATCTGCCACATCCGCGTCAGAACCCGCATCGGCAAACGGTCGGCCAGCGACCGGCCCCGGGCGCGTTCCTCGGGCGAAATCGTGGGATCTTCGGCGGCCTCGGGCGTGATCTTCACCACCGAAAGCCAATGGGTGATCTCGGCGAGATCGCGCAGCACTGCCACGGGGTCGGCCCCGTCGGCATATTGCGCGCCCAGTTCCGTCAGCGCGCCGGGCGCGTCGCCGCCCATGATCGCCTCGAACAGGTCGAGCACCCGGCCCCGGTCGGCCAGGCCCAGCATCGCGCGCACCTGGTCGGCGGTGGTTTCGCCCGCCCCATGCGCGATGGCCTGATCCAGCAGGCTCATGGCATCCCGCACCGATCCTTCGGCGGCCCGCGTGATCAACGCCAGCGCATCCTCGGCGATCTGGGCGTTTTCCTTGGCCGCGACGCCCTGCAGATGCGCGATCATCACTTCCGGCTCGATCCGGCGCAGATCGAACCGCTGGCACCGAGACAGGACTGTAACCGGCACCTTGCGGATCTCGGTGGTCGCAAACAGGAATTTCACATG